>JBMYQA010000232.1:0-10032 GCA_049600855.1 Flammeovirgaceae bacterium | reverse complement strand
CAGTAGCCATTCCTTATTACAGTTATAAAAATTATTATACCTGTAATGCCATTAAAGCCCAATCTTATACCCTAGAAGATGGTAAAATCGTAAAAACGAAAATTGCGAAAAGCGATATTTTTGAAAAGCAAGAAGATGAATATTACACCACAAAAAGCTTTGCCATCCCTAATGTTTCCGTTGGATCAATCATTGAATATACCTACACCCTTCGATCAGACCAGATCACTTACCTAGATGATTGGTTATTTCATAATGATATTCCAACCCTATACAGTGGTTTTTCGCTACTTAGCATTCCTGCTAACCTAGATTTTCGGTTTATGATGGATGGAGATAAAGTGATTCGAAAGTATCGAAATACAACAAGCCCCATTTCTCATTGGAGTCTGACCAATACACCGCCAATACGCAATGAACCTATGGTAGCTAATCCGCTGAATTATGCCAATAAGATACGTTTTCAATTAGCAGGTTATCGAACCGCAAATGCGGGGATGAATGGCTACAGTGGTAGTTCGACAGAAAATTATCATAAATTACTGAATGATTGGCCTCAAATTGTAAAAGAACAGCTTTGGGAAAACGCAAGCTTTAACCATCCTTTTTTGCATAAGAAACAATTTTCAGACAACATTGCCCAAGTGGTATCAGGGGTATCTGATGCTAAAGAGCGCATGAAATTGGTGTATGCCTATTGTCAACGCTATTTTAAATGGAGTGGGGATCATTCGATTTTCTTTGGAAAAGATGAAAAGCAGAAGGTAACAAAAGGCTTAGAATTGGATAGCGGGCCGCTGAATTTATATTTGGTAGCGATGCTGAAAGAAGCTGGATTAAAGGCTACTCCTGTACTAATTAGCACCAGAAGGCATGGAAAAGTATATCGAGACTCTCGATTTTTATCACAGTTTAATCATGTAATTGCGCATGTTGACATCTCAGGTAAGCCTTATTTCTTAGATGCGACGATCCCTTACCAATCGTATCAGTTTTTACCTGTAAAAGATATGAATGTGTTAGGAATCCGAGCGGATAAAACTGCTCCAAAGTGGGTTAACTTACCCATGCCTAAACAAAATAATAGCATTTTACAGTATACCATTGATTTGTCTGCATCAGGTAAACGCAGTTATCAAATTAATGCAAAATATAAGGGCGTTTATCAAGTGGAAGAACGTGCATTGTTGCAACGTAAAGGTGAATCTGCTTATATAGGAGATAAATTTTCAGCCTTCAAAGAAGGGTTTACGATTGATTCATTTCAAGTAAAAAACGCAGCGAATTTAGAGCAACCCCTTTCCATGAGCTGTAGCCTATCTAGCAATGAGGAAATGGAAGAGGAAGATGCAGATATTTTGTATGTGCCCCTATTTCAGGAAGGAATGACTACGAATCCTTTTCAAAATGAAGTAAGGTATTATCCGGTAGAAATTGCTTTTGCTAGACGTTTTATCACAACAGTTACTGTCAAACTTCCAGAAGGATATGAAGTAGAAGAAAAGCCTGAAAATAAACGTATCGAGTTGGTTAATAAGATGGGGTACTTTGATTATAAAATCACCTTAGCCGAAGGAGAAGTAAACGTGTCTACTACGCTATTTATGAAGCACGGTAAGATTAAGCCACGAAACTATGAAGCATTAAAAGGTTTTTTCACGGACGTAATTGGCAAAATGCAAGAACAATTAGTGCTAAAACGCAAGCAAGGATAAGATTTGATGGAACTTTATTGGAATACCCACACTTTCAATTAGAAAACGTGTGGGTATTTTTTGTGATATTATCGTGATACCTGTGCATTACCTTTGAATTTATAATTAGCGAAAATACTATGCGGAAAGTACTGATTGTTGAAGATGATCCCGATATCATCGAATTATTATCCATTCATATTTCAGATTTGGATTGTGATTTAGATCAGGCTATGGACGGCCAACTGGGTTACGATCTTGCTTCACAAAACAACTACGACCTAATTATTTTGGATTTGATGCTCCCTAAAATGGATGGTATGGATGTGTGCAGAAAGTTGCGAGCCAAAGAAATTCATACCCCCATTTTGATGTTAACCGCAAAATCAGAAGAAATTGATAAGGTGCTTGGGTTGGAAACAGGAGCCGATGATTATTTGACGAAGCCTTTTAGTGTGCGTGAATTTATAGCGCGTGTCAAAGCAATTTTTAGAAGAACTGAAATGACTAAAGGTGCTCAAAATGAGCAAGGAGTACAAAAGAAGGCGATGAAGTTTGAGGAATTGGAAATTGATTTGGACAAGCGGAAAGTATTATTGAGTGGCAATCGGATTGACTTAACTCCTAAAGAATTCGATTTGTTGGTGCTGATGGCGAATCGCCCCGGACGGAGCTATTCGCGCGAAGAGTTGCTGAATTTAGTTTGGGGATACGAGTTTTCAGGTTATGAACATACCGTAAATTCCCATATTAATCGCTTGCGCGCAAAAATAGAACCCAATGTAGCCAAACCAAAATTTATCCTCACTGCTTGGGGAGTTGGGTACCGCTTTAGTGATGAGGTATCCAAAAACTAAAAGATGCTGGATGAAAGCGAGCATGAACATTCAAAATTAGAACGACAAAGATTCCCGATGAAGAAGAACATATTTCACAGTCTGTATTGGCGCATCTCAGCAGCCTTGCTGGCGCTGCTCATTTGCTTGGGAGTAGCGTATATTTTTATTACAGCAACTTCGGCGCAGACCTATTACCAAGAAACTTCTCAACGGCTAAATGGTGACGTTGCTCAACATTTAGTGAAAGAGGTAAAACCTTTTATAAACGGCAAAGTGAATGAGGAAGCAGTAGGGAATATCATGCATTCGATGATGGCGGTGAATCCTAGTTTAGAAGTCTATTTATTAGATACGGAGGGTGAAATTTTGAAATATGTAGTACTCAAAAAAAATGTAAAACTGAGTCGGGTGGACCTTGCGCCAATTCATCAATTTTTAGCGAGTGATCGCAAAACCTTGATTGTGGGCGATGATCCGCGAAAGCCTGACGAACAAACGATATTTTCAGCAACAAAAGTCGAGGAAAACGGTCAGCTACAGGGCTATGTTTACATTGTATTAGCGAGTGAAGAATACGACAATGTCACCAGTTCTTTATGGAATAGTTATTTATTACGCGTTGGTACTTCCTCTTTTTTCCTCACCTTATTAGCAGCTTTACTGATTGGTTTATGGGCATTGTGGTTGTTGACAAAGAATCTCAGGAAAATCATAGATGTCGTTAAAAAGTTTGAGGAAGGCGATTTGCATGCGCGTGTCGAAAATGTGACTTCAGGCGAGATGGAGCTGTTATCGTCTACTTTCAACAGTATGGCAGATACCATCCTCAAAAATATAGAGGATTTGAAACAAGTTGATCATTTGCGAAGGGAGCTCATTGCTAATGTTTCCCATGATTTACGTACACCCATATCGGTGATTTCAGGCTATATCGAAACCTTACACATGAAGCAAGGTAAGCTCTCTGAAGAACAGGTAAATAAATACTTGAAAACCATTTTAAATAGTACAGAGAAACTGAAACGGTTAGTGTCAGATTTGTTTGAATTAACCAAATTAGAAGCGCGACAAATTAAGCCCAATTTTGAGCAGTTTAATCTTTCAGAAGTGCTTGCTCTATCGTGTCAGAAATATCAAATTTTGGCACAAAAAAAGCAGATATCAATCAAGACGAAGTTCCCAGAAAATGTGCCTTTAGTACAGGCTGATTTATCGCTCATTGAACGTGTAATTCAAAACCTAATGGATAATGCGATCAAATATACCCCGGAACATGGGGAAGTGGAATTGTCCATTTCTAGTCCAGATCAATCACAAGTGGCCGTAGCAATCCAAAATACTGGAGAAGGAATTCCCGAAGAGGAATTACCCAATATTTTTGATCGATACTATAAAGGAAGCCCAACCAAAGGAAGTACAGGTTTAGGGCTCGCCATTGTAAAAAATATCCTAGAAATCCATCAATCTAAGATTCAAGTGATGAGCATTCCCAAAAAATTCACAAAGTTCTATTTCTCGCTTCCAGCAATGGTGTAAATTAAGTATTCTAAGCTCTGACTACTAGTTAGTCCGTTGACTTATAGCAAATGAGGGTTAAACTCTTTGTGCCCTTTTTACAGAAACTTGACGCTTCTGTGAGATTTCCGTGATACTTAGCAATTAATTTCGTATCGAATAAAAAACTAAGCAGGCGGTCAACATGCTACATTCATTGTGATTACCTACTTAAATTGATTCCAAATTGATCAGATGCTATACAATCCGCATAAAGTTTTAGAAGAACGTGATTTCTTCAAACTTTCGACTTTAGATGGTGAGGCTTGTCCTTTTGGGGCAGGCTTCTCTCATTTATAAGGCTTCTTAAATTTTTGTATCTTTAGTACTTATGAATACTAAAGTACTTCATCAAATGAAACAGATTACGAATCAATTAGTTCAGCTCAAGCAAATCTATTTGTGATACACACTATTCTTTTTAGTTGCTTTGCTTCTTATCTTCACCCTCATTAGGGTAGAACCAATATCTGATACTGAACCTATCCCACAAGAACCGATAGCGTACAACAAATCTGCAAGCCCTTGACTTTTATGCCAATAATTAAGCCCATTCAAGTTTCCAACTCAGTGATACAGGAATTGTACGATCCTTTATTTGACGAAAAAGGCGTACAATTGATGGTCAAGCGCGAAGATTTAATCCATCCTCAGGTATCGGGAAATAAATGGCGTAAGTTGAAATACAATTTAGTACAAGCGCAGAAGGAAGGGCACACGAAGCTTTTAACTTTTGGAGGGGCCTACTCGAATCACATTTTAGCAACAGCTGTAGCAGGCAAGTTAGCAGGTTTTCAGACGATAGGTATTATTCGAGGAGAGGAACATCATCCTTTAAATGAAACTTTAGCTTTTGCCAAAACATGTGGGATGGAATTACATTACCTAGATCGGCAGCGCTATCGGAAAAAGAACGAAGGAGAAGTCAAAGCCAAATTATTGGCAGACTTTGGGCCTTGTTACCTTATTCCAGAAGGCGGGAGTAATTCCTATGCGGTGCAAGGTTGTGCAGAACTCGTAGCGGAAATTAACGCAGACTATGATTACCTCTGTACAGCATGTGGCACAGGAGGAACTATGGCCGGTTTAATTGCAGGATTAGAAGGACAAAAAAAGATTTTAGGAATTCCTGTGCTAAAGGGCGCAACATGGATGTACGATGACATTCAGAATCTATTGGGTAATTATGGAATTACAGCAGTGTATTCGAATTGGGAGTTAAAGTTAGGTTATCATTTTGGCGGCTATGCGAAGAAGAAGCCCGAATTAGAACTATTTATCGAAGCATTTCAGCAAAAACATCTGTTAGCCATAGAGTTTGTATATACAGGAAAATTATTTTTTGGCATTTATGATTTGATAAAAAAAGACTTCTTTGAGCGAGGCACGCGTATTATGGCTATTCATACAGGGGGATTACGAGATTTTTAATAAAAAATTAAGTGGAAGTATTGTAGTTTAAAATAAGGGAGCTATATTTGCATCGCCTTTCAGAAAAAAGGCTATCAGCGAGAGTAGCTCAGTTGGTAGAGCACAACCTTGCCAAGGTTGGGGTCGCGAGTTCGAATCTCGTCTCTCGCTCATTTTAGCCCTCAGTAGTGAGGGTTTTTTTAATAAAATTTTTGTTGCCCAGGTGGTGGAATTGGTAGACACGCAGGACTTAAAATCCTGTGACCATTGCGGTCGTGCGGGTTCAAGTCCCGCCCTGGGTACTCCAATAGCCCTAGATCATTTGATCTAGGGTTTTTTGTTTTTAAAGCACTTCACCATAAATTGGTTTTAGAAATCCCATAAAACCAAAATGATATGAACATCTTGCGCTTAAACTACCAAGAGAAAATGGCTTTTGTGAGTCAATTGGAAGAAAGCCATTTTTTAACCATTCCTAAATATTTGTTGGAAAATGATTTAGCCGACATTTACCTCGATGAGCAACAGGTAAATTATGTGATTCAATCCAAATTAGATCCAGGTGAGCCTACTGGTTTTGGTGAGGATGCAATAATTTTATGGGAAATCCTGAAAAATTTACACGACTGGAGATGTATAAATGTGAGCCAAGAGCTCGCTAAACCCTTATTAAAGGTAATAAAGAACGATTGGAAGTGTGCTGTTCGGGAATATGGAGATGTGTATTATGGCTTGAACCACCAAGTGAGGAAATATGAAAATCAGGCAGTTCGAAAGTTAATAACGGAAGATAAATCTTTATTAGCGGCCTTTGGCTTTGACAATACACAACTCATGGAGAATGCAATTGACAAGGGCTTTGCATATGGTGCTGTGATTGAAAATCAATTGGTCAGTTTAAGTTATGCGCCAACACATACACTTCAATATATAGAGATTGGGGTGGAAACTAAAGAAGGCTATCGGAATCAAGGCTATTCTACTGCGGCAAGTGCTATGCTGCTACAAGATATACAGACAAATACACAACTGATTCCAACATGGAGCGCTGGAGAAGATAATTATGCTTCCATTAAAGTTGCAGAAAAGTTAGGTTTTGAAAAGCTTGGTGAACGTGTCTATTTGATCTTAACAAAAAAGCCTTAGAGACTGTCTGAACTTTTAGCACTAAACAAAAAATTCAAACAGCCTCTTAGCATTTCTTCCAAGGCATTCTTAGTGCGTTTAGTTGATTTGACTTACCCTTGAGCCTCCAACAACTTCATCAACTCATCCAAATTAGGTGATAAGATGATCTCTACGCGTCTGTTTTTGGCTTTGCCTTCAGCAGTATCATTTGGAGCAATCGGGAAGTGTGAGCTTCTGCCTGCAGGAATTACGCGCTTGGCATCAACCTTATATTGCCAGGTTAGCACTCGTACAATAGAGGTGGCACGAATAACACTTAAATCCCAATTGTCTTGAAATTTAGCCGTTTTGATGGGTACATTGTCAGTATGCCCTTCAATTTGAATATCGATGTCTGTATTTTTATTGAGTACCTCAGCCAACTTTTGCAATGCGCTTTTTCCTTTAGACTCCACATCTGCACTTCCAGATTTAAAGAGGAGTTTTTCAGCTAATGAAACGTAAATTTTTCCTCCTTTACGTTCTACTTTCAATTCATCTGAAGCAAAGCCAATTAGGGCTTTATTTACTTTATCCAATAAACCTTGAGTCACTTGTTCCTTTTTTGAGATGGCATCTCGCAAGTCCTGTACTACTTTTTCTCGCTCGGCAAGTGCCTTTTCTTTTTCTAACAACTCAGCTTCTTTTTTATTGAGTTTGGCTTTGAGTTCATCATTACTCAATTTACTCGATTCCAATAAGGATTGATAGCGCTTTCTGGCCTCATTCAAATCGTTGGATGTATTGTCGTTTTTAGCTGTTAACTCACGTACATTTTGTCCAAGTTGAGTAGTGTCCGACTGCAGCGCTTTGAGTTGTTGTTGTAGTTCACTATTCGCTTTGCGCAATTTAGCCATTTCAGTTTGGGCACGTTGCTTTGCCTTTTGCTCTGCTAAAAAATCTTTCTTCGATACACAACTCGCTAGCAAAATGCCAACAGCTACTAATAGAAGTTGATGTTTTTTCATTGTTCTTAAAAGTTATAAATCACATAAAGGGTTGATTGTTAATAAGTTGAGATGCTTATTGTACAGTGATGTAATATTTACCGCAAACTTTTTTCTAAATCTTTGCGAAAGATATAAAAAATTCCTCCTAATTTTGCTCGGCAAATAAGCTTAACAAATGAGGGCTCCAAAAGAACCTCAAAATTCTTGTTTGCGAAATGACACTTAATCCTACCAAGTTAGTCTACGAGGCACTAACATACGATGATGTATTACTGGTGCCCGCTTATTCCGAGGTTCTTCCCCGTGATACAAGTTCGAAAACGTTCCTGACCAAGAATATTCAATTGAATATTCCACTCATCTCTGCGGCCATGGATACTGTAACAGAAGCCGAATTGGCTATTGCTATGGCACATCAAGGTGGCATTGGATTTATCCACAAAAATATGAGCATTGAGCGTCAGGCAGCTCAAGTAAGAAAAGTAAAAAGATCCCAAAGTGGGATGATCTTAGACCCCATAACGCTCGATCCTCAAGCAACACTAGCTACGGCTAGTAATTTGATGAGAGAACATAAAATTGGGGGAATTCCCGTAGTGAATGCAGGGGGGAAATTAATTGGTATATTGACCAATAGAGACCTAAGGTTCCAGAAGGATTTATCAATTCCTGTAGAAGATGTAATGACTCGAGAAAACCTCATAACCGCTCGTGAAGGAATTAGCTTAGATGAAGCGGAAGATATTTTGCAGGAGTTTAAGATAGAAAAGCTCCCCATTGTTGACGAAGGCTACAGGTTAATAGGACTAATCACTTATAAAGACATCCTAAAAAATAGAAACCGTCCAAATGCTTGTAAAGATTCTTACGGTCGTTTACGAGTAGGTGCTGCAGTGGGCGTAACGGGTGATATGCTAAAACGCATTGAGGCATTAAAAAGTGCAGGAGTAGATGTAGTAGCCATTGATACAGCGCATGGACATTCTAAGGGGGTATTAGAAGCGGTAAGGACAGCAAAGAAGCAATATCCCGATTTAGATGTAGTTGGAGGCAATGTAGCAACGGCTGAAGGTGCTTTAGCATTAGCTGAAGCCGGAGCGGATTGCGTGAAGGTTGGCGTTGGGCCTGGTAGTATTTGTACTACGCGTATTATTGCAGGAGTAGGGGTGCCTCAGCTAAGTGCTGTGATGCAAGCTGCGGAGGCCTTGAAAGAAAAGGGGGTGCCTGTAATTGCTGATGGAGGGATTCGTTTTTCTGGCGATGTGGTAAAAGCTATTGCTGGTGGAGCTAATTGTGTAATGATTGGTTCATTACTTGCTGGAACGGAAGAAGCTCCGGGAGAGATGATTATTTATGAAGGACGTAAGTTTAAATCATATCGAGGTATGGGATCTGTGGAAGCTATGGAGGAAGGATCAAAAGATCGCTATTTCCAAGATGCTGAAGATGATGTGAAAAAGCTGGTCCCTGAAGGCATTTCGGGCCGTGTTCCTTACAAAGGGCGAGTGGAAGAAGTGCTTTATCAAATGATTGGTGGCTTAAAGGCGGGAATGGGTTATTGTGGTGCGGCAGATATTACTGCCTTACAAGGAGCCAAGTTCACCAAAATTACTGCTGCTGGTGTTTACGAAAGCCATCCGCACGATGTGCAAATTACTCGTGAAGCCCCAAACTATAGCAGGAGAAAATAATTCGTACCTATTTCAACTTTACACATACACAACCTTAAATGGCCGTCTGGTTACTGGACGGTTATTTTTTTTTTGTGAAAAAGTCTAATAAAAATGTTTACTTCTAACAACTTCAGGCATTATATGATGAGTTAGAGTTGATAATCATCTCATATAAAAGATATAAATGGTTCAAGTATATGAAAGGTTTAGCACGCATTTTAGGCATATTTTTGTTGATAATGGTAAGTAGTAGTTCTTTTGCTCAGGATGTACAATTTGGTTTCAAAGGAGGGCTGAGCCTAACAACGTTGGGAGTAGACGCTCCAGATGGGGAACTGAAACTCGGTTTTTTAGCAGGGCCTTATGCAATATTAAAAGCGTCAGATAAAATTGCCATTCAACCAGAATTGGTCTATGCTGCTCAGGGAATGAAGGTCAGTAATGATGGAACAGGGAAGTACAACTATGTGAATCTGCCAGTTATATTAAAATGGTATCCAACAGCAGACTTTAACTTCCAAGCAGGGCCTCAACTTGGCTTACTTACTTCCGCTAAACTTGATGACGTTGACGTGAGCGATCAATTAAATACCTTAGATTTTGCCTTCGGACTTGGCTTTGGAGTAAGCTCAAATAATATCGATTTAGATTTTAGATACAATTTGGGTTTGAGTAATACTGCGAAAAACGACGAAAAACTTCCAAATCGAGTAATCCAATTTTCCATTGGATACCGATTTAACTA
>JBMYQA010000231.1:0-10092 GCA_049600855.1 Flammeovirgaceae bacterium | reverse complement strand
ATGATTACGTGAGTTCAGGAATCACACCTCCCAATGATCTTGCATTAGCTTATCGACTATACCTCAAAAACCTTGAGCGACAAGAAGAAAAAGAAAGCTTGCGATATGGCGTTTTATTAGATTCTATTGCCCAAGAATACCATACGTGGTATCAACGAACCTTTTTTACCGATTACCAATTGGGCGAACTCAATAGTGTTTACCTGCAAGACATCTATCGCACCTATTCCTCACTAAAGGAGCAAACCTTATTTAAGAAAGAGCAATTAGAAGAACTAACCATTGTGCCCGATGCTGTAGGAAAGCCAGCAACAAAAGCCTTAACCACCTTAATTTTTTTGCCGTGGGATGTGGCAAGAGCCGACATGGAAGCGCTTCAATTAGCTACAGACAAGGAACGCTATCCCTTATACCTATCATTTAAAAAGAAATACCTTTGGATGCCTGGATTTTACGCAGAAGCTGCACAAGTGTTTTGGGAAAAGGGGAACAAAGAACTGGCATTAAGGGTGTTATCCAATTTACTCGAAATTGAGCAAGATAACATTTCTTGGATTCGATACATTAGTCATAGTTTGTTGCGCATGAATTTGCCAGCATATGCCTTCCCGCTATTGCAAAAGGCATTTAAGGCTAGGCCACATGACCCGCAATCGTACCGAGACTTAGCGCGTTGCCACACGGCATTAGGCAATAACCAACAAGCAGTGAACTTACTCGCAGAAGCTTTGCGAAGAAATTGGGGAAGCTCTTATGTAGGGTTAAAGGCTATTCTCATGAGCGAGTTGAATCACTTAATCATTACCAGTGAATACCCACTCGCTGTTGACGATATCCCTGAAGTGATTAAAGAGGGGAAAGTGTTGGATTTACGGATTGTAGTAGAATGGTTGGGCACGCATTTCCCCATGGATGTTTGGGTAATTGAACCTACACATGAGAAGGCTTATTATGGAAATAAATTGACAAAAATAGGAGGTCTTTTTTCGGATAATAAACAAAATCAATACGGTATAGAGCAATACATCATTAAAGAAGCCATAGAGGGGCAATACGATGTGAAGTTAGATTACGCTCCTCCTACGGGCATTACACTATTTCCACCAGCCGCCTTGGTGAATATTTATAAAGACTATGGGAGTGTGCATGAATCTAACTCGCAGCAATACATTCAATTACCTAAAGAGGAACGCTTAGTAGCGGCAAGTTCGGTCATTTATCAGGTAGGAAATGTAAGTACTGCGGCACGTTACAACTCGATTCAACTCGCTCAAGAAGTTCACGATTTTTCATTCTATCAGCAGGGTAAAGGCATCATTAGCATGAATGTACATGAAGTAGCCTTATGGGATTTGCCTTCCGAACAGCATGAAGTGTTATTTCAAGAATTAGAAGAAGGAGAGTTTGTTTTTAAGCAACTCGCAGTTTCTCCATCTCAACAATACTTGGTAGTATGGTTAGATAGTCTGGTACAACAGCCCGAAGCTTCTGGAGAAATGATTGATGAATGGGGCGTAAATGACTATGTGCCGATTTTGAAAGTATTTGACTTAACCGAAAAACAAAACCTACGAACCTTACTATTGCCGCAAAGTATTTCATTTGTAGGATGTTTAAATGGGGGAGATGTGATTTATGCAACGGCTGAAGGTTTATTTCAATTATCTGAAAATGAATCGAGTGCTTACCTTAGATGGCCATTCAACCACCCCGTTCAAAAGATTGTCGAGCAAAATGGATTGATTGGAATTTCCACCACAGATGAACTGACCATTATCAATGCTACAGATTGGTCGCTAAAAGCCACAATTCCAATAAAAGGAATTCAAAGTTTTAGTTTAAACCAAGATCAGTTTGCTTACTATGCAAATAATGAACTATTTATACGCCATTACCAAGGCTCAACCAAAAGCATTGCATGGCAAAAATACGATGAGGAATCGGTCATTGAACAATTGTTGTTAAGTCCTGATGGAAAATTACTAGCCATTCATCCCTTAACTAGTAATCAGGTAATTGTATTAGATACCAAAACGGGATCTCGAATTATCAGTTATTTTCACACTAAAACGGTGAAAGCCATTCGCTTTAGTGCTGATGGAAGTTTGTTGGCATCTGCGAGTGGAGCAAATGATATTCGCGTGAGAAATATCAAAACCTTGCCGAGTACTGCTTTTAAGCTTTCAGAAAGTAAAGGCGTTAAGTTTGAAGTCGCAGCAGCGGATGGTAAAGTGTACATTGTGAAGAAAAAAGGGATTTCAACACTTGAGGTAAGCGCTGATGGTTCCATTGAATATTCCCCCGAAAAGTTGGGGGAAAACCTCTCGATTTCTCCCACTTATTTTAAACTGTTAAGCTCCAAAAAAAGAAAATGGATGGTGTATGCCTACAACAATGCATCTGGTTTTACGCTCGGGCAAATCACATTAAAAGGGCGTTGGAATCAGAAAGAACAGCTTTTGACCGATTGGATGGAAAAGTTTGATTTTTCGCATACGACGCAGATCGCCATTCCAAATAAACAAAATATCATTGTTTTTGATAAGGGAAAGAGCTTGCAGGTATTGAGTTTAAATAAGCTTCAAGCGTATCAGGCAGGCAAAGACGGAGATGAAACAACGTATTTTAGCGAGCAATGTGTCCATCAGTTAACTAATAGTCATATACTGAATGAGTTTCAAACCATTGCGGTTTCCGAAGATGGAAAATACATTGCTGCTAATGAAAAAGAGCACATTTATATTTGGAATGCAGACGGAAAACTATTGGAAATTATTGAAGCACCTCATGCTTCGGCCATGCTCAAGTTTGGGCACAAAGATCGTTACTTATTTTTTGAAGGGGAAGATCATACACTCATGAAGTGGGATTGGCGAACAAGCAAGCAGGTGATGGCATTTCAGGGGCACCGCAACAAACTTACTGGGTTTGCGCAACACGAAAATGGCTATATCCTCACAGCTAGTGCTGATCATACCATCAAGTTATGGAATCAGTCGGGGCAACTGCTAAAAACTTTTTTTGGGAAAGCGCCTAACCAAATTGCTTTTTATAGTGAAAACCTATTTGTGAGTGCCAACGAGGATGCTGAACTCAAGTTTTGGCAGTGGGATGGCAAGCAAGATTAAGCAATACCGTTTAGAAAAATTACTCAAGAAGGTGTTTTAAAACCTTCTTGAGTATCGGATGATTATTCAATTTGCAACCAGTTTTGGCCATATGTGAAAGCCTCCTGTCATCCAATCGAGTTTCCAAGTGCCCCAAATGCCATTTTCATCTACATTTCCTTTATATTGGACTTTATGAGTTTGGTAGTCTTTTACCATTCTACAGACTAACTTACGAACATCGTAGGTGCCTCTCCATGAGAAAATGCCTACCTCATCGTCTCCGCCTCCACTCAGTACACCAGCCTTAAAGTTGAGAAATAACTCCATTTCGTACTTATCGGCTTGTGGTCCGAGTTCATAGGTAAAGAAACCTTCCCAATCTCCACTAGGAAATAAGGGGTGCGTTTCTAGTTGATCGCGTTTGCCCATACATTACGAGTACATTAGTTAAATTTATCCAAGCCTTGTTTTGTCAATGCAATGTTATATGAATGTTCTACTGGTTTTTTGTATGAAGTACAGTGTTAAAAGATGGCAAGTTTCTGTGTTATACTTGTGTTTTTAGTTTTAGAGCGCCTTGAATATCAGCATGTAATTGCAAATAATCTTCGTCATCTGGTAGCAAGCTCAGTGCCTTTTTACAATACTTTTGGGCTTTTTCTAGCTTTAATTCTGCTCGATAAATGAGTGCCAAGTTATAAAAAGCTTCTTCAGGATCATCGGCTAATCGGCTGGCCTTTAAATAGACACGTTTCGCATCTTGGTGTTTGCCCATTTCTTTAAAGGCATCTCCTTTGAGCATATACCCCGAAGCTTCCTCAGGAAATAATTCAATCAGTTGATTATAAGCGGATATAGCATCCTCAAATAATCCTCGGTAATGGCAAGTTTCGCCAAGTATCGTGTAGTAAACTCCTTGATACTCAGCTTCATCAGATTCTGTTGGTTGGAGCTGATTTAGTATTTCAAATACCGTATCATAGTTTTCTAAAGATTCGTGAATGAGTGCTGAAAGCAGTTGTGCATCTCGATCGGTTGGGTTTTTGGTAAGATGTTGATTAATAGACACTAAGGCCTGAGCAAAATGTGCTTGCTCTAGGCATGATATCGCTTGATCAAGCCAGTCCATTCACGATACTTTTAAATGGCATATGCCAACGGTTACAAACAAAACTGCCTTAAATATAAGGCCATTTATTCGATCAAAATAATGTGAATGATCATTAATAAGCCTTATTAACATAATCGGCTTTTGAATGAGCTATGGGCTTGGCCAACATTAGTTTTTTCGAGCAAAGGTGAGTGAAAAATTGCTCAATTAAAGCTCTTTTTTGCAGTAATACCAGCGGGATTGCCCCAGCACTCTTTCAAGAAAAAGCGTATTAAAAAAGGAAAGCCACTAGACTTTCCTTCCAATTTGACTTAAATAATGGATTTATTTTTCAGAACCATCATCATCACCTTTTCCCTTTTTAGGCTTTTTAACTTTCTCAAACTTACCATCTTTGTCAAACCACAGCTTCATTTTTTCTTCTCCTTTTTTCAGATGAGCCAAATAGCGAGTTTCCTTACCAGCGTTTTCGTGAAGCACTACTTTTTTGGTTTCAAACCCTGCATACTTACCACTAATGTAAGAAGAGACGGAAGCAGGAATATTGGCGCTACCGAGTTTCGTTCGGGTGTGTTTCCAAGTGCCATCAGGAGCAAACGTTACTTCTACTTTGTTATCGTTATCCTTATGGATCGCTTTGAAGTTCCCTTTCTTGGTTTTTCTCCATTTACTGTCTGAAGCATTCGCAAATTTACCCTTATAGGCATTCATGACCGCAGTTGGTACGGCTGCGTCTTCTAACCAATCTTTCTTTTTACGTTTGCCCTGTGCATAAGCCACTTGGCAAACCACTAGACATAAAAAAATAACTAATATCTTTCTCATAAAGTTTGTATTAGGTGAACAGAACAAATCTAAAGTTCGCTTAACTAAATTAACTAAAGTTTCTGATTATAACGGATTGCGGTGATAAAAAGAAAAGCCATCAATAATGTTTAGCTTTAAGTGTCTAATCAAAACTCCAAACAAAACTGATGGCACTTAAAGGTAATGAAAATCGGACAATAGTTCTTCCTATTTTAGAATCAGATTATTCAACTTTCATGAATGATCCCACGCAAGCTCATGAAATGATTAGTCAATATTATCAGGAATTTCCTGCTTTATTTCCAGAAGAGATGTCAACAGGTTATTGCTTGAATGGGAAAACACGTTTATCGAAGAAAACAGGTATCCAGATGCGTAAAATAAGCATATCAGGGATTAGCTATCGAATCCGTCCAAGCTATTTATTACCTTATTTACGAGGTAAGACACAAGATGCCTCCAATGGCCTTTTCTTACTTCGCTTTGGCGTCCCATTTTGGGCACTAGCTGTTGTTTTTGGACGTAATGCTATGTGGTGGTACAGACTATATGCTTTTTTAGGTCGCTATAGTATTGTTCAAACTAGTGTCAGTAAAGGTAATTTACCCGAAGATATTCTTGCTGATGAACACCATATTCGTATTAAAGGAAAGAAAGCTTATGTAGCTACCACAGTAGCAAAAGGATGCTTTATAGGTATGGAAGTAAGTAGTGGAGCAGATGAGAAATCCTTGACAAATGCTTATGGAGTATTCAAACAAGAAGCATTGGAATACTGTACTGATTATAAACCTAGTAGTGTGAATACGGATGGTTGGAAATCGACTCAAAATGCTTGGAAAACGCTCTTTCCTACTATTTTGGTGATTGAATGCTTTCTGCATGCTTTTATCAAAGTGCGTGATCGAGCAACCAAAAAATTGCAAAGCTACTTTGAGCTAGCAGCTGATAAAATCTGGGATTGCTATCGAGCTGAATCTGTAAAATCACTAGCACAACAGATTCGAAGGCTGAGAGAATGGACTACTAAACATGTGCCTGATTCGGCCATGAAAAATAATATTCTTAAGCTATGTCTAAAAAAAGATAAGTGGATTGCTCATTTTCAAAGCCCTCAAGCATTTAGAACTTCTAATATGCTTGACCGATTAATGAGAGCTATGGACAGGCATGCTTATAATTCACAAATGTTTCATTCGACAATCAAAGCGACTACGCTTAACTTTAGGGCATTTGCAATGATTTATAACTTTGCGCCTTCTGCTCCAAAGGTGTGTAGAGAAAATCCTAAACTTGAATCGCCTATGGCTAGGTTAAATGGATTTGTATATCATAACAATTGGTTGCATAATCTTTTGATTGCCACTTCAAATAGTAAAATATATCATCACCGCAAAGCGGTATAATCAGTAAAGTTTTTAGATGTTTAGTATTTGTTTTACGTTTTTGACTTTTTATTAACCAAACAGGAGAAATGATAAGTTCACACTGTGACTGCTCTTGATTAGACGCTACCGTCTAACACTTCATGTAGGTAATCACTAATCTTGAAGTCTAACACTAGCTTTTAAAGCTTTATTAATGGATTTAAAAATAATACTGTGATGAAATTAAAAACTAGCAGTCAAAAAGGTGTGATGACACAGTCGTTTCACAAGTTTTGGTTAAAGGTGACGGCCTTTGTAGTGGGATCGTTCGGACCAGTTTTCTTTTTGGGTACGATGGAATCAACATTAGAACCTGCTCGTTTTACCCTCGACCTTTTGAGTTGGCCCTTAGATGGTTCCACTACTTATGCTTCGCCAGATACAAGGTTTTTATCTGCCTTAACAGGAGGATTTCTCTTCGGATGGGGTATCATGATTTGGTGTTTATCTGTTTGGGTGTATGATAAAGCTCCTGAAATGGTTCGCAGAACCGTATTAATTGGTATTCTAGCGTGGTTTTTTTTGGATAGTTTGGGTTCTATAGCTTCGGGAAATGCCCCAAATGTTTTTTTTAATGTGCTGATTTTATTATTGGCAGTAGGCCCATTTTGGTTGCCCGCCCAAAAAAGTACTCGTGAAATGTAACAGCAATTATTCTTATGCCATTTAGCTTGCGCTATCCATAAGTATAATTACTATTCCTGCTGTTGTGCTTGTACAAGTTGATGAGAATTGGGTGACTTGAAATGGAAGGTAAACTTTTAGATAAGCTCATTAAAAGTTCTCATAAAACTACACTCTACATAAAATTCTTACCTCTTTCTACAAAAGCACTACTTCCTAGCAAAAGAATTACTAATTTTGCGCCTGTTTGAAACCAGTAATCTTTAATGCATCTACTATGGCTTCAGCTTTGAAGAATTTGAGCGATTATGCGCCCACCCAAATTGATATCTCACAAAAAAAGTTTGTATTGGTAGTTTCTGCTTATCACGATGACATTACAGGCCCTTTACATCAGGGGGCTTATGAAACATTAGTGAAAGAGGGAGCAAATGAAGCGCTGATTGAAACGAGAACGGTACCGGGAGCCTATGAACTCACACTCGCTGCTCAATGGGCTGCTCAAGAAGACGATGTGGCAGCAGTCATTTGTATTGGTTGTGTGATTCAAGGGGAAACGAAACATTTCGATTTTATTTGTATGGCTGTGGCTCAAGGCATTACAGATGTAAGCCTGAAATATAATAAACCTGTCATATTTGGAGTGCTTACTCCTGATACGTTACAACAGGCTCAAGACCGTGCAGGTGGACAATATGGAAATAAAGGCGTAGAAGCAGCTGCTGCGGCCATTCACATGTTGAGCATACAAGCTTAGCACTTGTTAAAGATGATTGCGCTTACATTGTAGTGAAGATTTGTATTTTTGCAGTGCTACAGGAACTTAAAAAGCAAGAGCTAGGTAATAAGATTGAAGTCCTTATTAGCAGAGTCATTATTTTACAGAACTAGCAGCGTTAATTCAAGAAAAATAATGTAGAGTGAGTGTTCTTTGCACTTTTGTAGCTAAAAGAAGTCAATGTTAGACAACTTCATCATCAAATAGGTACACTACCTGCCGTTAAAGAAATGTAAAACTATAAAATGGCTTAAACCAATTGAGGTAAAAGCTGTCTTTAGTAAAAGAAATTGATTGAATTTGTGTAGGGAATCTGAAAATTAGGATTGAAAGTCAACTCAACCAGAAAGAACTCAAGACCTCCCACAGCAACTGAAAAATACGAACTATGTGGACGAAATTCTCCCACTTTATTCTGCGAAATAGGCTTTTTCTCATTCTTCTCTTATTGAGTATCACCGCTGTAATGGGCTATTTGGGAAGAGGCGTACAAATGGCCTACGATTATGCCAAAGTTGTACCAGCCGATGATCCTGACATGATCTACTACCAAAGCTTCAAAAATACTTTTGGAGAAGATGGTAATATCATGGCTATTGGGATGAAAGATTCTAGTATTTATGAATATGAGAAGTTTAATAAACTACAAACATTAAAAGAAAGCTTTGCTGGCATGGAAGGAATTACAGAAGTAATCTCCGTTCATGATTTGCCTGTACTGATCAAAAATATGGAGGAAAAGCGCTTCGAAACCGAACCGCTTTTTAAAGAAGCTCCTGATTCGCAAGAAGCTTTAGACAGCTTACTCGCTATTTTCTTTGATACCAAATTTTATGAAGATCAATTTGTGAACTCCGAAAATGGTGCCATGCTTTTCTTGGTGTCGATGAATGATGAATACCTCAACTCTAAGAAGCGTTTGCAGTTGGTCGATGATTTGATTGAGCGAGGGAAGGTTTTTGAAGAAGAAACGGGCATCACTTTGCATTATGCAGGTTTGCCCTACCTAAGATCAGTCTTAGCAGGAAAGGTAAAAGCTGAATTAGAAATGTTCTTAGCCATTTCGGTGGCCATTACTGCATTGATCTTATTCCTATTCTTCCGTTCATTCTCACCCATGTTCTATTCACTGATTGTGATTGGTATGGTAGTCGTTTGGACGATGGGTTTTTTAGTGCTGTTTGGTTATAAAATGACGATGCTCACTGGGCTACTTCCACCAATTTTAGTAGTGATTGGTATTCCAAATTGCATCTATTTACTCAATAAATACCATCAAGAGTTTGCGGCACACGGCAATAAAGCCAAGGCACTCAGCATGGTGATTCGCAAAATTGGTGCAGTAACACTAATTACCAACGCCACTACTGCCATTGGCTTTGTCGTATTGACGAGCACGAGCATCACCATCATGAAAGAGTTTGGTACGTTGGCTAGTGTGAGTATCTTAAGTACATTCTTCATCAGCATCACATTCATTCCAGCAGTATTCTCTTACCTCCCCGATCCTAAAAGAAGACATGTCAGACACTTAGAGTTTAAGCCAATTAATGCGATTCTTAAAGCCTTCGATATCATTGTAAATAAATATCGACCTGTGGTGTATGGAGTTACTATTGTAATTGTAGTAGTTGCATTCTATGGCGCAACAAAAGTGGAAGCATTAACTTACATGATGGACGATTTGCCTGAAAAGTCAGAACTCAAGCAAGACTTGTACTTCTTTGAAAATAACTTTTCGGGAGTCATGCCCTTGGAGATTGTGATTAACACCGGCAAGAAACGAGGCATTCGTAAACGTTCGGTGCAGAAAAAGGTAAATCAAATTCAGAATTACCTCGATTCCATTGAGGTTGCTACCCGACCAGTTTCTTTATTATCGTTTATCAAAGCGGCAAATCAGGCATTTTGGGATGGCAATCCGAAGAAGTTTAAATATCCTCAAACAAAGCGGGAGTTAAATAACGTATTGCTATTTCTCAAAAATCAACAAGATAGCTCAGGTTTAGTAAGCTCTTTTGTTGATGAGCATGAAGAAAGCATTCGTATTTCGATGAAAATTGCCGATATCGGTTCTAAAAAGCTGGACTCCTTAGTGTATAGTGAAATAGAACCCCGACTAACCAGTATTTTGGCCGATACAGGTTTAGAAGCAAAAATTACGGGAACGACCTTAATTTATATCAAAGGAAACGATTACCTCATTGGTAACTTAAGAATGAGCATGCTCATTGC
>JBMYQA010000230.1:0-10119 GCA_049600855.1 Flammeovirgaceae bacterium | reverse complement strand
TTAGATGCGCGGAAGAATATTTACATAAGTGGTTGATAATTAATCTATTGAGTGTAATGGCACAAGGTTTGGCAACTGATTATCAACAAACTATGGAAATTTCTTGATTGCTCTTAAGAAAGAAATTATAGAAACTCGTTTGAGTGAACTTTAGATTGTTGTAGTTTAAATTATGTGGTTAGCAGAACGTCATCCTTTTGGGGTGACTTTTCTGTTTTAAGTCCAAACCACAGCGGTGATCAGCCCCATTTGAATGCCATATTTTTTGTGCTTACCCATGATTGCCACTGGAAATTCGATGTAATCGGGATAAAACTGAATCAAATGAATCTGATCTAACTCACGTTTCATCTCCACACTTACCTTGGAATACGCATGGAAACTTTGAGCATGCTCTTGCATACGTGCTTGATGCGAATTCGGCCAAAAAATATTTTCGCGTTGGGTTATTGCTTCTACTTCGATTTGATGACTATAGGTACTTCGAATGGATTTAGCTTGGTAAGCAGCTGCAACTTCTTGAGGGGGCTGAGCGCCAAATGCGGTTGCAATTTCAGTAGGAGTTGTAAACTGTGTTTTTGGAAGTACAATTGGATACCAGTACAAATCGCCTTCCGAACCTAAACCGTGATAACAATTCCCTTCCTTTAATGCATTTACCCAAGTTTGGCTCAAGCTCATTGCTTCCTCAAGAACTGCTGGAGTAGCTCGATTGACAGTATTGCTATGTTGAGGAACAAAACCTAAAGGTGTGAATGTGCCATTTAATACAGGTATGGCTGATGTGCTTTTGCCATACCTACTTTTCTCCCAATTCCCATTCACGAATGCTGGATGAGTGAGTTGGGCAAAAAAGTGGGCTTGTTGTTGTAGCGCGCTGCTAATCATCTTTCTTTTTACGAGAAAATTAGGAAATTCGTGTGCCAATGCAAATTATCGCACCATAGCTTAATAATAAGATAAACTATGCGTCAACATACAATAATGATGAGCTAGGCGTTACTGATACAAGTTCACTTTACAAACGATCAACATGCAAACCAAAATGAAACAATGTATTTTTTTATGGCTGACCTTTTTTCTAGTGAATGTGAGTAATGCGAGTGCGCTAGTGGGGTTCGAGAAAAGCATTGCCATCGATAAAGTCTTTGCCGTAAGTAAAATAGAAAGCGAAGTCAACCAAGCATTTTTACAAGATCATAGACGGAAACTTACGGATTTAGTCAGCAATGTGTTCCGCTCTTTTCAACAAGATTTTGATTATCGATTTTATGCCAATTATCAAGACTTTGATCCACAAGAAGCAACTTTTATCTGCTCAGGAAAACTGTTAGATAAAGTGCAAATTAATAAGCAATCGCGTTTTTATTCTTTTGAAGGTGGGGAGTTTTTCTTGCGAATTGAGTTGTATGATCCTAAATCGAACCTCACCATTTTTGGAAAGACATTTATCATAGATGCTTTTATTAAGAAGAAAGATTCCCATGGGTTAACCTATGAATTGCAAGAAGGGTTAAAAGAACCTTTAGCCATGTATTTTTTTAATACCAGCTCTACCATTACAGCGCATAATAATAAATTAGATAGCATTACTTTGTCGATAGATCGGTTGTTTTCGAGTAATGTGGAACTCAATAAGGAGTATTTGGAAAAACTCACCGACTTAACAAGTAATGCCATTGTCATGCATCAAAAAAGTAAGGCCAATCAACACATTGATGTACAAAAATACCCGTTCCGATTTTTTCGAAATTACCAAAAACAAGAGAGCGGGCATCAGGACGTAAATAGTGAATTTAAAGGAACGGTTCAGTTTGATGAAGCAGCTGAAACCTATACCCTTGAAATCGAGCTGTTTATTGATGGTAAAAAAGTGAATTTACCTACCACACTCAATCCTCCAATTGTGTTTCATGAAATGGATAAGGAGGAATATGTAGATGTTGCGCTACACATTAAGCAAAAAGTAGGTTTGATGCTCTATTACTATTTTGAACGCTACCTTTCTAAGCAAAATTGATTTGTTCATAATCTGTTCACTAAAAAATATTTGTGTCATTCGTTAACCCACTTACCTTGCAGTGATTTTTTAACCGTATCCTACTGGCGTATTTCCCAACTGGAGTAGGATGACTTAGATAAATGTAAGATGACAACGGTATTAAACGCTTTAGCTACCAAAATTCAAGCCTTCGAACAACAATATGAGCAGATTCCACAGGATCGGCAGGCGGTGTTAAAAGGGATTGCGCAAACGCTTACCCAATACCTGCAAGAGCGGAAAGATACTCCAGAAGGGGTGCAATTGATTTTTGTGTGTACACACAACTCTCGAAGAAGCCACATCGCTCAATTATGGGCGCAAGGCATTGCTTATTATTACGGTTTTCATCAAGTTCGAACCTATTCAGGCGGAACAGAAGCAACAGCTTTTTTCCTTTCAGCTGTACAGGCCATGCAACACATGGGATTTCAAATTGAGAAAACCAATGAGGGAGCAAATCCGCTTTATGAAGTGCATTATGCCCAAGATGTGGAGCCCATTAGAGTCTTTTCAAAAGTGTTTGATCACGAAAGTAATCCTCAAGAACACTTTGCGGCTGTGATGACTTGTTCACATGCCGATGAAAATTGCCCTTATATTCCAGGTGCTGAAAAGCGCATTCCGCTGTTATATGATGATCCTAAAGCGTTTGATGGAACGCCAATTGCCCAACAAAAATATGATGAGAAGGCTGAGGAAATTGGGCGGGAATTGACCTTTATTTTTGAGGAAATCAGCAAAATCTAAAAATACGCCAGCTTATTTGATCAGTACGGGTGAGGCATCGCCTTGTCCCAATCATGACATTGCTCTATCCGCACAAAAAAAGTTTTCCTATCTTTGGCCTCCAATAATCAATACCAACAGCATGCTAAAAATCATAGAATGTCCGCGGGATGCCATGCAAGGCTTACATGAGTTCATTCCCACTGAACAAAAAATCAACTACATTAATTCACTGCTGAAAGTAGGCTTCGATACCATAGATTTTGGAAGTTTTGTTTCTCCAAAGGCAATTCCTCAGATGCGCGATACGCATGAAGTATTGGCGAACTTAGAGTTGGCGGAAAGCAAGTCAAAACTGCTCGCAATTGTCGCCAATCAGCGCGGAGTGGATGATGCATTAAAATACGAAGTAATTCAATATTTGGGTTTTCCACTTTCAATTTCAGAAACCTTTCAGCAGCGAAATACGCGAAAAAGTATTGAAGAAGCATTAAAGAATGTGGCAACCTTTCATGAGCAGTGTGAAGCGCAAGGTAAAACATTGGTGACTTACATCTCCATGGGATTTGGGAATCCTTATGATGAGCCCTATTCGAGTGAAATTGTGATGGAGTTTGTGAATAAATTAGTGACGATTGGGGTCAACATCATTTCTTTGGCTGATACCATTGGGAGTTCTGAGCCTGAGTTGATCGATTCCTTATTTTCTGCGGTGATTCCTGCGTTTCCACAAATCGAATTTGGCGCACACTTTCATTCCACACCTGAAAAAGCAGCAGAAAAAATTAGAGCCGCGTATCACGCGGGATGCCGCAGGTTTGATGGCGCGATGGGAGGCATGGGCGGTTGCCCAATGGCAAAAGACGATCTTACTGGAAATCTCGCTACAGAAACGATGATTCAGGTATTTCAGGAAGAACAAGCTCCGTTTGAACTAGATTTAGCTGCTTTTGCAGCTGCTAGCCAGTTGAAACTTCAGATTTTTGGATAAACAGTTTTATTAAGCGTATCACTTATGGCACAACCCATCAATACCATCATTTTTGACTTAGGAGGTGTTTTGATCGATTGGAATCCCAAATACCTTTTCCGAAAAATGTTCGATTCTGAGGAAGAAGTAGATTATTTCCTAAATCACATTTGCACGTATGAGTGGAACCTGAAACAAGATGCTGGACGTACGTGGGAAGCAGCTACGCAAGAGCTGATCGCGATTCATCCCAACTATGCAAATGAAATTAAGGCATATGCGGAAAGGTGGGAAGAAATGCTTGGAGAGTCTTTTGAAGAAACAGTCACCTTACTGCAAGAGTTAAAGCAAAATGCCAACTTTAAGATTTATGCGCTAACTAATTGGTCTTCAGAAACTTTTCCTATTGCTCAAAGGCGTTTTGAGTTTTTATCTTGGTTTGAAGGTATTGTAGTGTCAGGAGTTGAAAAAACAAGGAAACCAGCTGAAGCGATTTACCACATTTTACTGGAACGGTATCAAATTAATGCTGAGCAAGCGGTATTTATTGACGATTCATTCGCCAATATAGAGACCGCTCAAAAGCTGGGAATTCATGGAATTCACTGTCAAGATCCTGCTCAAGTGCGGAGTCAACTCGATCAATTATTATCAACCACTAATGGAGAAATAGTTTAAGATTTTCATTAAATTTGGTAAGATTGAGTTCTGCAAAGCATTCAAATTAATTTTTAAACCCATTAAATTATGAGCAATACATTAAAAATTATTTTAGGATTGGTAGTTGGACTGGTGGTGGTTAGTTTTGTTTGGAAAGGAATAAAGATGGTATTTTTCTTAGCACTTGCTTTAGGAGTTGGGTATTTTATCCTCAAAAGTGTTTTCCCAAAGTTCCTTGGAAAAGCAAATAAAGATGAAGCTGAGTTTTAGTCAGCAAAATTGCATTGAGCTTGTTTAAAATAAAGTCTTTCACCTGTAATTTAGCACATTTTCGATGCGAAGCTCCTTACTTTAAGCAAGCTCATTAATTAAAATCAGTGTCCCCTATATACGTTGAAGTTTTTTACACTTTACCAATTAAATAAGAGCATACAAAAGCTCATTACTGGAATAGGAAGAGATTTTTGGATTATTGCCGAGATTGCCCAAGTGCAGCTCGGCAATCATTGCTATATGGAATTGGTGCAAAAAGAAGAAGAAAATACATCTGCCATCATAGCTAAAGCGCGTGCTACCATCTGGCATGGGCAGCTGCTAGCGCTTCACCAAAAACTCGGAGAAAACTTGGAAGCGATTCTAAAGCCTGGTTCAAAAGTGATGATGAAGGTGGTTGTTTCATTTCATGAGATTCATGGGCTTTCATTAACGGTTACGGATTTAAACGAACAATTTACCTTAGGAGAGCTGGAGAAAAAAAGACAAGAAACCATTCGGCGACTGACGGAGGAAGGCTTGCTGGAGCGGCAACAGCTATTAGAAGTTCCGCTGGTTGTTCAACGAATTGCAGTTATCTCATCTCCTACTGCTGCTGGATATACCGATTTTATCACTCAGTTGCAACAGAATCCATACGGCTATCAGTACCACCTTACTTTTTTTGCGGCTTCTGTGCAAGGAGAGCGTGCAGCGAAAGAAATACTCATTCAACTTGCTAAGATTGATCCGCAGGATTTTGATGCCATCGTACTGATTCGCGGTGGGGGTTCTAAGCTTGATTTGGAAGTATTTAACAGTTACGATATTGCTGCTCAAATCGCCATGAGTCGCTTGCCCGTGATTACTGGTATTGGGCATCAGCGAGATACCTCAGTTTGCGATTTAGTAGCTAGGATACCCCTGAAAACCCCAACAGCGGTAGCTGAGTTTTTGATTCAACGCATGTTGCATGTTGAATCAACGATGTTGGAACAATTTCAATTTATTTTAGCTAATGCTGAACGCTTGATCCAACTTCATACCGATGCGTTGCAGCAGAATAGCCAACGCATCTTTCAAGCGACACAGCAAAGTTTACAGCAGCAGCATATTCGATTAGCAAATCAGGAGTTGATGTTGCACACTCAAGTGAAAAATCTAATTCAGCGGGAGGCGCTTCAACTCACGTATTTGGCTAAGGAAATTCAACACCTTTCTCCTGAAAATATTCTAAAAAAAGGCTATACCATTACGTATTTGAACGGAGAATTGCTTAAAGATCAGCAGGTAAAAAAAGGCGATTTACTCAAAACCGTTTCGGCAAATCATGAGATTGAAAGCGAAGCGCTTCGCACAAAGAAAATAAAAAAGCAGTCCATCGAGTAGACTGCTTCCCTGTATTATCCTTCTTCAGACAGGAATATTTTTATTTAGCTTTATTGTTAATTGATTGTGCAGACACTTTATTTTCTAATGTATTGCAATCAATTTTTATCGTTTTTTCAATCATATCTCCAGCCTCATCGCTTACTTTTAAAATGATGTAGTAGCCGAGCTTCTCATTTACCGTAATTTGTGGACTTGGCGCAAAATCTTCAGCTACATCAGAAACTTCTAAGTAGTCCGTTTCATTGCGATGAGCATCTTTTATTTTTGAAGTAGCCGATACATACCAAGAAATCTCATAAGGAGCTTCTCCTCCTGTAACATCACCAATAAAGTCAATTTTTGTATGATTACCTAGTGCTGCGCAATCCCAACTTAGAGCTGTCATGACAATTTTAGCAGATAACGTAGAGTTGTTATTATCCTTTACCTGAGTGTTTTGTGCATTTCCGCCTAACAGTAAAAATAGCGGAGCAAGTAAAGCAGTTGTGAATAGTGTTCTCATTTCAGACGAGTGTTAGATGTTAAACTGAATAGCGATGCTATTTGACCAATGAAGCCCATAAATTAGGCAATAGGTTAGTAGTCTTGCATCAATTAGATGCAAGTGACGCTTTGAGTAATTTGTTAATACACTAACTAATTGGTAATGGCTTGTCGGTTTGTGATCGTGAGAAACAATTATCATTTATTCTTCCTTGTGCAAAGATAACTAAATCTTCAATTTATTGAAAAATTTAAAGATTAAATTGTATTTATTCTATACGTCGCTACAGGAAAAAGGTTGTAAATAAATGTAAATATTTTCTATTGTTTGTTTTAAGTAATTGAGTATTAGTACTTTAAAATTTTTAACTTTTTTGAAATTATTAACGCTTTCATAAAGAAATACCTGATTTAAAGTACTAATTGTAATGTAATCTTAAAAAGATTACGCGAAAGATGGTATTACAAGCTATTACATAAAGTAACGGGAAGCACATCAGCTAGTTGTCAGTTAGTCGTTAAAAAAATAGATTCAAACAGGCGCTAACCTTTTTTTAAATCTATTTATGATGTTTAATTTGCCTTCCAATTGAAAAACTGATTACCTTTGATTTGTGAATAAGAAAATTGTTATTATACCGACTTACAATGAGTTAGAGAATATTGAAGCTATTCTGCGAGCAGTGATGGATTTGCCAATAGAATTTCATGCTATGATTGTGGATGATAACTCTCCTGATGGCACTGCTCAAGTAGTAGAAAGATTAGCCCAAGAGTTTCCTGAAAAGATATTTTTAGAGAGTAGGAAAGAAAAATCAGGTTTAGGTACTGCTTATATTTATGGATTTAAGAAAGCACTTGAACGTGGGTATGACTACATTTTTGAAATGGATGCGGATTTTTCTCATAATCCCAAAGACTTGGTAAAACTCTATGAAGCTTGCGAAAATGGAGGAGATATGTCTGTGGGCTCTCGATATGTTACTGGGGTAAACGTAGTAAATTGGCCGATGAGTCGTGTACTGTTGTCTTATTTTGCGAGTTACTATGTTCGCTTTATTACGGGAATGCCCATTTCGGATACTACAGCAGGTTTCAAATGCTATTCACGCAAAGTGTTGGAAAAAATCGATTTAGATAATATTCGATTTGTGGGGTATGCCTTCCAAATTGAGATGAAGTTTTTGGCTTGGAAGTACGGTTTTGATATCAAAGAAGTACCCATCATTTTCACGGATCGTACAAGAGGACAATCAAAGATGTCAAAGGGAATTATTAAAGAAGCGATTTTGGGAGTCATTCAGATGAAAGTGTTTAGCTTTTTCAAGAGTTTTCATTGAAGCTTGATCAGAACTCATGAGACTCAGCGATCAAACGATACAAGAAATTCGGAATACTGCCGATATATTAGAGGTAGTAGAAGATTATTTACCACTCAAAAAGAAGGGGCAAAATTGGTGGGCATTATCACCGTTTACCAATGAAAAAACGCCCTCATTTTCGGTATCTCCTGCCAAGGGTATTTTTAAATGTTTCAGCACAGGAAAAGGGGGCGATTCCATTACCTTTGTGATGGAAATGGAGGGCGTAGGATATATTGAGGCGCTCAAGCATCTCGCCAAAAAATACAATATTGAGTTAGAAGAAGAGGAACTTTCCCCAGAAAAACAGGAGGCGTATCAGTTAAGAGAAAGTCTGTTCATAGCACTCAATTTTGCGAAGGAGTATTATGAAAAACAGTTACACGAAACAACTCATGGTAAGTCTATTGGCTTAAGTTATTTTAAAGAACGAGGATTTTCAGCAGAAACCATTGCTAATTTTGAATTAGGCTACAGTCAGGACGAGTGGAATAATTTTGAGGAAGCTGCCTTAAAAAAAGGACATCAGCCAGCCATTTTAGAGCAGGCTGGTCTTGTGGTCGCTCGGGAAGATGGCAAGCGTTATGACCGTTTCCGAGGTCGGGTGATGTTTCCCATTCACAACCTCTCAGGCCGCGTCATTGGCTTTGGGGCTCGAACGTTGAAGAAGGATAAACAAGCCAAATACCTCAACTCCCCAGAATCGGATGTTTACCACAAAAGCGATGTGCTTTATGGGTTATTTCAATCCAAGAAAGCCATCAGAAATTTGGATAACTGTTATTTGGTAGAAGGTTATACCGATGTCATTTCACTGCATCAAAATGGCGTGGAAAATGTGGTGGCTTCTTCGGGAACTTCGCTAACAGAAAACCAAATTAAACTCATTAAGCGATTTACGCCAAATGTGACCGTATTATTTGATGGAGATAAAGCGGGGATTCGGGCTTCGTTGCGTGGGGTGGACATGCTATTGGCTCAAGGGCTAAACGTGCGCGTTGTTTCGTTTCCTGAGGGGCAAGATCCAGATAGCTATGTGCGGGAAATAGGCGGAGAGGCTTTCCAACAATTTCTCAAAAAGAATGCCCAAGATTTTATCTTATTTAAAACCAATCTGCAACTAGGAGAGACCCAAGGCGATCCGCTTAAAAAGGCAGCAGTCATCCGAGATATTGTAGAAAGTATCGCTAAAATTCCTGATCCAATTAAGCGAACGGTATTTTGTGAGGAATGCAGCCATTTGCTTAATGTGGATGTGAAGATTTTGGTAGAAGAGGTAAATAAATCAATTCTTGGAGCAGCAAGTAAAAAACAGCAACAACAACGCTATAAGAAACAGCAACAAACGCAAAGCTCAGCTGCTTCTCCAAAACTAAAAACCCCTCCTAAGGGTGACGATCAAGAACCATTTTTCTTTGAAGAAGATGCTACACCACTAGAAGAAGAAGGAAGCTTTCAATTTGATGAAGCTGATTTCATCCCTATTGAAGGAGAGCGCACTGCAGAGCCTGAAGTTTCTGGTTTTCCTGATTTACCAGCCGTTCAAGAAGCAACAGAAGCGCCTATAATGCTGCCCACGAAAGATGAGGCCGTTATCTTTCAAGAACAGGAAAGTGTACGTTTGTTAGTGGAACATGGGCATAAAATAGAAAATGACCGAAGGTTAGCAGATTACTGGTTTGAAGAAATTGAAGACCTGGAATTCCATTCTCCATTATATCGGGAAATTATCATGCTGTATCATGGAGAGGTTCAAAAAGGTAATTATCCAGATTTGGGATTCTTCATTCACCAAACCAATGAGGAAATTAAGGAAACGGTAATTAACCTGACTGCGCAAAAGGGAGAAGTGAGTGCTAATTGGTTCGCAAAACATGAAATTTACGTGCCCAAACGTGATGAAGACATCGTGAAAATTTTCTATAGAAATGTCTTGAAGTTAAAAGAACATCGCCTAAAAGGCTTATTAAAGAAAGTGTTACAGGATATTAAAGATGCAAAAACCGATAATGAGATTTCGTATTTACAAAACTTGTATATGGAGTTAAAAATCCAAGAAAATGAGCTCGCGAAGTTGTTAGGCATTTATTATTCGTAGTAATGAAAAGGCGTTGTGTGAAGTTCTATAAATGATGACTTCACACAACACGATTTGCGATAGCTCTAATGAGTGTTCATCACGCATGGTTTATGATGCAAAAATGTCACCTCTTTTTCCGTCTCTTGAATCA
>JBMYQA010000229.1:0-10120 GCA_049600855.1 Flammeovirgaceae bacterium | reverse complement strand
TTCGTTAGTTATGTTGAAGTTAATTTTGATAAAAGGCTTTAAAATCAATCCACTTAGCTGAATTGCAAACGTTTTCTTCTGAAAAAGAGGGAGTTAAGTTGGTTTTAGGTGGAATCCTTAGCAAATTTCATTTCCTAATGCTAGTTAGTATAAAGGTGAATGCTCCTTTATATGTTACGAATAACCCCTATGAAAATGAAAAATAAAAGCTTGGCCTCATGGCTATTTTTATGCTGTTTGTGTTTCATGGCTTGCCAACAGGCAAAAGACACAACGAAAGCTAAGGAGAAAAAAGAAGCGCCTAAAGTGGGTGTGCAACATCCCGATTGGTCGAAAAATCTGGGTATTTATGAAGTAAATATTCGGCAATATTCTAAAGAGGGCACCTTGAAAAAGGTAGAAGAAGATTTACCTAGAATTAAGGAGTTAGGCGTTGGTATTCTTTGGCTTATGCCGATTTACCCCATCAGTGAAAAAAATAGAAAGGGCTCCATGGGCAGCTACTATGCTGTACAGGATTACAAAGCGGTGAACCCTGAATTTGGAACGATGGATGACCTGAAATCATTCGTGAATAAAGCACATGAGTTAGGCATGTATGTAATTTTGGATTGGGTAGCGAATCACACGGGATGGGATCATAAATGGATGGAGGAAAACCCTGAGTATTACACCAAAGATTCTACAGGAAATATGATGGTTCCCGAAGGAACTGATTGGACCGATGTTGCTGATTTGAATTATGAAAATGAGGATTTGAGAAAAGCGATGACCGATGCCTTAACTTTTTGGGTTCGTGAAGCAAATGTTGATGGCTACCGTTGTGATGTAGCAGGCATGGTGCCCATAGATTTTTGGGATAACGTGAGGGTGGAATTAGATAAAATTAAGCCTGTATTTATGTTGGCAGAAGACGAAGGGCCAATCATGCACAAAGCGGCTTTCGATATGACTTATGGCTGGCATTTGCATCACATTATGAATGAGGTAGCCCAAGGTAAAAAGACAGTAGCGGAAATTGATAAATACGTGGCAGAAGATATGGGTAAATTTAAGCCCGATGATTACCGCATGTTATTCACCACCAATCACGATGAGAACTCTTGGAATGGAACTGTATTTGAACGCATGGGAGCGGGTGCTGAAGCTTTTGCAGTATTGGCCTGTACTTTCCCTGGCATGCCACTCATCTATAGCGGGCAAGAAGCTGGGATGGATAAAAGGTTAAAGTTTTTTGAGAAAGATGAGATTGAATGGAAAGAACATCCGATGTTTGACTTATTCCAGCAGTTATTGGCTTTAAAAAAGCGTAACGCTGCACTTTGGAATGGAGAAGCTGGTGGTGATTTTACCCGTTTAAAGACTGGTCAAGATGAACATGTTTTTGCTTTCACCCGCCAAAAAGGTGAAAATCGCGTGTTAGTGGTGTTGAACTTGAGTGAAGAAGCGCAAAACATTGATGTTTTGGGCGTAAATGGGAATTACAAAGACATACTTGGTGGAGGAGAGCATGTCATTACAGATGAATGGCAAATCACTTTACCTGCTTGGGGATATAAAGTCTATGAGTTAGAATAATGAATAAGCCTAAGCCGACAAATGCGTTGGCTTAGGCTTATTCGAGTTATGTATATGTCGGTATATTAATCAATTTTGAGTACAGCCATAAACGCTTCTTGAGGGATTTCTACGCTTCCCACCTGACGCATACGCTTCTTTCCTTTCTTTTGCTTCTCTAAGAGTTTTCGCTTACGAGAAATGTCACCACCGTAACACTTAGCGATTACATTTTTACGCAAGGCTTTGATGGTTTCTCTGGCAATTACTTTCGTTCCGATGGCGGCTTGAACGGCAATTTCAAACTGCTGGCGTGGAATGAGTTCCTTCAGTTTTTCACAAATCTTTTTACCCCACTCATAGGCTTTATCTCGGTGTACAATCGCCGAAAGTGCGTCTACAGAATCGCCGTTGAGTAGAATGTCTAATTTGGCAAGCTTTGAGTTACGGAATCCAATGAGTTCGTAATCCAGTGACGCATATCCTTTAGAGATTGTTTTGAGGCGGTCAAAGAAATCAAATACAATTTCTGAAAGCGGAAGCTCAAAGCGCAATTCTACACGATCTGAAGTCAAGTAGACTTGATCTTTGATAATTCCTCGCTTATCCATGCATAGGGAAATAACAGGGCCGACATAATCAGATTTTGTGATGATGTGTGCCATGATGAATGGTTCTTCCACATGATCGAGCACGGTGGCCTCAGGCAGCTCAGAAGGAGCGTTAACAATAACTTTTTCCTCTTTTTTAGTATAGGCATGATATTGTACAGAAGGAACCGTTGTAATCACAGTCATATTGAACTCTCGCTCTAACCGTTCCTGAACAATTTCCATGTGCAACATGCCTAAAAATCCACAACGGAAGCCAAAGCCCAAGGCAGCCGAAGTTTCAGGCTCCCAAACCAGCGATGCATCGTTCAGTTGTAGCTTCTCCATGGAGGCTCGAAGTTCTTCAAACTCGGAGGTGTCTACTGGATAAATACCTGCAAATACCATGGGTTTTACATCTTCAAACCCCTGAATGGCTTCGGCACAAGGTCTATTAATGTGGGTAATGGTATCGCCTACCTTTACTTCCTTGGCTACTTTAATGCCAGAAATGAGGTAGCCCACATCACCCGTTTTAATGCTTTGACGAGGTTCTTGGTTGAGTTTGAGTACACCAATCTCATCCGCTTCATATTCTTTTCCTGTCGCTACAAACTTTACTTTGTCTCGCTTGTTAATTGAACCATTCAATACGCGGAAATAGACCTCTACACCACGATAGGAATTGAATACAGAATCAAAAATCAATGCTTGCAAGGGTTCCTCAGGATCTCCCTTAGGGGCAGGAATGCGATTAACAATCGCCTCTAATATATCTTGAATGCCAATGCCTTCTTTTGCACTAGCAAGAATGATGTCTTCTTTATCACAACCAATGAGGTCAATGACTTCATCAGAAACGACCTCTACATTGGCACTTGGTAAGTCAATTTTGTTGAGTACGGGAATAATTTCCAAATCATTATCAATGGCCAAGTAGAGGTTGGAAATGGTTTGGGCTTCAATTCCTTGGGCGGCATCTACAATCAGTAAAGCGCCCTCACATGCAGCAATTGAACGCGATACTTCATAAGAAAAATCTACGTGTCCTGGCGTGTCAATGAGGTTTAAGGTATACGTTTGCCCATCTTTGGCAAGATAGTCCATCTGTACGGCATGACTCTTAATGGTAATGCCGCGTTCTCGTTCCAAGTCCATGTCATCCAATAACTGAGCTTGCATATCTCGCTCACTTACGGTAGAGGTAAATTCCAATAAACGGTCTGCTAACGTGCTTTTCCCATGGTCAATGTGGGCGATGATACAAAAGTTGCGAATGTTCTTCATCTATGCTCCTCTAAATATAATAGTCTGATGCCAATTCGATATAAACCTGAAATTCATATCCTTGGCTTGAAATGCTTCAAATGGCAAAAGTACAAACAAAAAAGAAGATTAATGGAGAGGTGGAATAAAAATAAATGAGTTAGGGCACATTTTAAATGTGCGCTTATTGTTTCTTATGAAGATTGTTTTCTTTCAGAAACTGCCAATAATTGCCCGATTCAATTTGAGGAAGCTGATCTACAGACTGATTGTATAAATAAGTCCAACAAGGTACACGGTAGCCTTCGGATTGAATTTCTAATACGGCTTTCGTAAAAAGTGATTGGCTGAGATTACCTTCATCAAAAGAGTGATAACGATCGAGCAGTCGCATCACCAATTGGTAGGATTCTGGGTCGATAGAAAAAATTTGTCCGTAGACTAGGGAAGAAGCATTTTCATCAAATACAGCACCAGGGAAATCATTTTGAATAAAGTGGAGCTTACCGGGAATAGTACCCTTACCAACCATCTGACAGTTTCGCTCAAGTACATAAGCTATTGGATTATCAAAATAGCTCATTAAGTTGCCATAGATAAAAAGTTGTTGTACAGCTAATGCTTCACTCATACTGTTGTTTAGTTATGCGCCCATGAGATTGTCAAATATAATTGATTTTATACAACCTCTTATAAATAATCTTGATACAGAAAGTGCTTTCAGATTTTTTTTTCAACTTTTGCGATATCTCTAAGAGACCGTTTTGAAATTAGTCGTGAAATTTTTAGTGTGAATTTTTCCAATTGTTGAGGCGCTAAATGCCTAGTTTAGCAGCGCTAAATGAGCATTTTAGTAACGAAAACAGGTGGAAAAAGCCGCCTAAAAAAATCAAGAATAGATTTCCAAACAATCTCTAAAGCATGAGATCGAAAAATAACAAGAAGTCTTCAAATATCATAACGCATGGATTTCGATTATCTGATAATTGGGCAAGGAATTGCTGGTACTAACTTGGCTTTCACGCTGTTAGATCACAGTAAAAAAGTATTAGTGGTAGATCAACCCAAGCCTTTTACCTCTACAAAAGCCGCTGCTGGTCTATTTAATCCAATTACTGGTCGAAAACTGACGAAAACTTGGTTAGCCGATCTCATTTTTCCCTACCTCCATCAATTTTATCCCCAACAGGAAGCGCGACTTCAGTGTACTTTTTTCCACCAAATTCCAATTTATATCCCATTCGATAGTGTAGAGAAACAAAATACTTGGGTAGCTAAAAGTGGAGAAATCAGTTATCACGATTACATTCTCCAGTCGCCTAGCGAAAAGTATGTGGGTAAATTAAATACCCATTTTGGTGGTATGGAATTAAAGCAAGCTGGATATGTAGATACAAATAGCTATTTAGCGGCGGCGGCTGGTTTTTTTAAACAGCACCATATGCTTCAGCATACATTTATTACCCCTCAAGCATTAAATTTAGCAGATGGGAAGGTTGCTTGGAAGGGCCTTTCTTTTGGTAAAGTGATCTTTTGTGATGGCGCTTTTAATGCAGACAATGCCTTGTTTGATTGGTTAGATTATCGAAGAGTGAAGGGAGAAATTTTACGCGTCAAATTTCAAGGTGATGCATTTGAGCAAATTATTAATCGCGGATGTTGGGTTATTCCACAACTGGATAAAACGTATAAAGTAGGATCTACGTTTGAGTTTAACCAATTGGATACCACCCCAACCGAAAAAGGGAAGTTACAGGTGATGGAAAAGTTGGAAGCATTGGTAACATTACCGTATGAAGTGCTCGATCATTGGGCAGGAATACGCCCGGCTACCTACGATCGCAGACCATTTGTTGGACTTCATCCTAAATATCCACAAGTGGGCTTATTTAATGGCATGGGGGCAAAAGGGATTTCACTCACCCCCTATTTAGCACAGCATTTTTACGCGTTTTTAGAAGAAGGAAAACCACTCATGCCCGAAATTGATTTGAATCGTAAGCGGAAGAAGAAAGCGAAGGGATAATGTTTTAAAGCTTTATCCCAATAAAGGAAATGTCATCGCGTTGTTTCTCATCGCCTTGGTGTTTTTGTAGGGCATCTAACAAGAGTTGATGCTGTGCTTTCATGGGCTTCTGGTGATGTTCAGAGAGAATGCGTTTAACCTGTTTAGAACCAAACTTTTTAAGCGCTTTATTGTGCTGATCTTGCAAGCCATCTGTAAATAAGTAGAGCTTTGTGCCTTTTGAAAGATGGAGGCGGTGTTCTTCAAAAGCTTTACTTGTAATTGAATTTCCGCCTAATGACCTGCGTGTTCCTTTAATAATTTTTAATTCCTCATTTTCAATGTAATACAACGGAAGTTTAGCACCTGCAAATCGCACTTCCATTTTTTTATCGTGTTCTCGTATAATGCAGACACTCATATCCATGCCATCATTATTTTTGGAAAGGTCTTGTTTAAGGGCACGGTAAATCATGCGATGCATGTTTTCTAAGATTTGAGTAGGTGAAGTCATTTGTTTGGTGACCACAATCTCAGAAAGTAAGGTGTAGCCAATCATTGACATAAAAGCGCCAGGCACCCCATGCCCAGTGCAATCTACCATAGCAATGATAATATTGTCATTCACATGTTCTAGCCAATAAAAATCACCAGATACCAAGTCGCGGGGCTGATACAAAATGAAGTGATCAGAAAAATGGTTATTAAATCTGGTATCAAAAGGTAAAATGGCCTCTTGTATTTTTTGGGCATAATTCAAACTCGAATTAATCATCGAATTTTTATAGCCTAATTCTTTATTTTGTGCATCTACGAAATCGCGTTGGGCCTGCAATTCCTCCTGCGTTTGAAGTAATTCCTCATTTTGTACCTGAATTTCTTCATTTATTTGTTGAATTCTTACGTTTCTTCGATGTACTGCTTTACGAGAACGCTGGGCATTATACACTACAAAAAACATTAAGACGACAATAATGACAGCCAATCCCAACAACCAATACGTGAAGTTTTTCCTAGATTTCTCTTGTTGAAGTTTCTGTTCTTGTAATTCTTTCTCTTTGGCTGCAGCTTCTAATTCTTTTTCTTTCTTGAGTCGTTCTGTATCAAACTTTTCGGCTAATAATCGCTGTTTCTCTGTTTCTTGACGTTGGATTTCTATTTCTTTTTGCCTGCGTTCGGCTAAGGTTTTTTGTTCTGCTAAACGCAGTTGTTGCGAAATTAACTCTTGTTGTTGTTGCTGACGTTTCAGTTGTTCTTCTTGTACCTTCTGTTTTTGCTTGGCTAATTCTAACTCTTGATTTTTGAGCGTTAATTCTTTTTCCTTTTTATCTTTTTCCAGCAAAGCTTCTCTTGCTTTAGCTACTTGTCTGGCTTTTTCTGCCAATAATATTTTGAGCTCATTTTCTTCCCGTTCTGCCAATAATTGATCTTCTAGCAGTTGTTTGCCCTTTGCTTGTTGTTGTTTGTTGAGGGTTTCCTGTAGCTTTTGTTGGAGTTGGCTGTATTTCTGAAACTCTTGGAGGTTGTTTTTTTCTTTATAGATGCGTGCTAAAATACGATAACTGTCTAGTAATACTTGTTGAGCTTGATTTGCTTCCGCAAGTGCTTTTGCTTTTTCGGCAAAGGAGAGGGCAATTTCACGCTTCCCGCTTTTGAGGTAACTTACCGCAATGTAATTATTGACATTGGCAATTTTATCGTAGTTTTTTTGTTTCTCTTCTAATACGAGTGATTTCCGATATTCTTCTCTAGCATGTCTATAATCACCTTTTAATGCATTGATCGTGCCTAGATTTAATAAAATTCGGGCTTTTTGATTAGGATCAGCATTTGCTTTTAAAGATCTGTGAGTCGATAGTGCCAAGTTGAAATATTTACTTGCTTCCTCGTAGTTGCCATCTTGCATCATGTGATAGCCAATGTTGTTTTGTATGGTAGATACATTCGCTAAATCATTTGATTTTTTGGCAAGTTCTAGGGCTTGTTGGCTAAATGCCAATGCTTGATCGCGCCTTTGCGTTTTTTCTGCCAGCCAAGATAATTTTAATAATAGTGCTATTTTTTGAGCATCATCTTCGAATGGGAGTAGTTTTTCAAAGTAATCAGCGGCTTGTGGAAATGCCTGTAGCTCTTGATGCGATTGAGCCAATTGCCGAAGAATAATGCGCATGCGCGAAACATCATTTACTTTTTGGTAATAGGGGTAGGTTTCTTGGAAGTAATCAATAGCACGCTGATAAATCGCTTTATTATAGTATATACTACCAATTTGGAATTGCAAACTGGCTTTTTGCTCTTCGCCAACTGCGTTGTTCAAATCAGAAAGTAAACTTGTTAAGTCTTTGCTCTGCCCAAACATCGACATCGGACTGAGTAAGAGGATAAATACTATAATTATACTACGATTCATTGATCGGTAGATTACTTTGTGATTGATATATAAATGAGAGTTCAGCATTTAAAAACTAAATTGTAAGCCCAAGCGTCCTGCAAATCTTGGTTGAGGGATCGCATCTAAATAAATTCCTCCTTGAAAAAGCCCGACATGTGTATGATTAGAAGAAATCATGTTTTCCATATTGGCAAAAAACACGAAGTTGGGCAATACATCTTTAATTTGTACCGTAAGGTTAGCCATCAAATAGCCAGGAGCTTGTTGATTACCCGGCCAAATCGCACTAGCCTGTGGCGTATTCATAGGACCAATCCACCGTATACGGGGGGCAAAGGTGAAGTAACGAAACGCATTTTTATAAATAAGACCAGCAGCAAGTTTGTGATTAGAAACCCTAGACAAAGGGATGTCGCCTCCTTCATTTTGCACATTGGCATCGGTGTAGGTATAGTGGAAATACGCACTGATATTATCCTTTATCGTTCCATTTACCGATAAGGTAGTACCATAAGAAACTTGTTGACCAATATTTTCATTGCGTAAACCTGGAGTAAAGGTGCCAAAGTATTGATTAAAGGTGCTGTCTGTATACGATCGCCGTTCTATTAAATCGGTAGCATTGTTGTAAAATAAATTTGCACGTACTGTCCAATCGCTTGTCAATTTATAAGAGAGTTCGATTTCAGCCGATTGGATTTTCTGATTCGTTAACTCAAAGTCTTGTTCTGTATTGGGAATCATCACTACGGTAGGAGCGCCAAATTGCTCATACCTTGAGAACAAGGAAGGCGCTTGAAACGCAGTGCTGTAGATTAATTTGGTAATGAACTTCTCTTCTCCTAAAATCAAGGCGATTCTTGGATTAAAGGTATTGTCAAAGAGCCTAGAGTAATCGTATCGACCGCCTATGGTTAGGTTAAACCAATTATTGGGTTTAATGGCAATTTGGCTAAATAAACCTACTTTGCGTTCTTTAATTAATAATACCTGCTCAATAGAGTCGCGCACAAAGCCTGTAAACTGATAGGGCCGACTAAACACTTCATCATTGGCATAATGCGGTACACTATTAGTGCTTTCCAATTGCAAACCCACAATAAAATCCACTACCTCATTGATGGTGCGATTGTATTTGGTCAACGCTTTCCAAGTCCGATCTCTACCCGTCATGAATTGAATTTGTGTATTTGTGAAGTCATTCGGCACTGTAAATCGAAAAAACTGACTGTCTTTATCTTGGATATGTTGGGTGTAGGATAAATCTAACGAAAGTGTTCCTCCTTCTCCAAAGCTTTTTTCATAATTTGCCCAGTAGATATTTTTATGTACAGTCCATTCCGCTTGGTCATTATACACATAGATATTAGGGGTAAGAGAACGTGTGGTTCCTTCGCTGAAGAATTGCCTGAAAAAGCCAAATCGGAGTTGTTTATAACGCGCTTCGGCAAACACGGTATGATCATTTATAGGGAGGCTAAACTCGTCTGAAAGCGGCAATGGATAGTTATGAGGTGCGGCATATGGGCCTTCCATATTGTTGTCGAAACCATCAGAATGATAGAGCCTACCAAAAAGGGTAATATAAAATTCATTTGTGATGGGTTGTTGTATTTCTATCGAAGTGTCTATGCTTCCAAACGAACCATAACTTAGTGAAGAGTTGATTTGCCGCTCGGGGCGATTACTTTTGGAAACAATGTTGATGACACACGAAAATGCATCGGCACCATACACAATGGATGAAGCACCATAAATGACTTCAACACGTTCGGCAAAGCGCAGTGAAATGGAATTGCCAACAGATAAAAAAGTGCCCGCATAAGCATTTAGCTTACGCCCATCTACCAAAATCAGTAGCCGATCATTGCCATTTACACCTCTATTTACATAGTATTCGCCAAATACCCCCGCATTCTCTATCACATCAAATCCGGGTAAATCTTTGAGTAAATCAGATAAATCTTCATAGTTATTCGCCAAAATTTGTTCTTGTTCAATCACTAACACACTAGCAGGAACGTCTTTGAGTAATTGCCGATACTGACTGGCACCAACGATTTCTGCTTGGCGTTCCGATTGGCTGCCTTTCTCTAAAATATCCTTAACAGGAATATTAAGAAGCACCGTATTCGCCACACTGTCAGATTGAGCATAGCCGATTTGGATAGCGCATAAATACCATAAGAATAACAGCACTTTCTTTTTCATTATAGCTCGCTGTTTGAAGTCATCAATACATGAATGTATTGTGTTTTATTGTTTTGAATAAATTTAGAAAAAAATTAAGTTTGAAATACCATATCATTA
>JBMYQA010000228.1:0-10135 GCA_049600855.1 Flammeovirgaceae bacterium | reverse complement strand
GCCATCTAGCCAGTCCATCACATGATAAATGATGCCTGCGGCAAGTCGAGCAGTTACCAGATCAACGTCAAAGCTTGGATTTAATTCTACAATATCCATGCTAATTAATTTCTTGGACCCACAAATTTGGCGAATGGTCTGATAAGCCACCTCCCAAGAAAAGCCCAAAGGTGATGGTGCGCTCACTCCTGGAGCAATACTAGAAGAGAATCCATCGAGGTCTATAGTTAGGTAGATGTGATCCACTTGATTGATGAAATTCGTCAGCTTTTGTGCGATATTTTCCCAATTTCCGAGGTGATAATCGGTATTCAATACATAATCAACTCCTAGCTTTTCAGCCGTGTCAAATAATGCTTGGGTATTGGATTGCCGTTGAATGCCCAAGCACAAGTAATGAAAGTCGGAGGCCAACTCTGTGGCAATTTGGTAAAATGGTGTACCCGAATTGCCTTGTTCCACTTTGGTTCGTAAATCAAAGTGCGCATCGAGATTAATAATCCCGATGCGCTGATTGTTTGTTAGTTGGTTAAGGATTCCTCTATAATGCGCAAACGACAAGTCGTGTCCGCCTCCCAAGAGGATGGGGAGGTAATTTTGAGTAATGAGTTGACTTACTGTAGTTGATACGGCTTCATGGGCCGCTTCCATCTCTTGTTCATGACAAACGATATCTCCACAATCTACCAATTGCGTGGATGGGTTGAGATGATTTGCTTGTTTGGTTAGTGCTTTTCGAATGGTTTCTGGGCCATTTTTAGCACCTACTCTGCCCTGATTCCTTCTTACGCCTTCATCGGCAGCATAGCCGAGTAGGGCAAAGGCTTTGCCTTGAGCCTGCTCAACGGAATTGAGTTTATCTACAAAAGCCACCTTTTCGTGAAGGTAAAGCTGATTGACTGAATCACGGCCAGTCCAAAGGGTTCTATTGGGTTTTATATGACTAGTTGACATGAATTTATTTTACTAAATCACCGATTTTTCCTCAAACAAATTTTCCAACACCTCATCCTGTACCAAGTTTGGTAGCGTCACTTGTAGCTCAGGCGTACGCTCCATTTCGCGTTTGATGGCAAATAAGGCTTCTTCGTTTCGTGCCCAGCTTCTACGAGAAATGCCATTGTTTACATCAAAAAATAGCATCTTTTTCAAGCGTACAGCTGCTTCTTTTGAGCCATCGAGCACCATGCCAAAACCACCATTCATCACTTCTCCCCAGCCTACTCCGCCACCATTGTGGATAGACACCCAAGTGGCGCCTCTAAAGCTATCGCCAATGACATTGTGAATGGCCATATCGGCTGTAAAGCGACTGCCATCATAAATGTTACTGGTTTCTCTAAACGGCGAATCTGTACCACTGACATCGTGATGATCTCTGCCTAATACGACAGGCGCAGAAAGCTCCCCATTGGCTACGGCCTGATTGAATGCTTCGGCAATTTTTGCGCGACCTTCAGCATCGGAATACAAGATTCTAGCTTGCGAGCCGACAACCAATTGATTGGCTTTTGCTTGCTCAATCCAAGTGATGTTATCGTGCATTTGCTGTTGAATTTCTGCTGGTGCAGTAGCGACTATTTCTCGCATTACCTGCAAGGCAATTTGATCTGTTTTCTCTAAATCCTCCGATTTGCCAGAAGTACACACCCAACGGAAAGGACCAAAACCATAATCAAAGCACATTGGCCCTAAAATATCCTGCACATACGAAGGGTACTTGAAATCAATACCATTGCTTGCCATAATATCAGCGCCAGCTCGTGAAGATTCCAGCAAAAAGGCATTGCCATAGTCGAAGAAGTAAGTTCCTTTAGCCGTATGCCGATTAACAGCAGCTACATGCCTTCTCAAAGATTCTTGTACTTTTTCTTTAAACAGTTCAGGATATTCACGAATCAATTGGTTAGACTCTTCAAAACTCAATCCCACAGGATAATATCCTCCCGACCAAGGATTGTGTAAGGACGTCTGATCTGATCCTAAATGCACATAAATTTCTTCCTCATCAAATCGCTCCCACACATCTACAATATTTCCGATATAAGCAATGGATACCACTTCCTCGTTTTTCACCGCTTTTCGAACCCGATGAACTAAATCCGTTAAATCATCAATTAGCTCATCTACCCAACCTTGCGCATGGCGTTTTTTCGCCGCTTCTGGATTAACCTCAGCACACACCGTGATACAGCCTGCAATGTTTCCTGCTTTGGGCTGTGCGCCACTCATGCCTCCTAAGCCAGCTGTTAGGAATATTTTACCAGCCGTATGTTCTCCTTTTTGGAGCTTTTTACGAAAAGCATTCATGACGGTAATGGTGGTTCCATGTACAATCCCCTGTGGACCAATGTACATGTAGGAACCAGCAGTCATTTGTCCGTATTGCGTTACGCCTAAGGCATTGTAGCGTTCCCAATCGTCTTGCGATGAATAATTGGGAATCATCATTCCGTTGGTCACCACCACTCTGGGAGCCTCTTTGGAAGAAGGAAATAAGCCCATGGGATGGCCAGAATAAATGTGTAAGGTCTGTTCATCGGTCATCTCGGCTAAGTATTTCATGGTGAGCAAGTACTGCGCCCAGTTTTGAAATACACTTCCATTTCCGCCATAAGTAATCAACTCCTGCGGATGCTGTGCCACTGCGGGGTCAAGGTTATTCTGAATCATCAGCATGATGGCCGCTGCCTGCTGACATTTTGCGGGGTATTCCTCAATAGGGCGTGCATACATCCGATAGTCAGGGCGGAAGCGATACATGTATATTCTTCCATAAACTTCCAATTCTTCGGCAAATTCAGGAGCTAATGTTGCGTGCCATGCTTTGGGGAAGTAGCGTAATGCATTGCGAATGGCTAGCTTTTTCTCATCGGTGGATAAGCTATCTTTTCGCTTAGGCGCATGATTGGCCTCCGCATCCCATGTCTGCTTTTGAGGCAACTCAGCAGGAATTCCTTGTACGATTTGGGCTTGGAAATGATTCATGATACCGGTTATTAGAATTGTATTTTTTTCTTTTAAAAAAATGATGGACTTGCGGTGTGCTGTTTTTTGGCAACTGCACGGCCAGCTTTCCATACCATTTCAGGTTTTAATTGGCCTTGCTGATATAAAATCTCATTGATATTTGCTGTTGGAAATAAACTAAAATCAGCCAGATATCCCTTTTGTAATCGACCTCTATTGGTCAATTTTAATGCTGCTGCTGCACGATAGGTAATGCCAGCCAATACCTCTGCATTGCTTAACTTTTGGAAGGTTCCTAAAATAGCAGCTTGACAAAGCAGATCGCCCATAGGCGCTGAACCTGGATTCCAATCACTGGCAATGGCTACACAACCACCTGCATCCAATACTTTTCGGGCAGGTGTAAAGGCACAGCCCAACCCAATGGAAGCGCCTGGCAAGGCCATGGCAATCACCTCACTTTTGGCGAGCATGGCTACTTCTTTTTCGCCACTGGCTTCCAAATGATCGGCACTAAGAGCTCCAAAGTTTACGGCTACCTCACTACCGCTGGTACTGAATTGATCGGCATGCACGGTGAGGTCAAAACCCAATTCCTTGGCTTTTTGGAAATAAGGCGCTACAATTTCGGCTGAAAAAGCTTCTTCCTCAATAAACGCATCAATCCGACTGGTAAGGTTTTCTGCCTTGAGCTGTGGGAATAAATGCGTACTGATTTCTGCCAAATAAGCAGCGTGATCGCCTTCAAAATCTTTGGGCAATACATGTGCCGCCAAGCATGTTGGGATCAAATCTGCTTCCGTTTCCACATTGGCTACTTTGATGGCGCGAAGCATCTTCAACTCTTCCGCTACCGACAAGCCATATCCACTTTTTACTTCAATGGTTGTAATGCCTGATTGCAGATGACGTGTTGCACGCTGTTTAATTCCTGCTACCAAGGTTTCAAGACAGGCTTGACGCGTATGTTTTACCGAATCCCAAATGCCACCACCCGCTTTGGCAATCTCCAAATAGGATTTTCCTGCATTGCGCATGGCATAATCATTCGCTCGTGAGCCTCCAAAACAGATATGGGTATGGGCATCTACAAATCCAGGCACACACACATAATCCCGATCCAATTCTACCAACTCAACATCCAGCTCATTGGTTTGCGCTTTTAGTTCTTCGAAATTTCCAATTGCTTCAATTTTATCGCCTTTAAGCAGTAAACCTGCATCTTTTAATAGCGGCATTTCTTCATCTTTCAAGGCACCTTTTAAAGGCATCTCTGCCATGGTTGCCAATTGTGCAAATGGGCCAATTAAGGTATATGGTTTCATAATTGAATACGCTTTCAATTTAGATTAGGCTAATTCTGGTATTAGTAAGCAGTTGCTCTTTACAATTAAAATTGCTCAAACTCCTCTTCGAATTCCGTAGCAATGCTCACGCTTTCGTTTTCCGAAACTTCCTGAAGCAAAGTCAATATGCGTTTTTCTGTGATGTACTGAATGGCACATTCAATGTCATCGGCAAATACCCGATCTGCTGCGGCAAAATCCACTTGTTTACGCAGGTCTTCATGAATTTTATTGATGACTGCACCCGATTTGAGGGGTTTACGAAAATCAAATGCTTGGGCAGCGGTAAGGAGCTCAATAGCCAATATTTTCTCTACATTATTGAGCACATTTAGCGCTTTTCGTCCTCCAATCGATCCCATACTTACATGATCTTCTTGACCCAATGAAGTCGGAATGCTATCGGCACTTGAGGGGAAGCATAAGCCCTTGTTTTCACTTGCTAAGGCGGCAGTTGTGTATTGCAAAATCATATAGCCTGAGTTGATCCCAGTATCTTCCATTAATAATTTGGGAGTACCAGGAAATTTGCCTTCCAAAGCAAGGTAAATTCGCCGATCAGAAATATTTCCGATCTCTGAAGCGGCCAAGCAAGCATAATCTAATGCCATTGCCAAGGGCTGTCCATGAAAGCTTCCTCCACTGATTGTCAATTCATCATTTATAATGACAGGGTTATCTGTCACCGAATTTAATTCGATTTCTACTAATTCTTTGAGATGCAACCACGCATTTCGAGATGCGCCATGTACTTGGGGAATGCAACGCAAGGAGTACGGGTCTTGAACACGTTCACAATCTGCATGTGCATTTACAATTTCTGATCCTGCTAACAAGGATTTAATGCGACTAGCCACATGAATATTCCCCTTATAAGGACGCAACTGATGTAATTCTTGGTAAAATGGCTTTACAGAACCTTGCAAGCCTTCCAGCATTAGGGTACTAATGATGTCTGCTTGCGATAAACAGCTATGCAATTTTTCAACAACTTTCACTGCATGAGCCAAAATGAATTGCGTTCCGTTAATTAATGCCAAACCTTCTTTTGGGCCAAGTTCAATCGGTTTTAATCCGACCTGATCAAAAAGTGCTGCGGTGGACATGACTTGTCCGTTGTAATTGACTTTACCCAAGCCAATTAACGGCAAAAATAAGTGCGATAAAGGCGCTAAATCGCCCGAAGCGCCTACTGAGCCTTGAGAGGGAACAATGGGAATGGCATCCTGGTGAATATGCCATAAAATGCGATCCATTGTTGCTACCGCAATTCCTGAATTTCCTTTGGCTAAGGATTGTAATTTTAGAATAAGCATCAGTTTGGCCAATTCTAAATCAATCGGTTCGCCTACACCCACGCTATGACTTTTTAAGATATTGGTTTGAAGAACTCTCGTTTCTTCCTTCGATATTTGCGTAGTACATAAAGGCCCAAAGCCCGTATTAATGCCGTATACAGGAGCGCCTTTTTCTACAATGCGTTCCACTACTTCCCGATTCGTTTTACACTTTTCTCGAACTTGCTGGGAAATAACACCCTTTACCTCATTTCTGGCTATGGCAAGAGCCATACCTGCTGTGAGGTAAGCTTCTCCAAATGTAAATTGCTGTTGAACAGCATCATGCCGATGAACATGTTGTTCGTGCTGTACTTCTACCATAGTTAAAAAGTTCTGTGCTTAGTAAGAACGCACTGATGTGTTTGTATATTGGTTAAGGAAAATTCGACATTCAAGTTGTTAAGTATGTTTTTGATGGAGCCTGAGAACTTCAAGTCGATCGCACTACACTCGTCATTCCAAATGCCGAATTTTACTTTATTAAACGTTCATTGCAAAAATATCCATTATCTTTAATACTTAGAAATACTATTTTAATCAACAATTGATAACTGTGAAGCATCAATTAGAGCTCAGACATTTTACCTACTTTCTTGCGGTGGCAGAAGAGTTACATTTCCGAAAAGCAGCGGAGCGTTTATTTATATCACAACCAGGGTTGAGTAGGCAGATTCGCCAGATGGAGGAAATCTTAAAGGCAGAGTTATTTATTAGAAATAAGCGAAATGTAGCACTCACTGCGGCGGGCAAGTTTTTATATCACGAGATTAAATTTATTTTCAATCACATCGAATTTGTGGAAAAGCAAGTAGGATTGATTGAAAAAGGGCTTGATGGAGAAATTCGTTTAGGTTTTTTGGGTTCTGCGATGCAAGCTGTTATTCCCAATTTACTCATGGAAATCAATCAGCGATATCCGAAAATCCGATCGAGTTTAGAGGAAATGTCAAATTACGATCAGCTCAAAGCCATTCAACAAGATAACCTTGACTTAGGCTTTGTACGCCTTGAGCATTTGCCTAATGGCTTATTGATGAAACCAGTATATAAAGACAGTTTTTCATTAGTACTTCCTGCTAGTCATTGGCTAACTCAGGAAAACTTTACGGGTGTTGATCAAGTTTCTGAAGAGAACTTTATTTTATTCTCCGTGGATTACAGTTCTACCTATTACTATAAAATTGTCAGCATTTGTGAGGACAAAGGATTTCGCCCTAAGGTTTCGCATAAATCGGTACATGCGCAAACCATTTTTAAACTCGTCGAAATTGGCTTGGGTGTAGCGATTGTTCCTACCGCACTTCAACACGGTTATAATTTAGGAGTGAAGTTTATTGAAATCAGAAATATTCGGCAAGAGGCGGTATTATCTGTGGTTTGGAAAGCCGATAATCGAAATCCTGTTTTACATCAAGTGATTGACTTGATTGAAGCGGTTTCACAATAGTTAGCTGGCCCTAAATTAGATTGCCTATTGCTTAACTGAAGTATCCGCATTAGCGTTTGGATATTGGTTAGAATTGATGAATTCGAAACATGAAGTTTAGACTAAATTCATATAGAAGCCCTGAATTTTAGGAAATTGTTGTAAATATTTAATATTATTTTTTTTAAAAACCGCCTTTAAGCTAGGTTAATGGCCTTTTATCACGGCTATATCAAAAAATTATTATTTACAAATCGCAGATTCCTTTTTAATCACTGCATATACGCTTATCTTTGTACCATATTTATACTTTTTGCCTTCGGGCATACTTCTATTAATTTTAATTTTATTTCAATGAACATTTTTGTTGCCAAGTTAAATTACGATACTGATGAGTACGTACTAAGAGAAGCTTTCGAAGAATTTGGTCAAGTAGATTCTGTTAAAATCATTATGGACAGAGAAACTGGTCGTTCTAAAGGTTTCGGCTTTGTAGAAATGGCAGACGACGAGGAAGCACAAACTGCTATTAGCAACTTAAACGATAGCAGCTTAGACGGTAGAACTATCGTTGTTAAGAAGGCAGAACCTAGAGAGAACCGCGGTGGCGGTGGTGGTTACCGTAGAAACGATAGATATTAATTCGATCCTTTCTGATAAGTAATATATAGCAAGTATTTTTACTTGATTCGCATTAACGGTTGGGCTAAGCATTTTTGCTTAGCCTTTTTTCATGCCACTCATTAATCCTTCCTCAACTCACTCCAGCCTTTCCCCATAGAAGCATCGATTTCTTTTTCTAGTTGCCTTTCTAGTCGTTTCAGGTGAGATTTAGCCGTTTCAACGGTGGTGTTAATCTCAAAGCCGATGAGCAATACATTAGAAATCGCTAAAATCCAAACCATTACCCCAATCATAGCTCCTATAGATCCATAAACTTTATTGTACATCCCAAAGTTATCGATGTAAAAAGAGAAGAGTACGGATACTAGAATACTTAAGCCCGTGGCAATGATTGAGCCTACAGAAAAGAAGCTCCACCTGCGATTAATGCTTGGGGCGAGGTAAAAAATCACGGAGTTAGATAGGAAGAACATCAAAATAACAGCCACATACCTCAAGATATCCAACAAGTTGATGTAAAACTTATTCATTAGCTCAAACTCTGAAAACGCATCTAAAATTAACCGTCCTACAATTAACAATACGATGGTGAGGAAGAGTATGGAGGCGAGTAATAAGGTTAAAAAAGTGGCAATGAGTCGTTTTTTAAAGAAACCGCGCTTCTTTTTATTCGTTCGATAGCAACTATCAAACGCATTCATGAGGGCAATCATGCCATTAGTTGCCAAAAATAATGCAGTAATGAAACCAAACGACAACAAACCTCCTCGCGGCTTTTTGATGATGTCATTCACCGTTTCGTGTACCTGCCCGTAAATGGTACTGGGGGCAATTTGTTCAATAATTGCCATAATTTCATCATACAAGTTATCGATGGGCAAATAAGGTACTAGGGTAAATAGAAAGATAATGGCTGGAAAAATGGCTAGCGTAAAGTTAAATGCTACCGCACTTGCTTTAATATTAATCTCATTATCTCGAAGCTTTTTCAAAAAAATGGCTGTGATGAGGTAAAGCGACAGTTCTTTATTAAAGAAGTGAATACGCTTAGCCCACCTCATAATAAATTGATAAGGCTTAGAGAAGTAAATATAGGAGCGTAATGGACGCATAATAGGTTTCTGACATACCGCCAGTTGGGGTATTTAGTAGTTTTTCAATTGATTGTTCTGAATGCTAATTTCCATGCATCTAACAAAAATAGTAGATTAAGCCTTTTCAGGAAAGTATGGGCGGAGCAGTTCCAATAAATCTTCAGGAGCTCGACAAGGCTTACGGGTATCTGTTTTCATGAATACGAGTAATGTACTTCCCGTATGAATTAATTTATGCGCTTCATTAAAAATTTCAAAATCAAACCAAACTTTTACAGTTGGCAATGCGCGTATAGTAGTTTTAATGGTTATTTCCTCGTCATAATAAGCAGGGTGAAGAAACTTAGAGTGGTTCTCCAATACAGGAAGCATCACCCCGCTTTCTTCCATCAATTTATACCTAAAATTAAGCGCTCTTAAAGCTTCTACTCGCGCAATTTCATAAAAAGTGGCATAGTTTCCATAGTAAACAATACCCATTTGATCGGTCTCAGCGTATCTAATTCTGATTTTATGTTGGTGCGAATACATGAATATTTTTGTCAATTCAGGCAGCTAAATTAGTAGTATTCATGGGCTTTTAGTCAAGATTTGTAAAAAAAGTCTTACTTTAAGTAAGTTATTGATCAGAAATAATTTACTTCATCGTTTTATTTTACCATTAGCGCCTATTGAATTCATGCAGCTATCAGACGAAAAGTTACTTAATTGTGTGATTACGATTCAACTGTATGCCTCTCCTTTAGGGAGCTTTGACGATTCGTTTCAGTCTTGGAAGGCCCACTTAGAACCCTGGTACACTTTTTACGAACTTGACAATTATTCCGATGCCCTCTCCCAACTCTACGGACAACAACTTGTGGAACAAGCAAATCAGATTTATGTAGTGCTAGATGCTACTCAACATCAAGAAATGGGCAAAATTATAGGGTTTATCAATCAACTGATGAAGCATCGGAAGAAGTGTACAAGCATTTTAATTGGCACACAACCGCTACTTTTTAAGGTATTGAAAAAAATTGGAGGGCAAGGTTTTTATACATTCGATTCCCACCCGGCAGCTTGCCAATGGATGAAAGAAATACAACTTCCTAAAAATGACAGTCAATGAGGCCATGTATTATTTGGAAAATAAAGAAAGCTCTGCCATATTGTCTTTGATGAACAGATTTGCAAAGCTTTTGTAGGGAAAAGCAGAAGGAATTAGAATTATTATGAATTGATCAAGAAACAATTTTAATTCATAATCACTTTTCTAAGAGACTGTTTGAATTTTTTGTTTAGCCAAAAGAAAAAGTTCAAACAGTCTCTTAGAGATTGTCTAAAAACAAATCC
>JBMYQA010000227.1:0-10157 GCA_049600855.1 Flammeovirgaceae bacterium | reverse complement strand
CTACAAAGGTAATGAAAAGTTTTAGCCGCTTGCTTTTTATCAGAAAAATAAGCTCCTAACTCATTACATTCCTGAGTATATCCATTCCATTCTACCTAAGCCTTGGGTGAGCATAGTCCAATTTTCTACATCAAATTGAATAGCCACCGCATGACTTGGAGAAAGGCTGATCGGAGCATGATCGGAAAGGTATTCTGCTAAATAACTAAATGTGGGGTTATGACCAACCAAAAATACGGTATTCCAATCGTTTTCTAAACGGAGAATAAAATCCAATACAGTTCCTACGGGTGCATTGTAAAGCAACTCGTTTGCTAGCATATCCGTATCATCAATATTATTCACTTCACCTACCAACTGTGCAGTACTAGTTGTTCGCGCAGCATTGCTATAAATCAATTTGTCGATCAATAGTTCTTGATCAAAGAAAAACTTTGCCGCCTTAGAAGCTTCTGAAACACCTTTTTCAGTAAGAATACGGCTAAAGTCATTGGCAGCTTCCAACGGACTCTGAGCCTCTGCATGACGCATTAGAATTAATCGTTTCATGTTATGGAAATCGCTAGCAAGAATGCTACATTTTGAGTGTTGGAAGTTACGAATCTTTTCAGGTTTTTCCTACATAGATTTTTTAACTCCTTCTAAAGAGATGCTAAAGCTTGTGAATAGACCTTTCTCAAAAAAACTCATGGCGAATGAATGCCCCATTTTTAGGCTTATGCGTGTTCGGTAACAAGCTTGGCGCAATATTCATCTTATATCGCCATAACTGGTTATATAATTTCCAAAATGACATATCCATATCCTTAAAACCAATGATACGACATACACTGTTTTGAGTATTTTTTCAATGATCCTATTGTTATTGCTCGCCAAAGCTCGCTTTGGTATATTAATTGAGATTGATATGATAATCAGCAACTTAAATAACAAGCATCTAAAAAAACAATCATGAAAAAGTTACTTACTATTTTATTCTCTCTCCTCTCTTTTCACGTTGCGGCACAGCAACACCTTTCGGATTTCAAAAGAAAGAAGTTAACAATTCCAATGGGTGATTCTGTGTTCATTTCAACGAAACAACTAGAAATTGACTCGTTGTGGATAAATGATGATGCTAAAATTATTCTTACCCAAAAATTGACAACACTGATTATTCATCATGCTTTTATTGGCTCAAACTGTGTTATTGATGGACAAGGACAAGATGGCGACCCAAATCAGGATGGTACCAATGGAAAGCACTTAAACCTTTACTTAGGTGTAGAAAACGTAGGTGGTTTAACGATCAATTTGAAAGGAGGCGATGGTGGTCTTGGCGGGTATGGTGGTGATGGTGGCAACTTGACATTTAGCTATGGCGCAACGACAAATTTGACCTACCAAAATAGCATTAATGTAATTACCCACGGAGGAAAGAATAACCTCATTGTGCTTCAGAAAGACGATGATGCAATAGCAGCTGAAAAACAGCTTGAAGTATACAAAGAACGGATGTTAAAACTTCAAAAAGAACTATCGAGGCTTAATGCCAAAATCTCAAAGCTAGACGAAAAAGCGGGTTTGAAAGCGCAACACCTAGCAGACAAAAGAGAGAAATTAGTAGAGGAAATGAAAGCGCTAAGTAACATGCAGGTATTCCAAGTGGAAGAAAAATCACTTGCACTTAAAACATCATCTGAAGGAGCAACTGGACTTCAAATGAATGTGCCGCATGGCTTTTACCCACCTCCAAGTGGCGGCATTTCTTATCCATTTCAGGCAACCTTTCCTAATTGGAATATGGATAGACTGGCTTCAAAGCTGACCACATCTTTAAATGATGCAGGGTTTATTACGTGGATATGTAAAGAAGTGCCCGATGGCTTTTTTATTTTATCGGCAATTGAACACATCAATGAAGATGGAACCCCACATAGTTATCAAAGATTTGCTGACGATGCGGTATATTGGGACCCAAGTAATTGGGGGAGCTGGGCAGAACTACTGACAGGCTTTGAAGATCATACAAGGTGTATTGCGTTTTTCTACTCTAAAGGTTACAATAAGAAAGGTAAAGAACGTAGCTTAGATCATTTTAAAAATCTAATTAAAACTGAGCCAACAGCAATTCCAGATGCTTTAAAAACGTATGAGTGTACGCCAAATCATCGACTAGAAGTGTTTGTTTACACGTTTGTAGCCAAAGCCAAAACACCCAAAAAAAAATCGTTAAAAAAGATGAATTTTACAGTACAAGAACATCTACGGAAGGCAAGAATATGGGATAAACTCAAGTTAAATTAATCATGTCTAGGTTAGAAATTTTAGGGACTATCGTGCTCATTTTATTGAGTGCTATAGTAATCATTCAGGTTGGGTTATCACACAATGTTTACAACTCAAAGTTATTAGCTTTAAGTTGGTTGGCTGCTAATACGATTCCTGCAATCCTTTTCAATACCTTTTTAAAAAGAGAAAGTAATTTAACGATAGCTAAAACTAGAGTAAACTATTTCTTTAGTTTTAATCTGGTGGTTTTGCTTCATCAAGTCCCTTTTTCCTATTTTGTAGTTAAAGAAACCTACTCCTTTGATGAGTTTTTATACAATTCTTTTTTTTGGTTAATCCCCATTCAAATCATCATAGGAGTTTTGTTTCGAATTCATTTTACAAAATCCAAAAAGCATCCGATTATTTCTAAAACCGTTATAAAGCAATTGAAACGTTTGCTCTCAACAGGAAGTTATGAACAAGCTTTTGATCAGTTGATGAATATTAATGGGTTATCCAAATCCAATCAGCGTGAATTAAAAATGCTGATGAAACGATTTTATAAACTCCATATGAAACGGAAACTATGGAAAAATCAGCTGAATAAAAACTATTTGATCCTTGTTGAAAAAGAAGAACAAATCATTAAACGTTTACTCCTATTTTTGGCAAGATTAGAGCATGAATTGAAAGAATAAGCTTGATTCTTAAAACATAAACAACTGTGCTGTACCCGCCAAACCACCTAATACGGCTCCTACTAAGATCAACTTCCATTCATCTTCTTCAAACACGGGATGGAGGAAGCCCTCAAACTCTACGGGAGTGAGGGTTTGCATTTTTTCGCACAGTGTTGTTTCTACATCTAGTGCTTCATCTGCATAGCCAAAGATTTTTCGGATGGAAACGGGGAGTTCTTCCATGAATCGGTAGGTGGCAATGTTTTTGGCAATCTCAATCTTCTTTTTACCAGCCATAAACTCAAAAATAGTTTTGGAAGAACCTACTGCTTCATCTACGGCATGATCAATGTGCTTGCGAATCACTTCTGTCAGCTTATCTTGTGTATGCCCGCGTATAATCTCATCAAAGATATTGGGCATATTCAAGATGTTTTCCGCCACAATCCGTGAATAAATTTCGGCCACCTCATACTGACGTTTAATAAATAAACCTTGTATACGTATTGGTCCTATCTTGATTGGATTGAGTGGGTAGAAGATAATCTTCAGTGCAATGAAGTTTGTTGCCCAACCAACCAATAAACCAAAAGCAGGCAGTAATGTCCATTCAAAGCCACTCATCCAACCGTTTTGTTGTACAAAATACCAGAGTATGGTTTGAATCATTCCAAATAAAAAGCCGAAGTAAATCCCTGAACGTTCAATAAATACAAATTCTTCTTTGCCACATTCCTCAAAAATGTCATTCAATAGCTGCTTGTTTTCCAACAAAATATCAATTGTCATTTGCTTGACATTAAACAGCTCGTCTATATTCACTTTGATGTCATCCATCATCTCCGCTACGGTTTCAGGCAGGTTTTCCGAAGCTTTTTCATAGACTAATCGCTTGGCTCTTTTGGGTAAGGGCTTCCACAGTAATGGAGCTTGGGCAAGCATTACTTCGTTGATAATTTTCTCGGATAAGGCATCCACCTCTTCCTTCATTTCTTCTGCTACACGGGCAGGATCCATCCGTTCAAACAGCTCTACACTATCAATCAACTTCTCAGTAAGCATATCTACCGACTTTTCTGCCATAGATGCCGCTTTGTTAGGAATAATCCCTTGCCATCCCAAATAGGGAGGGATACCCAAAAACTCTAAGGGATAAAAAGTCATTTTAAGGGCAAGCCAGTTTGTACCCCAACCTACAATGGCATTGATGATAGGAATTAAAACATAAGGAAGCCAGAATAACAGTATTTGCCAATTTTCTTCAGCCATGGATTTTGTTGGTTGAAGCGACAAAAATAGTATAAGTCAAGCTGAAATAATAATCACTTAGTTAATCTATAATTTTATTACTGTATGGAGTAAGGTATTTAATGCTACTGAAAGTTGGAGGTTAGAAGTCGGAAAAAACAGATTTCGCATCCTGTTTTGCTCTTTTAGAGGTAAGTGCTTGGACATAATGATTTTTCATCATGTAAAATGAGTTCAGATGAAATGGTTGTAGTGGCTTATCAATTGCCAGTGGTATCAATAGATTACTTTTCTGAAGACAACGCTTCAACTTTCTGAATAGAAAGACCCGTTAATTCTGATACCATCTGTATTGACAACCCTCTTGCTAACGCTTTTTTTGCAATGAGGTATTTCTCATCTTCCCTTCCTTCTTCTCTTCCTTCCTCCCTAGCAGTATCTGTTACATTCTTAAGATCTCTATAATACTTTAAACTTGCTTCATATTCATAACGTTCGTCCTTGGAGAAATTGGCAATTTCAGCTGCTTTAAAAAAGTTATTAAAAATCTTACTTTGTAGTCTTGTTGGAATAGCTGTTAACTGATGTAAATGTTTAAAGACATACAACCATTTATCAAAATCATTTTCTAACTCATCTTCTTTCTTATTGAAATTAGGCATTTCTAAATAAATATAAGTGAGTTTATCATAAAAGGTATTTCCATTTTGATCTTTAAGTTGAACAATATGTAGTACTTCATTTTCACTTTTATCTTCAGCAAAAACAAAATCTAAAATACCAACAGTATATACAGCTGCTAATTGAAAATTCCAATCTCCTTTTTTTGCTTGCTCTTGAATAGGAAAGGTAGAATAATAGACACTTCTATCCTTGAAATAGTTTTGTTTAGCTTTTTGAATTTCAACGATAAACCGATCTCCAGATTGACTAGTGCAATACAGGTCAAAAATAGCTTTGCGATCAACTGTAGTATTCCCTAAATGTTCATTAGAAATATAGGATAAATCGGCTATCTTATGTTTTGGAGGAAGAATTTGATTCAAAAAATCAATCAAGAACTCTTTGTTGGGTTCAGTACCAAATAGCTTTTTAAACCCAAAGTCAGTGAATGGATTGATATACTTATCTTGCAAATTCATAGCATTCGTTTATTTAAAAAACAAGTTAGGTACTTTCTCATAAGAAGGTTTTGAGCATCATTTGCGTTACTTGAGTTAATCACTCTTATATTTTACGATGATGCCTAAACTAAGGTTTAGGGTGCACTTTCTCAATAATCTCCTCAATACGTAACTTTTCTTGCTCGCCTGACTCCATGTTTTTTAAGGTAAGTAGCCCTGATTCCATTTCATTACTTCCTGCCATAATCACATAGGGAATGCCTTTGTTATTTGCATAGGTCATTTGCTTGCCTAATTTGGTAACATGTGGATAAATTTCAGAATTAATGCCTTGTGAGCGGAGTTGTTGCAAAAGTGGAAGGCAATAATCTTGCGAAGCTTTATCGAAATTAATAAACAGCACTTTTGTACTATCTTGGTGTTGTTTCGGGAAAAGATCTTGCTCTTCCAACACATCATATAAGCGATCAATGCCAAATGAGAAGCCAACGCCTGATACGCCTTTAAGACCAAAAACGCCTGTAAGATCATCATAACGTCCACCACCGCTGATGCTACCAATTTTTGAACCTGCTACTTTTACTTCAAAAATGGCTCCTGTATAATACGATAAGCCGCGAGCTAGTGTAATATCCAGATTTACCAATTCGTCACTAATGTTAGCCTTCTGCATGATATCAAATAGCTCTTCCAACTCTTCTACCCCTTCCATACCTGTTTTAGAATCGACTAACCACTTTTTCAGCTGGGCAACTTTTTCAGCATTTGATCCATTAATAGAGAATAGCGGCTGTAGTTCTTCAATTGCTGTATTAGAAAAACCTCGATTAGTCAACTCTTCTTCAACTTTCTCTTTCCCAATTTTGTCTAGCTTATCAATTGCTACACACAAATCAGATTCTTTTCCTTCTTCACCAATGGCTTGGGCAATACCAACTAATACTTTGCGATTATTAAGACTGATAGACGCTCCTTTTATCCCTAGTTTTCCCAAAACCTCATTCATCATCGCCACAATTTCTGCCTCACAAATTAAAGAATCGGTACCCACGACATCGGCATCACATTGGTAAAACTCTTGGTAGCGCCCCTTTTGCGGACGATCTGCACGCCAAACGGGCTGAATCTGATAGCGCTTAAAAGGAAAAGTCAGCTTACTTTGATTCATCACCACGTATCGCGCAAAGGGAACAGTGAGGTCATAACGCAATCCTTTTTTGGAAACTTTGCTCAACATCTGCTTATAACCTGCTTCGTAGTCTTGTACCGATGTTTTCGACAGGTAATCACCTGAATTCAAGATTTTAAACAACAGTTTATCCCCTTCATCGCCATATTTTCCCGTCAATACCTCCAGACTTTCCATGGCAGGTGTTTCCAAAGGCTGAAAACCGTATTTTTGGAAACTTCCTTTAATGGTATCAATAATGTAATAGCGTTTCACCATTTGAGCTGGATCAAAGTCTCGCGTGCCCTTAAGATTGCCTAATTTCTGTCCCATAATCTTATCTTTATCTGCCTAATTGCTAGAATAATTCTATTTGCTTAAAGAAGGTATTCAGCCATTCTAAATAATAAGGAGCCAAAAATAGGCAATTGCAAGGCATTGGAAAAGCGATCTAAAAAGATTTCCTACCGTACAACCTCAAAATTGTAAATTCTTGTTTAACTATTCCCCTTCTATGTAAAAAGTGTATTATGATAAACCCATTATTGCGAATATATGTTAGAGGATAAAGCTGAAAATTCATTCGGCATTTACCAAACCGTTTTAACCCAAAAACAAAGACTTATGCAACTGAAAAGATTATTCGGACTTACACTTGTGATTCTTTTAGCAACTGGTTTAAATGCATTTGCTCAGAAAAAACAGTTAAGTCCTCCGATGGAAAGCTCAGCGACCATTAATGGCGTAAACGTAAAAATCAATTATGGCGCACCTTCGGTTAGAGGAAGAGCGATTTGGGGAACCAAAATCGTGAAATACGATGAAGTATGGCGTACGGGCGCAAACGAAGCCTCAACAATTGAAGTGAGCAAAGATGTGCTCATTGAAGGAAAAAAGTTGAAAGCTGGAAAATATGGCCTATTTACCATTCCTAGAGCGAATGGCAAGTGGACGATTGTTTTCAACAGCGTTGCCAACCAATGGGGAGCTTACAATTACGATTCCAAAAAGGATGTACTCCGAGTAGATGTGAAAGCTTCAAGCACAACAGAAAATACTGAACAAATGAAAATTGACATTGCCGATAATGGAAAAGTGACCATTATGTGGGAAAAAGTAATGGTACCTTTCACGATTTCGGTCAAATAGGTTTTAGTCTCGTTTTACTAAAAAAAACAGCCCTTCAACGTTTTGAAAGGCTGTTTTTTTGTGTCCTGAAGTTTTTGAGCTTAGGCATCTCCTTTATGTAATTCCAGAATGGTGATTTCGGGAGGCATGCCTACACGACCAGGGAAACCTAGATAGCCAAAGCCACGGTTAACATACAAGTATTGATTCGCTTCTTTGTATAAACCAGCCCATTGTTTGTAGCGATACTTTACGGGACTCCATTTAATGCCTGCTACCTCAATGCCAAATTGCATGCCATGCGTATGGCCTGAAAAGGTAATGTCGATGTCGGTTTTTTGAACGTGATGCGTCCAATGGCTAGGATCGTGCGACAACAATAATTTTACGGGTGCTTTTTCGGCTCCTTTGTACGCCTTATCGAGATCTCCGTGTTTTACAAAACCTCCTGCACCCCAGTTTTCTACACCAATAATCGCTAATTGCTCTCCATTTTTTTCAATCAGCTCATGCTCATTGAGCAATAATCGCCAACCCATTTCGCCATGTGCTTTTTTCAGATCAGCTAAATTTTTGGCTTTAGCCTCATCACTTTCCCATCGTATATAATCGCCATAGTCATGATTTCCTAATACCGAAAACACTCCTAACGGAGCAGATAAACGCGAAAATAAGGACTTGTAATTTTCTACTTCAGAAGCTCGATTATTTACCAAATCTCCTGTAAAGAAAATCAAATCAGCAGCCTGTTCCATAATCATTTTCACGCCACGCGCTACCGCTCTTTTATTGAAAAAGCTTCCTGCATGAATATCCGAAATCTGAGCAATGCGCAAGCCGTTAAATGATTCTGGTAGATTAGGGAGATACACTTTTTTCCTGCGAATCCGATAATCGTGCGCCCCAAATATAATTCCATAGCTCATTCCTAAAAAAGGGACTGAAGCGAGTGCTAACCCCGCTTTGGCTAAAAACTCTGAGCGTGTCACGCCATTCGTCATCCCCTCTGGCTGACTTCCACTCAATTTATTCGCTACCCAAGTGAAAAAACGAATGATATCGTCTATAAATACGAAAAGGAAGGCGATAATTTTTGAGAGGTAGATCATAAAGATGCCTACCATAATGAACGTTCGAGCCGACCGACCAACACGTTCTGGGTCTACAAAATGGTAGGTAAATAGACCCACCATCAGAATTGCGGTAAATCCCCAATAAAGGCTGTGAGCTATTTTTTTGTTCGATACACTCCAATCTTGGGTAATGGTTTTTATGGCTTGAAATACATAAAGGTCTATACTTACCAGTATTAGAGCCAAAATTGGAATAACAATCAGTTTATTCATAGAAGCTGACTTTTAACTATACATGCCTCTATATAAATCAAGAATGAAGCAAATTGTTCCAATTAATAGCCCAAAAATGCTAATTTTTGATAGATAGAACGAATGTGGGATTAACGGTATCCATTACTGTCAAATTGGCATGAGTACCCTTACAACGATACACGATTTTTCCATAAAAAAAGCCAAGGCGCTATCACCTTGACTTGTTTGAACTAAGCGAGTGTATTCTATTGTAATACTAATTTCTTACTCATTACTTTATCGCCTTGGCTAATTTTCAGGATATACAAACCTTTAGGCTGGCTTTGTAAATTTACATCTTTGCTATAACTGCCTGTAAAATCATTCAGTTGCTCGCGATAAATTTCCTTACCGTTTAAATCGAAAATGGAGATTTCCGTATTGCCTTTATCTTTTAGGTTAAAGTTTAGTTTAAACTGTCCGTCATTGGGATTGGGATAAAACGATAATTCAGAGATGCTTTCATCCAATTTAGGTTGATCTCCAAATCGAAACTCGGCAGGAATGTCTTCATCTTCTTCTTTAATATCTTCGATGTGCAATACGTGGAAAACAAATACGCTTTTGGCTATTTCTTTGGTTCCATCTCCTTCTTCCATCACGTCTACATTAAAGATAAAGTGCTTTTCGTCTCCATCGAGTTTCATTTCTTCACCATCTTTGGAAATCCAAATTTGCTGGTTTTTTGCACCTTTTCCATCCACTTTAATTTCAAATACTGCACTTTCATCGCCAGCGGCTTCCACCTTTTTTCGGATCACCTTGTGTGCTTTACGATGCCCTTCACTGGGCCCAGTTAGTTTAATTTGAATATCCAAATCCCCTTCATCATCTTCATTTTTAATTTCTTCCAATTGCTTTTTAAGACGTTCAGGCATTTTTCCTTCAAATTGCTCATCGAGCAAGACCTTGCCATTTTTCTTCACTAAGAGATGCCCACCTGCTACCTTTGTCCCCTCATGTGGGCCATGGAGTTCAATCGTTTCAGCATCTGAATCAATATTAATGAATATTTTACCATCGTGCTTTCCTGATTTTTTCAATGCCTTAAGTTGATTCAACCTAGACTTGGAGTTTAATTCTTCTTTTGTTGACTTGATACCAGACTTAACAAACTTGGTTGGTTTTACTTTTTTAGAAACTAAAGAAGGTTTAGCTGCTTTAGTTTTTTGAAAGTTCATACCATCCA
>JBMYQA010000226.1:0-10190 GCA_049600855.1 Flammeovirgaceae bacterium | reverse complement strand
ACGTAAGGAGACATCTAAGTGTCACGTAGCTAAACGGACTCATCTGGCTTACTTTAGCACATGATTTCGTATTTTAATGGGCACGTAGATTTCTCCGCTGTGCGTCGAATATGACAAAGTGAGAATTACTGCTTTCGGAAGTCCCCTTCCAGGTCGATCCAGTTTAAAAGGTTGGACACTTTTGGGCGAAAACGTGTGCTGATGCTGAAATGTTGAAAATCCTGATTCTGCCATTTTTCTATTATATTCGCGCCACCATCATCCATAGCCCATTATGTCATTTGCCCATTTAGGTCTTTCAGAGGAGCTTGAAGCTGCCTTAGTCAAGCAACACTATCAGCAGCCTTATCCCATTCAAGAGCAGGCAATTCCTGCCATTTTGGAGGGGAATGATGTGTTGGGCATTGCCAAAACGGGTTCGGGTAAAACGGCGAGCTTTGTGTTGCCCATCCTCCAACAACTCCAAAAAAGCAATACGCCTAAAAGTCGGAATATCAAGGTCTTGGTGCTCGTGCCCACGCGAGAGTTGGCAGTTCAAGTGCAAGAAGTCTTTCATCAATTTGGATCGGCTTTACCCAATCACATCAAGTCCATGGCCGTTTATGGAGGCGTGTCGATTAATCCGCAAATGAAAGCGTTGTATGGCACCCAAATTTTGGTGGCTACGCCTGGACGTTTGTTGGAGTTGGTGGAAAATAAAGCGGTGGGCTTATCGGTCGTGCGCATCTTGGTGCTCGATGAAGCAGATAAGATGCTCAATTTGGGTTTTGAAAAGGAAATGCAACAGGTGCTCGCCAAACTGCCTACGCAACGCCAAAATTTACTGTTTTCTGCCACCTTAAATGAGCAAATCGAAGGCATCAAGCAATTGCTGTTAGCCGATCCTGTGGTGATCAAAATCAAGAAAAAGGCGGAAGCTCTTCCTGATTTAGATCAAATCAAGCAATCAGCCTACTTGGTCACGCCTGAGCGGAAAGGCCCATTGCTGCGCTACCTCATCAAGCACCACGGTTGGAAACAGGTATTGGTGTTTGTTTCTTCTGTATATTCCGCCAAACACGTTTCCGAAAAGCTGCGCAAAAATGGGATTGATGCCGAAGCGGTACATAGCAAAAAAGGCCAAGGTGCCAGAATGTTTGCCTTAAAACAGTTTAAAGAAGGCGTATTGCCCGTTTTAGTCGCTACCGATTTATTAGCCAGAGGGATAGATATTGAAGGACTCCCCCATGTCATCAACTACGAATTGCCCCGATCGCCTAAAGATTACATCCACCGCATTGGACGAACAGGTCGCGCAGCGGCTACTGGCGAGGCCATTTCCTTGATCACGGAAGAAGACCTCCACCATTTCAAAGTCATCCAAAAGAAAATGAAGAAACAAGTGGAGTTGCTGGATAGTGGGGAGATTAATTTGCAGGGTTATTAACGACTTCATCCTCCAATGGTATCGTGCTATTTCGGAAGTCTGTAGACTTCCATCGTTTGCTAGTCCAAGTGACAGACTTGAACTATAATAATCCATTCGTGATAAACACGAATGTTTTTGTCTATTGCTTCGGTTATTTATCTATTCTTAATTGCATATATGCTAGTGAATCCAAATTTCCTGAGGCTATATGCAATTCGCTGTAATCTGTATGGAATTCCATAATGGTCGAGGCAAAGGTGTTCGTATTGCAGATTGGTTTGGTAGCAAGGGCATCCTTAATCGTCGCTAAACCAATGGACTTTTGATTTAATAGTTTGTTTTTCATGGTCTCAAACCTGTGATCGATTCCATATACATGGCTTAAATCTACATAAGAAGCGTGGTAAGAGGTATTTGTCAATGGTCGGTTTGCATGAAAGGTATATAATTTTGAAGAGTCAGGCCAGTACTCCGTAATGAGATCAGCCGCACATTCCAATGAAATAATGTGATGCGTTGAGCCAATGGTATAGTTTTGTCCAGATGCGTGCTTAACCTGTTTTACGAAGGAAACTGCTTCATCAAATGACTTCTTTTCCAGAATCCCTCTCGAAACGAAACACACAGGCAACCCATCCTTAGCACTTTTTAATGCAGTTAGGCTGTTCTCTGTCACCCCAATTTGCCGATTGATCCCATTTATGCCGATGTATCCAGCGAATGTGGTGACCAATTTTCTGGTTCCTGATTTACGATCTTGAATATCCAACAACACTTCAAAACCATGATAGAATGGGGTGACATCAATATTCTGTGCAATAAAATTCGAACTCCCGTCCTTTTTGTAGTTATTTATGCCAACCGAAGTACAATGATGGGCGTTATTAATGAATTTTCCATTCGTCCATATTTCATCAATTAATTGAAAGGCAAATAGGGTATTAAATTCCATGCCAGCGCCTTGACTGATTCCTTTTACTTCATCAAGCAGTTCAGGCGTCCATTTTTCTATTGCAGGAATGTAGTTGGTCGAGTTCAAAAACCTCGTGATAAAAGTATCTGCTGGGAGTTGATATTTTTCTGCTAAGTCTTGTTTCCATAGCCCAACGAGCGCATGAATCTCCTGTTGCAAAAGTTTGCCATGTTGCAACCCATTTTCATAAGCGGTTCCATTTAGATGCAAGATTGGTAAAGCAGCGTTTGTGTCAAGAACAACGTTGTCCATTGTACGTGTTTTTGTAACACAAGAAATGAGCGTGGATGCCATCAGCGCTATGATTAATATGCTCATCGCTGTTTTCATTGCTTAAATGCCGTTATTCGTTTTACATTCTCAGGTAATAGCGCTGCTTACCTACCCATTCAGACTTGGCTTCACTTGCGCAAACTACTACCTGTTCGATGTTTTATACCCATTTTTGTGCAGCATTTTTTATTCATAGTCTGGAATATTCAATCCCAAAATTATGTTTCTATTTGCTGTCCAAATTCCGTTTTCCTTTTCAAGCTTCACAATTCCGGAGCCTCCTCGGTTTCTCTTAACTTGCTTTACTTCTTCTGTAAGCGTTGGATCACTTTCAAAAAGATAGCTATCAATGTAATAAGGTATGGTATTTGGCTCTTTGATGTAAATATGGATGTGTTCAGGTTCTTGTACTTCTGGATATGGTGCTGGTCTGAACGTGTAAAAAGTAAACTTCCCATCCTTACCTGTTTTTAACCACCCTCGATACTGTCCATGCCGCTTCTCCCAACCCATCGGTTGATCACTTGATTGATAAACCCCCGCTCTGTCAACATGATACACATACAGTAACACATTTTCTGCTGGTGTTTTCCCATCTTTTTGGAATACAGTTCCTGTTATTTTTATTTTCGGTTCATTATCACGAAAACCAGGTAGTGTATCAATTGATTCAGGGGTTATGCTGAGCATTTTATAATCCAATAAAGCCTCACAATCTTGACAAGGCCCACCAACATCTCTTTCTGTTTCTGTATTCGAATTAGATTGACTCCTACAGGAAATAAAAATGAGAATCGTAAAAAATATTCCTAAATATCGTTTCATTGTCTTGTGATTAATAGTGTATAATAAACTACCTACTCTACCCGATGGTTTAACAATCAAATCTGCTATTCAAGGCTCAGAAGCCTTGAATCCATGATCGAAAGTTTTTTAACTTTCGAATTTTAAGCAAAAAAGAAACGTGCAACAATTAAGTCAAAACTTTGACTAGCAAAATTTATGTGTTTGATTATCAGAATTTTGCAAAACCATCGGATCGAGTATAAACTACCAAAATATCTAGTTCACCTATTCATGTTAGCCGTTGTTTCTATTTCGTTTCCTTCACGGCTCTAAATCCTAAATAGTTTGCCCCAAAACTCTTTCTTCTTTTCCAAATTTTTCCATCATACACGATGATATATGCATGCTTTTCATCAATCTCTGTTTTAGTCCACCAATAAATCACCTTTGAATTGGGGTTCCATAATGGGGTTTCTTTATCTGGGCGCACGGCATACTCAGGGTGTCCTTCCGCGTTTAGTTTTCCTTTAGCATTCACTCCATGCCGGTGCATGGATTTAACCGCTTCTTCGACCGTTGGTAATCGCCAAATATGTTGAGGCTCAGCAGCGAGGCTTAAACCGTCTTCTTTTAAATAAGTACAAATACTATCCGCTGCATGCCAATTTGTACCATCACTTGGCCATCCGATGCCTTGCGGAGCCCAAACCAATGAGATTCCATTCTGTTCTATTTTTCTGATCCCAAAGTCTCCGTCATTGATTCGCCCACTTAATCGAACGATAGGTTCAATCCCACAAATGATGAGCGTTAAGAGTGGCAAAAAGATGATTAAACGATATTTCCATTTTTTAGGTGAAAAGTCACTAAACCAATATAAGGTTCCAAGAATAATAAAAGGCACGGAAGCAATTGGGTTATTCACAAAAAAGGATAGGGCAATGCCAACGGCCAAAAATATGACGGCACCTATTCGATGTCTGAAAATCGCCATCAGTGACAACGTCACAGTGATCATCACGGGAGCTAAGTACTGAAAGAGCATCAGCACGATATTCTGCTTTAACGAAGTGTGATACCATCCTTCATGAAAATTTTCAATAATCCCCCAATATGCCCAAAAACAAGCAGTTAAAATTGAAATAAGAATGGTAAACCAACCAATAATCAATTTGGGTTTCATTTTGTTTTTTTAAAGGGTCGATGCTTAAATTTAACGTTATAGCAACACCTTGTGTAATTGCCAATAACTCAGCAGTTGTAAGTTATGCGTAATTATCCCTTGTAATGTGTCTTTCAATCTTCATTTATTAGTTGTTCATATGAATTAGGAAGACTGAGAGCTTCTTTTAAGTTGTGATATAGCCTCTTTGCTATTTCCCAAATATTCCTTCCTTCGAACTCCGCTTTAAAGTCTTCCAAATCTCCCATCAGAATAGAACTTTCACCTAACTTGATTATTGAATCATCTTCTGTCTGAATCTGTTCAATCCCTCCCATTTCTTGCACAAACTCGCCCCACGTTTTTATGTCCTTTTCAAATTTCTTACTACAACCATTACAGGCAACAGGTACTTCTTTTAGTTCACAAATTTCATCCATACAATACATAATCGCATGCCTAATTTGATTGGTGGTGACCTCAAAGTCATCTTGATAAGACTGCATGTTGCCATTATCGAACTCAGTAATTCCAGTTATTAGGTGTGCAACATCTAAGCGCCTTCCATCTAATCTAGGAGCACCACTCAAAGTGTCTTCAGTTGATATAATGAGTTCTTTTCTCATATTAATACACTACAACCCGTGTATAGATGTACCTGTTAGCTTCATTTCCTCTATATACAATACTACTTTCATCAAGCTAGCTATCCAAATGCTCCAGCGGACTTTGAATCTGGTTGTTTCTTTATACGTAAAGGTCAAGTTCTATAGTTACTTTTCATTCAAATAGTTTGATGGATTTGTTTCATCAATAAAAAACACCCCATCAAACTGAAAAGGAAGACTAATCCTTTGCCAAAATCCGTAGTCTATAGTTACATGGTTTGCAAACCTAAATGGAAGAGGACGTTGTAACCATTCAACCGAGTCCTGAAAATTTAGAAAGAGATTTTTTTGCTTGGTTTTGAGTGACACCTGATGTAAAGCCTCCTCAAGTGATCCCTTTGGGGCTAAATACAAAGGAGCATTTACTCTTTCGTAATTCGTATATGATTTTAGTGCTAAATAGGCTCCAGAATAAGTCATAAGTCCGTACGACTTATAATCATCTCCCATGGTTTTTCTTAAAAAGTTTCCCATGGCAATACCATAGTTCAGGTTATGAGACTCATTAGGATGAAAGGATTTTGAGACATGTACATCGTGTGCCCATACAAAAATTTTATCTTTCGGATACTTTACAGTTCCGAGCCACTTTATGTTCTCCGCCATGGCTTCATCTCGATACAGCGACCAATGACCTTTTAGCACATTTTCGGTAAACTGTTGCAACAATTTTACATGTTGTAATTCAATTTTATCTTGCTTAGAGCCATCTGATGCTGTTTCAATTGCTTGATAGAGTTTTTTTATCCTGTTGAGCCAATGTCGCTTTATTGAATCACTGGCAGCAAAAGTATTACTTGCAAATGACTCGAACCCCTCTATTTCTGATAATAACTCACGGTTACGTTCCTTTAAAAACTCAGTAACCGCTTTCAATGGAAGTTTATAATCTTGCATATCAAAGCCAGCAAAGTAAACAGGAGCATCTTGGTGGCTAATGTTCCATTCCTTAATCCACTCAATCATCGCTTTCATCTCTTGGGTATACCATACGGCAAATAAGTGAGACATCGCTTCTTCTGCTCGAATATCTAATTTTCCAAGTACATATTGATTTACCTTTTCACAAGCTAATTGATTATCTTCAAGAGCGAAAACTCGAAAACCAAGTTGCTCTACCGCATATCTGAACACCTGATATTTTAGTGTGAAAAACTCACTTGTACCATGAGTGGATTCTCCCAAAGCAACGATTCTGGAATTACCAAATGCAGATCGAAGAAAACTGAAATCAACCATTGAATTGCTTTCCTTTGGAATCAAGTCGAATGGTAAAGAATTACCTATGATCCACTCCAATTGTGAAACAGACAACGTATCTGCAACAGGAAGGCTTTCATAGGTTTTACCATTTATGATTAAGCGAAGGTTATCGTACCAAACTGTCCCTTTGCCTTCAAAACCTATTTTTAGAAAAACAGAAGTAACATTTTCAGGTATTGTAAAGGAAGTTTCAAATGTCTTCCAACCATTTGAGTCCGCATTGATTTCATAAATGACTTTAGAAGAATCAATATAGTTGTTCTCCTTGTTGACCGATACAAAACCTGCTGAGATGTAAGATTTCCCTTGCTTTATTTGAGATTGGATATTTCCTTTTAGGGAGAGAACCTTTCCTGAAATAAAAAAAGGCTCCAAATTATATTGTAATGCAGGTAATTGTTCGATTAACGAATCTGTGCTTACTTTCAAACTAAATTTTCCACTTTTCACGTTAGTCGTGTCCATAGAAAACACATTGGTTCCCCAAGCATCTAAAGCCCACCCCCATGGGCGCGAAACTCCCTCAACACTTTCCTTTTCAAAATCAAGGTTTAGCCGTTGTTGGCTAAATGCAATTTTTGTAAGAAATAAACAAACTATAAAAACCAGTATTCGTTTCATTTTTTTCTAATTACACACCACGAATGTATAAATGTACTTGTTATGTTAATTTTTCTTGCACATGATGCTAATTTTCTGTACTTATAATTCCAAATTATCTAGTAGGCTATGACTTGGTATCTGCCTTGAGTGCTACCGAGCCAAGTAAAAGCGCAAGCCAAGTAGACGGCCGTAATCTCCTGAGATGGTTAGGGTCGGAATGCCAATCTTAAACCAGCCTTTGCCAATTCTTACGCCATCAATGTCAATTTTAACGTGGCGCTCGTCCGACTGAATGCGAATCACGGCGTTTTTCTCAATATGCACATCCAATACGCGCTGGATTTCTCGCTTCTCCCCTTTTCGTTTGTAAATTGGGATCGCCGCATCAATGTCTTCATCATTCGCCAACGTTGCCCGAAATTGATCACCGATCCGTTCTATTTTTTGGATTTTGGTAATGACGTTGCGATGACTGGCCGCATCGGGCAATTCGCCCCGTTTTTTATAGGCGGAAACACCTGTGAGGTGATATAAGGTTTTGGTCGTGACGTAATCTCCTTCCTGAAATTCATCCAATAGGTTTTTAAGACGAACCTCCACATTGGGACCTGTTAAGGCATAAATCAAATCATAGATGTCTTTTTCAACGGGAATGTGAGGGGCATTTTTCTTCTTTTTTGGAGGTCGGGGGTATTTTTCCTTGCGTTTAAAACGAAATACCTGACTCGCATCTTCCTCATGTTGGAGAATGAGCTGCTTTTTAGAAAGCTTTAAGATATGGTAATTGAAAAGTCCATAGCGATTCATGGTCAGTAGTTTCTCACCTTCCACATCGTAGCGATAGCGCATGCTATCCGTAGCAGAAATATGCCAATACATGCCCTGCTTATAGTTAAATGACAAGGTTTGCGCTCTAATTTCCGTTTCTGCATCTGCACTTTCCCATTTCCCAATAATTTTTGTGGCATTGTGGGTGCAGGAGGGAAGAGAAAAAGCAAGGATCAGTAATACAATTGAATGCTTAAAGTCTACAGCTCTCATAGATAGGATTCGGTTAAGCTGCAAATAATTGCCTTAGCCAATTCACAAAAAGTTGACATTGTTCTTTATCAACAGTGAGATACCTTTTAGTAATGCTTAACCCAAAAGGTGTTCCAGGATCTTCTTGTAAGGCAAGCCAAGAATGAATTTCTGCTTTTGAATGAAAAGTTGTTTTATATTTTTGAAGCTTTCTCGCTTCAATATCGGCAATGTGTTGTTGAACAATGGGCATGAGTTGATCTTCATCAGGAACTAAAAATTGGATAAAATCTTCCAGCATACCCGAAAGATTATTATTAGGCATAATCCACACTCCTACCTTTTTATCATCTTCTTGGTGAACTAATCCTTCTTTGGGAAGATTTGTTGGCAAGCTAGAAAAAGTAGGAAGCAGTTGTTGAGTTATGGTTTGCCACCTTTTGATTAAATCGATATCAGCATCAATTATAATTCCTAACGTATTAAGATCGCTTGCTTTAAGCCGTACTGGTATTTGTTCAAATAAATTATCAATGCCCCCACAATCCTCTACTTGGAATGTTTGGGGTAATTGAAATTTTTCACACAAAGCCCAAATTACATGTTGATCATCTTTCCCTTCTACTAATAGCTGTTTGGGTAATTTTTTTCTTTTAGCCATGGTTTTTATCTAATCTCAATATCTTCATTTGTGGCAATTCTTAATTCGTTAGCAGTAAAGGAAACTTCTTTGATTTGATCTCCCTTGCGCTCTAATCTGATTAGTTTTCCTTTAGCCTCTTTATCTTTAAATGAATTTAGTGCACCCTCAAAGCCATAAATACAGTCGTTACTATGGGTAGTAGCAAATACTTGAATATTTAACTCATCAGCTAACTTGAAAATAATCTCCCACAGTTTCTCTTGAACTGAATGGTGCAATCCATTCTCAAACTCATCAATCAATAAATAACCATTTTCAGCATTTACAGCAGCTAAGATGATGTGTAGGATTCGATTGATTCCATCACCCATGCTTTTGATGGGGAATACATTTGGAATATTTTGAAGTTTGATAACCGCTCTTCTTCCATTTAAAGGGTCACTTTTAAAGGCCAGCCTTTCAACTGTAGGTTCTATTATTTTAAGTGCATTAATTACTGATATTTCTTTATCTGTTAAAATAATATTATCCCAAAGTTCACCGCTATAGTGGTGATTCAAATTACCCGACGAAGTAATAAATTGATAGGATATGGGTGAAGTCCCCCCTATTGGCCTAGATGCAATCTGCTGGCTTAAATCCTTGCTTAAATAATATAAAGTATGTATTGAGCCTTTAATTGTTTCTAACCCTAGAAGATAATTAGGATGAACAGGGTTAAAATCGTCTACTATGGTTTTTGTTATTGGATTATTTCCTGTCGAATGTTCATGAACGTAATTGGCAAACCTTAATGCGAAATTTTGTAATATACCATCTTCTTTAGCTGTTATATGTATTTTAGAATTCAATAATCTATTGGTAAATATAGATGCGATAGCATTCAGGTTATATTGCTCTAATGTGATATTAAGGTTTCTGTTTATTAGATTATATAAATTAATTTCTTCTCTATAATCTAGAATTTTAAACAATTCAGCAGGATTGCCATCATTCACATACAAAGCAATAGCTTCCAATAAAGACGACTTACCCGTATTATTTTTTCCTGTAATAAGATTAACCTTTCCAAAATTTTGAATTTCTAAATCTTGGAGATTTTTAAAGTTTTTTATGGATAAATTTTCTATCACAATATAGCTATTGAATTTGCTTAGTAACATCCAAATAACTCTAAATACGAATAGAGCGTATTGGCTCGAAAATCTGCCGAGCCAACGTGGAACGGGTGGGGGGATGTGTGCGTAAGCAGGATCAGATTTTGCGAAAGTCGCCCCTGTTGTTTACGGTCCGCCGCTGCGGTTCTTTTTTGATCAAGTGTTGACGAGGAAGAACCTCGCTACCAGCCAAAAAAAGTAAAATTATAACTATCTAATAATCAGTTGATTATA
>JBMYQA010000225.1:0-10204 GCA_049600855.1 Flammeovirgaceae bacterium | reverse complement strand
ATATAAACGGATTTTTAAGTTATTCCAGCAAACGCTGAGCGAGTAGCTATATTTTTTGGAGTAGTATTATCTAGGGCATTAGAGATTTTAATACGATCATTTATTTTTTTTCTGGGCAAAAGCAAGTTTTGCTTCAACAAGACTTTGCTTCTTATTAACTATAATCAGATAAGCATGGATACGACCGATCAATTTTTAGAGGATTGTACGATTCTCATTATTGACGATGAGTTAGCTGTACAACGGGACATTATCGAAATGTTTGCTGATAAACCAGCCAACTTGATTGCCGCTCCTAATGCGGAAATAGGGATTCACCTGGCTAAAAAGAAACAGCCTAACCTCGTTTTAATGGATTGGAATATGCCGGGTATGCTGGGAGTAGAAGCCTTGCAGGTGCTCAAAAAAGATCCTGAAACACAACATATTCCAGTGCTGATTATGACGGCACATGCAATTACGAGCTTACAAACTCACCTTTGTTTAACCTTGGGCGCTGATGATTTCTTAAAGAAACCCTTCGACACGCATGAGCTTATTGGAAGAATTTGTGCGGTGCTTCGGCAATACCGCGCTAAGCAGCAAATCGAAGTGCAAAATCAATCGCTCAAAAAGCTATCGGAAGAACAATCGCAATTACTTTCCATGCTTTCGCATGATTTAAAAAGCCCACTGAATAGCATTGAAGCACTCGTTTCGCTGACGGAAAGCCAACTCAGTAAGCACATTGTAGATCCCGAAGTACAGACTTATTTGGGAATGATCACCAAGATTGTGCGGCAAGAGCGCGATTTAATTAATGCAATTTTGGAGATGCATCGTTTTGAAACCCTGTCGATAGAAGAAGAAAATCAACCGATTTTGCTATCGAGCTGGTTGCAGGAACAATTAGCGCCTTTTCAAAATAATACCAAACAAATTACGGTTGCTTACCACTGTGATGATGAATGCCTCATCTACAGTATTCCGATTTATTTGAAGAAGATTGTTGATAATTTGGTGTCTAATGCCTTGAAATATTCTTATCCCGAAACGACCATTCACGTCCAGTTGACCGCTTTAGAAGATGTGGTAATCTTGAAGGTCAAAGATCAAGGGCAAGGCTTTCATCCAGAAGAGTTAGATCAGGTATTTCAGAAGTTTCAAAAGCTGAGCGCGAAGCCGACAGGTGGAGAATCTTCATCAGGGATTGGCTTATACATTGTCAAGAGCGTGGTTGATCGACTTGGCGGGGAGATTCAATTGGTCAGTAGCCCCAAAGAAGGAACGGAATTTATCGTGCAAATTCCCAAAAATATCCCACAAAATGAAGTAGCCATGCTGGAGTATTGAAAATTCGAACACTACTCGACTCCAACTAAGCCGTTAGCTCATAGCCACCTCGTTAGGCTATGGGTTAACGGCTTAATGATTTCGTATTAATATCTTTTTGAACTTTTTTATGAAATAGTTGAATGATTACAAGTTGTGATGATTCTAGCCAGTCAAAAAACTTTCCAAAAAAATATTAGGCATTTTAGCCTATTTTTCTTGGATATGTAAATTGCTTTCTTTTTCTTCGCTGTTAATAAATGTAAACATCGCTATGGTGACGATGAAAAGTAAGTTAGACATTTATGGTAGCTTATTTTTTTATCGTTACGTAAAACTAAATCAACAACAATGAAAAAGTACTCAATTTACTTTAGCCTTTTCTTGGCTGTCATCTTCACGTTCTCAAGCTGTCAGAACGAGCTGATTGAAGAACCAAACACACTAGATTCAGAAAATACATCAGCATTAGACCGCGAAAGTATTGCCTTAAATGTGGTAAATATCTTACAAAACCCATCCACCAAAGATCAATTAACCAGCCTATTAAGTGGCAAACCAGTTGGGGTATCCTTAGAAAATGCATTACATGAATTAAGCATTAACTCGACAGCTTTAAGACAAAGTGTTACTGCTTCTAAAAACCTTTATGAAGGACAAGAATTACCTGAGCACATTGAAATTCCAGAATTGTGGATGCATGAGCCAAAAGGAGCAGATCTTAGCCAGTTGTTAGTTTCATTTGCGCCCAAAGGAGATGAAAAAAGTTGGGATAAGATTAAAGCATTCAACCTAAAAGGTGAAGTGGTTTATCTTGACCCTATCGAAGCGCCAAATGTGCCTGTAATTGTAGTAGAAACCAATGGCTTTGAAGCATTAAAAGTAGAAGCAAAGTTCATGAATAAGATGTTCCGAGACGCGGGACTTCAAAGTGATCATTCGGTAAGAAATCCTGCCATTATCTCTGGAAAAACAGCAAATAATGGTTTAGAGACCACCAAACTAGACAAAATTCGACTAAAAGACGATCAAGAGCCGTGGATTAGCGGAGCTGCTGAGGTGTATGCCATCACTTCTGGTATCAAAAACTCAAGCAATGAGCCTGAAATTCAAGTGATTCCGATGTATTACTTAGATCATGATGGCCGTGATTACTATCCAAATCAAGTATTACTTTTTTGGGATGATTACGCTTACCAAGCAGCCAACATTCAGTTGTTTGAGAAAGATGATAATCAAAACTACCAAGCATTAGCTGGTGCGATTGTAAATGGGGTTTTCCAAATCATTGGAACAGTATCAGGCCAACCTTGGGTAAATGTGTTAGGCCAAGTAGCCAACGCAATTCTTGAGGCAATGCCAAGCAACTGGTTCACGAATGATGACGATTATGTAGATTCATTTTACACCATTGAAAAGAATAGAACGTATACCAACTACTACGGTGCAGCAGGAAATGCGAAAGTGAACATGAGTCCATACTTTATTCCTGCAAACTAAAAGCTATGACTTAAACCCTAATTGAAACTAGAAAGCTACCTTATTTTAAGGTGGCTTTTTTGAGTTTCAGACCTAAAAAAAGGGCTATTTCAATTTCTGAAACAGCCCCTTCTTTCTGAATGTTAGTTTATGTTATTGAGGAGGAAGTGGTGGTGGAACAGCGCCAAATAGATTCGCAAATTCATTTACTTCACCTGCGGCTGTCCAAGCGGCCATTCCTTGCTTCCAAACGAGTGTTTCTTTTGTGAGTTGCCCCTGTTGGATCATCTGTTGCAAGGTAGGCAGACCAAAAGGTCCTTTTTGTTGACCTCCTTCAGCGACAAAAAACTCAACGGCATTTGGCAATGGAGGAGGTACGGCACCACCACCACTAGTATTTTGTCCCTGATTCTGATTTTGATTTTGAGGATTCATCATATTAGCCATCTGATTGGCCATCGCCATACCCATTCCCATACTCATGCCTTCTCCACCACCTCCAGGGTTTTCTGCTGCTTTTTCCATGGCATTTGCAGCCTGAAATTGCGCATACTGGCTTAAGTTACCAATGATGCCCATACTGCTTCGTTTGTCTAACGCTTCTTCTACATTTGGTGGTAAAGAGATGTTTTCCACTAAAAACTTGGAAACGGTTAGGCCATACTCTGCAAATTCTGGGTCAATTTTATTACGAATCAATTCTCCCAACTCATCATAGTTAGAAGCCATGTCCAAAATAGGAATTTTACTTTCGCCTAACGCATCAGTAAAGCGAGAAACAATCATGTTTCTCAATTGGCCAGTGATTTCATCGGTAGAGAAGTTTCCATCAGTCCCGACAATCTCACGAAGGAAAGTAGCAGGATCAGCCACTTTAATCGCATAAGTACCAAAAGCACGCAAACGTACAGGTCCAAACTCAGGATCTCGCAACATGATCGGATTCTTCGTTCCCCATTTTTGGTCAGTAAAGTTTTTGGTATTAACGAAGTAAACCTCAGCTTTATAAGGACTATTAAATCCGTGCTTCCAGCCCATAATGGTGGCTAGAATAGGAATATTGTCGGTTGTTAGCGTATACATTCCCGGAGAGAATACATCCGCAATTTGTCCTTTATTTACAAAAACTGCTGCTTGAGATTCACGTACGGTTAGTTTTGCCCCTTGTTTAATCTCGTCTTGATACCGTGGAAAACGCCATACCATGGTGTCATTGGTATTGTCTTTCCACTCAATTATATCAACAAATTCGTTTCTCAGTTTGTCCCAAAGTCCCATATCTGGAAAAGGTTGAGTTAGAAAAATTTCAATTAGATTTTGGAATAGAAACCATAATGTATAGCCCCTACATTCTAATATTAGAGATTTTCTAGGGGAAAGGCAAATGATCGAATGATTGATTTGTTAAAGCATGAAAAGAGAAACAAAATTGCCATAACGCTTCTTAGGAGAATGCAATTCAGCTCAGTTTTTAAGGTAAAAGATCATCATGATGTGATGGACTGCTTCTAAATTAAGGTAAATGGGTTCTAATCAGTTAAAGATCGTTCCACTCCTAATGCCTAACTGAAGGAATTTCGTATTTTTGGCAACCTCAACCTTTGAGCTTGTTTAAAATAAAGTCTTTTACCTACAAATTAGCTTATTTTCGGTTCGAAATCCCTTACTTTAAACAAGCGCTTTATCTCAAACAACTTTAACTAACAAAGCATGGTAAAATCCGATATAGAAATTGCTCAAGCGGCCAATTTATTACCCATTCAAGCGATTGCAGCCAAATTGAAGGTATCTGAAGATGCTTTAGAAATGTATGGCAAGTATAAAGCAAAGCTCCCGCTGAACCTCATTGATACCGATCAACTCAAAAAGAATAAACTGATTTTGGTGACAGCCATTACCCCAACTCCCTCTGGCGAAGGTAAAACGACGTGTTCCATTGGGTTGACTGAAGGATTAAATAAGCTGGGAAAACAAACGACCGTTGTACTGCGAGAACCCTCGCTTGGTCCTGTATTCGGCATTAAAGGTGGTGCAGCAGGTGGTGGCTATGCTCAAGTGGTGCCGATGGTGGACATCAACTTACACTTTACAGGAGATTTCTCTGCCATTGAAAAGGCGAATAATTTATTGTCAGCCATGATTGATAATAATATTCAGGCGAAAGGAGAGAAAAACTTAGGGATTGATCCGCGTACCGTTACTTGGAAGCGGGTAATGGACATGAATGATCGCTCTTTGCGCACGATGATTACAGGCTTAGGTGGAAAAGGTGGAGGAATGCCAAGAGAATCTGGGTTCAACATTACCGCAGCTTCTGAAATTATGGCGATTTTGTGTTTGGCGGAGAACTTTGATGATTTGAAGGAAAAGCTGGCCTCCATTTATGTGGGCGATACCTTTGATCGAAAACCAATATATGCTCGTGATCTAAACGCACAGGGGGCAATGGCAATTTTATTGAAAGATGCGATTCAACCAAATCTAGTGCAGACCTTGGAAGGAAATCCCGCAATTATTCATGGAGGGCCCTTTGCCAATATTGCGCAAGGAACCAATTCCGTCATTGCTACTAAAACAGGTTTAAGCCTTTCCGACTATGTAGTTACCGAAGCTGGTTTTGGTGCAGATTTAGGAGCAGAGAAATTTTTAGACATTAAATGTGGGTATTCAGGGCTTTCACCACATACAGTAGTCATTGTAGCTACCGTAAGGGCATTAAAATATCATGGTGGCAAAGATTTGAAGTCGTTGAAAGAAGAAGATTTAGAGGCACTTAAGAAAGGGATTGCTAACTTAGAGAAACACATTGAAAATGTACAAAGCTTTGGTTTGCCGATTGTGGTGTCTATCAATCGTTTTGTAAGTGACACGGATGCTGAGCTTGATTTTATTAAGCGACACGTGGAGGGCATGGGAGAACGCGCTGAGATTTTTGATGGCTGGGAAAAAGGAGGAGCAGGCGCTACGGCGTTGGCACAAGCCGTTGTAGAAGCTACCGAAAGATGCCAAGGCACATACCAACCTGCTTACGATTGGCATTCAAGTATCGAAGATAAGTTGCATGCACTAGCCACTAAAATCTATGGGGCTGATGGGGTAAAGTATGAGAGTAAGGCGCGAAGACAGCTCAAGCGAATTAAAGAACTAGGCATGGATCAGCTACCCATTTGTGTGGCCAAAACCCAGAAGTCGATCTCTGATCAAGATAGCTTGAAAGGTCGGCCTTCAGGGTTTTCACTAACGGTACGAGAATTTGAATTTGCCGCAGGTGCTGGCTTTGTCATCCCAATTACAGGGAATATTCTCCGCTTACCAGGACTCCCGGCAACGCCCGCTGCCGAAGGCATGGATATCGATAACGAAGGCACCATCACAGGACTTTCCTAATCCCAAATTATACGGACAAGGCACCGCCTTGTCCACCTTTCCCACTTAAAATTCTCATACCCTTTTCCCTACCAATTCATATCAAAAGCGCGCTTCTCACTCGCACTCAATGGCGGAATCTCAAGCGGGTTCAAGATTACTGAGGGATGAAGGGGATAAATTTCAACAGACTCCCCCTTTTTTAACAGCAGCTCATTACTTTCAGGGTCACACACTGCCGATTCATACGGATGCGCTTCATCAGCTCGATCACCAATTTCAAATACTTTTTCTGCACGCAGGTTATACATCATGACTAAGCCATCTGTTGTGCAAAGCACAAAATGGATATTATCAGGAAGCATGACTAAAGAAAGCAACAGGCCATAATCGCGAATGATGACATTAAATTCATAACTAATTTCTCCTGCTTCATCTATAATTTCGATTGCTGCCGGAAAAGAGACCTTAACGTGCCAATCGGCTTGGAAAGAGGGGATCAAAGGACTACTGAAGTTCTCATCAGGATCTAAGGCTAGTAAATCGCCGTTATCTTGCTCAAATAGTGTTGTGTACTCAGAAACTGGGGCAGTTTGAGGAGTGATTTTAGGTAAAAGAGCGTAGACCAAACGCAATGCACCAGGATGGTCTGGGTATTGCTGGTAAGCAGCGTGGGCAATGGCTTTGTGCCTTGGATGTTTTTTCTGCGATTCTTCTTCCATTACCGCCAGTAAACGCAGCAAAGTAGTATCCACTTCTTTTTCTTCACTCCGTTCCCTAAAGAATACAATTTCCGCATCTTTTCGGGCTTGCACGACGGTGCGCCTTTCAATTTCTTCCCGACTCCGTTGAATTAATTCTTCTTCTTTCGGACTCAGTTTGCGCATGCCAGCTAGCCCCGCTTCAATAATTCTTAAATCGGAACTGTCTAATAACACCTCTTCACCAGCTTCGTAATCGAGCATTTTATAGGTTAAAATACGCATGGCACGTTGGCCTGGCGTGACAGATTCGTGAAATTTTTGGTTGACAATTTGGGCTAAGGTATCGTGAGTGAGTTTTCGTACGCCACTTCTCACAGGAACTAGTAAACATAATTTGGTAAGCTCATGGAGCAGGGTGGCAACCAATTCAGCTTTATCCTCATAACGAGCTAACACACTTTTTTCTTCTTGCGAAGCTGATGTACGTCGTTTAGTGGTGTGGAAATGGAGTAAATCGAGTACCAAACCTGATTCTACATAAGTCGAATGATCTTGAGAAAGCTTTTTGAGCTGCTGGTTGAGAAAATCGTCCATTAGCAAGCCCTCGTCTTTAATTTGCTGATAAAGCGTTTCGGAAAAGTGAGGGTTTTCAGCATTTGCTTCGGTCGCTTTATCCCACATTTTCGTGAGTAAAATTTGTAACACAGGCGCAATTGGGCTGTCTTGATCTTCCAATAAATCATCGGCAATAATGACGGGAAGGTTTTCATCAATTTGGATGTTGTATGTTGTGCGAAGCTGCTCGGTTGAGGTCAAACCTGTAATGGCTTCAATGATATTCGGGCGTTCCAGTTTGGTAAGAAAAACTTTAGAGAAAGGAAGTTGAGCATTACTCATATCCCGCTCGATTTCAGCCGTAAACTCCTTTCGAAAAGCAAGCATGAGCCTTCCTTTAGGACAAAGCTGTTTGGTGCCAAAAAGTGTATGCAGCGCTCCAAAAAAATCTTCCCCCTCATTGTTGAGTTGCTCATGAGGATGTGTAAACATTTCTTCTACTTGATCTAAAATAAAGATTAACGGTTTACCCGTTTGTTCTTCTACACGATGCCATAAACCTGCAATGCCCGTAATTTCTTGCTTTTTTTCTTGCCTTTTCTGATCCTGTTTAGCCTGATTTGCCAATCGTTTCAATTCATTCGAATAGCTGGGATGGCGTTTGGCAAGCTGTAAAAGTTCTTCAATTAATGTGGAAGAAGGAGGAGAGGAAGGTGGGTTTATTTTTGGAATATCAAGTAAACTAGGAAAATCTGTTGGTCGGTTTAAGCGCTGGTGAAGTGATTTTTTCATCGTTTCCACTAAGCCAAGGGAAGCATCTCTTCGCACATAAATGGCTTCATAAGCTTCCTCGATTCTGGGTAATAATCCCGCATCTAACAAAGACGATTTTCCCGCACCCGACTGACCATAAAACAAGATGATGGGAGGCGCTAGGTTAGACGTTACCAGATTATAGAGTTTACGAATGAAGGAAGCACGCCCAAAAAAGACCTCAGCATGTTGGCGTTCATATCGCTTGAAAAATAAAAAAGGTTTTTGGGGTAAAAAGTGAGTTGGTGGAATAGGAGGAAGGCCGTATAAAGGATTGGAAACGGCTTCTGGTAAATCCCATTCTTTAATGCTTTCGGCTCCTTCTTTGTAATGGATTTCCCAAGGGAAACGATCCAAAGGCGCAACAGTTGATGGCTGCCCAGATGAGGTGCCCATGCCTTCCCAGTAAAAGTCTCGGAAATTGGAAGTGCCTTTTTCAATCTTAGCCTCATCAACGGCTTCTTGCCAAGATCGGTCGATTTCTTTGCCTGCTGCTAACCCTTTGTAAAATCGAATGGCTAGCCGAGTGGCTACCCGATCATTAATGGATTGAGAAGTCCCAATGACGGCTGGTATGCCTGCTTCAATCAAATCAATGGCTTGTTGTTGGGAAGAACACCCATTGAGAAAGATCAATTTCAGGTTTTTTTGTTTGGCAAAAAAGGAAACAAGCCCTTCGCTATGTGCAGCTGAATTAGCTCCTTCTAAGGTCTCCAAAAGTAATTGATAACCGTTCGAATGCCCACCATAATGGAAAATGGCTATGCGATCTTGAAACTCTTGAAATACATCAATAATATTTTGGATGGTGGCATTACTTCGCTCTACCAGTTGGCACAAGCCTGCACGTTCTGCTACTTTTAACGCTTCGCGAATGCCATCGCGTTCTTTTTTAAGACCACGTAAGTAGCTGGCCCGATCGACTTGATCGTTGGCAAAGGCCAAAAAAATGATTGGAATGGGATTAGGTTGGCTCAAGGTAGTGTTGATTTTTACCTTGAATATAGTGAAGGCAACAAAAAAGGACAAGGCTTGTGCCCTGTCCATCGTATTGTGCTATTCTATCGAAAACTGAATATCTGGTTAAGACTTCGGATTGGTTTTCGGAGTTTTTTGTCTTTTCTCTTTCATTTCAAAAACCAAAGCTTTCAGTTTTTCCAAGCGTTTTTCTCTTGTTTTCTTCATCGCGTATGATTTTAACTTCTCTAAGACTAAAACAGATTTTACATCCATTATATTGTAATTAAACGGGATAGATGTGAATATTGTTTAATAAAAGTTAGACTTTTTAACGATTTTTTTGGATTTTGCCTGTTTTGTTACACATCCGTTTGCAGGTATGATTGCTATAACTTCAATACTACACCATTATCTTTGTGGTCAGAAACGGCTTTATTGATTTTTGGGTTAAGTAAGCACATGTTTAAATAATAGCAGAATTATCATGTTGGATGTATTGATTATTGGTGGCGGGCCAATTGGCTTAGCTTGTGGGATTGAGGCAAAAAAGGCTGGGTTAAATTATTTAATTGTAGAGAAAGGTTGTTTGGTCAACTCCATGTACAACTACCCGATCAACATGACTTTTTTCTCTACTTCGGAGTTGTTGGAAATTGGTGGAGTACCTTTCATCTCACATAACCCGAAACCTACCCGTAGAGAGGCGATGGAGTATTACCGTAGGGTACAAAGTAGTTGGGAATTAAACAGTAAACTCTATGAGCCTGTAGAGATGGTTTCGCCAGAAGCAGAAGGCTATCGGGTAAAGACTTCAAAGGCGGAATATAAAACCCAAGCAGTGATTATTGCTACGGGCTTTTACGATGTGCCCCAAATGATGAATGTTCCTGGAGAAGATTTACCTAAAGTAAAGCATTATTACGATGATCCACATTTGTATGCAAGCCAGAAAGTGGCCGTAATTGGGGCAGCTAATTCGGCCATTGACGCAGCCTTAGAAACCTATCGCAAGAATG
>JBMYQA010000224.1:0-10224 GCA_049600855.1 Flammeovirgaceae bacterium | reverse complement strand
AATTTCGTTAAGAAAAATCAGCTGTTTGAGCGTTAGCGAGTTCTGATTTTTTAGAAATTTTACGAAAAATTTAGCGAATTTGTCCACAGCCTAGATTTTTTGGTACTTTTTCATCATGGAAAAAGTACAAATCAATAACTTTAATTAATTGATAATCAGTTATTTAATAACTTATAAAGCTCGTCTTTGACATTAAGAAAAAGTGTACTGCTCAATAATGGTTTGACATCATAAATACGAGTGGATAAAATAAGGACAGAATTCATTTTTTTAGAAAACCTTGCTAGCTCATACAAAAATAATTGATATATTTTGATAAATATTTTTATTTTTGCCGATTCACAAGCATACTTAGAAGGGAAAGCCTTCATTTTTAATAGATAGCGATATATGGAAAACACTGTAGCCCAAAAACTTGCCGCTTTAGTTAAGCTCCAAGAAATTGATTCAAAAGTTGATGATATTAAGAAAATTCGAGGAGATCTTCCTGAAGAGGTTCAAGATTTAGAGGATGAGCTTATTGGTTATCAGACTCGTGTAAAGAAATATGAAGGCGAGGTTGATGCGTTAGAAAATGAGATTAGTAATCGCAAGCTGGCTATCAAGGAAGCCGAAAAGATGATCGCTAAGTATGACGAACAACAAATGAATGTTCGAAATAACCGTGAATACGATGCGATTACCAAAGAAAAAGAGCTTCAAGATTTAGAAATTCAGCTTTGTCATAAAAAGATTAAGGATGCACAAGGCTTGATTGATCAGAAGAAAGCGCAAATTGCCAAAACACAGGAACTCAAAGGCGAGCGAGAAAAAGACTTAGAGCAGAAGAATGAAGAGTTGAAAGTGATTATGGCTGAAACAGAGGCTGAAGAAGAAAAGCTGATGAAAGAGCGGGAGAAAGCCGTTAAATCTGTTGAGGACCGTTTGTACAGATCATACACAAAAATTCGAAATGGATCTACAAATGGTTTAGCCGTAGTTAACGTAAAAAGAGGGGCTTGTGGTGGATGTTTCAACATGGTACCACCTCAGCGACAAGCAGATATTCGTGAGCAAAAGAAGCTCATTGCTTGTGAGCACTGTGGGCGTGTATTGGCAGATGTAGAATACTACGAAGAGCCTACAACGAAAAAGAAGACAACAAGAAGAAAGAAGAAAACAACAGCAAAAGCGAAATAAGTTGTTTTGAGATAAATACTAATGTACTTCTAAAAAGTCATCCTAAATCTGTTTGGGATGACTTTTTGTTTTTAAGCAAATGCACCTAATTTTTCTAGCCTTAGCACTTCGTGATTCAAATGTTTCCTAACCTTCAATTAAGGTGTAAAACAACGGGATTAGTTTTTTTGCAAGAAAACCCTGTTAATCAATGGTTTTTATTGCAACTCCCCCACAGGATTTTAACTTTGTGACAAGCAGCCTTAACCAATAACAATGGGATGATTTCCTTGAATGAATCATTCCAATAGCATAAAAACAACTATGGATCTAGAATTCAACAAGAATGAAGATGAAATGAAGCAGCTTTGCTACAGATTGCAAAAGCGGCTTGAAGAAGTGAAGTTGGGAGGAGGGGAGAAAAAAATTGCGTCTCAGCATAAAAAAGGCAAAATGACTGCTCGTGAACGAGTAGACTACCTGATTGATGATGACTCAGACTTCTTAGAAGTAGGTGCATTTGTGGGTGACGGGATGTATAAAGCGTATGGAGGCTGTCCTTCTGGTGGTGTAGTTGTAGGCATTGGCTATGTGAAGGGACGGCAATGTGTGATTGTAGCTAATGATGCTACCGTAAAGGCAGGTGCTTGGTTTCCCATTACCGCAAAAAAGAATCTGCGGGCACAAGAAATTGCCATGGAAAACAAACTACCCATCATTTATTTGGTAGACAGTGCGGGTGTATTTCTTCCCATGCAAGATGAAATTTTTCCAGACAAAGAGCATTTTGGTCGAATTTTCCGAAATAACGCCATCATGTCTTCAGAAGGAATTATCCAAATAGCAGCCATCATGGGAAGTTGTGTGGCAGGTGGAGCGTACTTGCCCATCATGTCTGACGAAGCATTAATTGTTGAAGGAACGGGCTCCGTATTTCTAGCAGGATCTTACCTTGTGAAATCTGCCATTGGTGAAAGTGTAGACAATGAAACGCTTGGTGGAGCAACTACGCATAGTGAAATTTCAGGTGTTACAGATTATAAATGTAAGGATGATCAGCATTGTTTAGATACCATCCGCAAGCTCGTCTCTAAAATTGGTCAACCCGAAAGCGCAGGCTTCGATCGGATTGAACCAGCGCTGCCAAAGCGAGAAGAAGGCGAATTGCTTGGCGTGTTTCCCGTAGATCGCTTAAAGCAATACGATGTGGTTGATGTGATCGAATGCTTAGTAGATCAATCTGATTTTGAGCAATACAAAGAAGGATATGGTCAAAGCATCGTGTGCGGCTATGGGCGAGTAGACGGTTGGGCAGTAGGGATTGTTGCCAATCAGCGCAAGATTGTGAAGTCTAAGAAAGGCGAGATGCAAATGGGAGGCGTAATTTACTCTGATTCAGCAGATAAAGCCGCTCGCTTCATCATGAATTGCAATCAGAAAAAAATTCCTTTAGTGTTTTTGCAGGATGTTTCTGGTTTTATGGTTGGAAGTCGGGCAGAACATGGCGGCATTATTAAAGATGGGGCAAAAATGGTAAATGCCATGTCTAACTCAGTGGTTCCTAAATTCACTTTTGTGATGGGGAATTCCTATGGAGCAGGCAATTACGCCATGTGTGGAAAGGCATATGATCCTCGTTTAATTTATGCTTGGCCTTCTGCAAAACTCGCGGTAATGAGCGGAGCTTCCGCAGCAAAAACGCTATTGCAAATTAGAGTGGCTTCCATGAAATCCAAAGGTCAGGAAATCTCCAAAGAGGAAGAAGATGCCTTGCTTAAAGAAATCACGGATCGCTATAATGAGCAGCTTTCGCCATATTATGCGGCCTCAAGGCTTTGGGTCGATGGCATCATTAATCCATTAGAAACCCGCAAAATCATTTCTATGGGCATTGAAGCGGCCAATCAAGCTCCGCTGAAAAAACGCTACAACGTTGGAGCCATTCAGACTTAATTCCGATTGATTTTAGTTTTTTGAAAAATACGTGGAGGTGTTCATCAGCGTCAAGCTTTTGAACACCTTTTTGGTTGTTATAAAACCTTCCTCATCTTCTTTCCTTTTCATTGATGCTCCCCTGCATCTCCTGAAAATCTACTCAAATTAAAGAGAGACATTTATCCATGCAAAAATATTTTTGCATAGGGTAGGGTAATGGGTTTACTGCGTGTTATAACATTGATCACGATGATTTCAATCATCAGCTTTTAACTCAAAAGTCTCTTAGAGAAAAGCGGTTAAAAGCATTGGTATAAACTTGAAACTTGTCTATAAACTTTAAAAGCATGTCAGCAATTATTTCTGCTATTACCCAAGCAATGGATTATGGCTTGGCTCGTGGTTTAGTCTATCATCATACAGAAGATGAAACCCTCAATGGACGAACCGTCTTGATTAATGGAAAGAATTACATCAATTTTGGTTCATGTAGTTACTTAGGATTAGAAAAGCATCCCAAGCTCGTTGAAGGAGTTATGCAGGCCGTCCAAAAATATGGCACACAATTTTCTTCTTCTCGCACCTATCTTTCGATTGGGCAGTATCATGAGTTAGAAACTCAGTTCGAAGCATTATTTGGACAACCTGCCATCGTCACTGCTAGCACAACATTAGGGCATTTAGCAACCTTACCCGTCATCATAGATGCTGAAGATGCGGTGATCTTAGATTTACAAGTGCATTCGAGTGTTCAAATGGCTAGTCAATTGTTAAAGACAAACAAAGTACCCATTCATGTGATTCGCCACAACTCGATGGAACAACTCGAAGATAAAATTCAAAAATTGCGTAATAAGCATCGCAAAATTTGGTACCTCGCAGATGGCATTTACTCCATGTATGGCGATTTTGCACCCATGCAACCGCTTTTTCAATTGCTGGAACAATACAAGCAATTGCACCTATACATTGATGATGCACACGGCATGGGCTGGACGGGTAAAAATGGAATGGGATATGTCAGGAGCCAAATTGCCCATCACCCTCGCATGGTGATGGCTACTTCTTTAAATAAATCATTTGCTTCAGCAGGGGGTTTAGTATTATTCCCTAACAAGCAGATGGCTCAACAGGTACGGAAGTGTGGCAGTACGTTGATCTTCTCTGGTCCCATCCAACCACCTATGTTGGGAGCTGCGTTGGCTTCGGTAAAGCTACATTGTTCAGATGAAATTCAACTTCATCAAAACAAGCTAGCCGATTTAATTAGCTATACCAATGAAGGCTTGGAAAAGCGTGGTTTGCCTCAATATGCTCCTGCACATTCGCCACTTTTCTTTATTCCTGTAGGAGGACAGAAAATGATTACCGCGTTGAATCAGCGCATTATGAATGATGGATTATACCTAAATATGGCTGGGTTTCCAGCAGTTCCCATGAAACGCGGAGGTCTACGGTTTATGCTCAATAATCATTTAACGAAACAAGATGTAGATCAATTATTGGAGTCCATTCAGCGGCATTATACCGCAGTAGTTACCGAACAAAATACCTCCTACAAAGAGATTGCGCGTTCCTTTCGCATTCCTGAGTTTGAGGTGGTTGGAACAAAAGTAAGTAAGGCAAAACCTCAAGAAGAGCAACTTCATGTGAGCATATTTTCAAGCATTGTTGACATTCCTGTGGCGCAATGGGATCAGTTTTTTGCTGGGAAGGGAAATCTAAATCATGCCAATTTACGTTTGCTAGAGCAGTTATTTTCGCAGCAAGAGCTGATTGAAAACCAATGGCAATTTCGCTACATGATGGTAAAAGATCAACACGATGAGGTAGTACTCATGACCTTTTACACCGATGCACTATTGAAGGATGATATGCTAGCTAAGGCTGAGATTTCTCAGAAAGTCGAAGCTCACCGAAAGCTAGAACCTTATTTCTTGACCTCTCGCCAAGTGATGCTCGGCGCTATGATGACCAAAGGAGAGCACCTTTATGTGGATCTCAAGCACGCTCAATGGAAAAAAGCGGTATCACTTCTACTAGAGCAGTTACAACATCGGGTGGAGGAAGTACAAGCAAGCAAACTGTTATTGCGAGAGTTTCCTGAAACAATCTCTCCTGAACTTGAAGCGCATTTCCGTGACTTAGGATTGGTTAAAATGGAATTGCCCACGAATTATCGCTTAGAAGATTTGACCTGGACAAACCAAACCGATTATTTAAAGCGACTTGGACAGAAATACCGCTACAATGTTAAAAAAGAGGTATTAGCCCACGAACATAAATTTTCGATTGATTTTAGTCAGCCGAGTTCTATTAAAGAAATCCATGAGATGTACGATTTATATAACCAAGTATTTGATCGTGCTTATGAACTGAATGTATTTCCCTTACCAATCGAATTCTTTGAAAAGGTTTGCCAAGATGACGCTTACGACATCATTCAACTGTATTTGAAAGATGAACAAGGAAAGGCCACAAATCAGCTGATTGGTTGTATGATTAGTCAACGAAATCATCAAACCTATTCTGCCTTAATTGTGGGACTTGACTATGACTATGTGCGTACGCACAATACGTATAAACAGGCACTTTACCAAACGGTAATGCGTGGGAAAGCTCTCGGATGTAATGTGGTTGATTTAGCATTTACTGCAGGGCTGGAAAAGAAAAAAGTGGGAGCCAAAGCGCAAAAAGTTTGTGCTTTTGTGCAAGCCATGGAGCATTATTCAATGGCCGTGTTGGAATCAATGAGTTATTCTTAACGGTTTGCTAAACTGATGTGCATTGGCTAAAACAAACACATGGTATCTTCAATGTGAAAACTTTAGACAAGCACTTCATGTTTTTTCAGAATTTGATTCTACCTTCGTAGAAACCATTCTGACTTTAAATGCCCCAATTCACGAACATTCCTAAACAAGTTCAAGCGTATCAATCCGAGTTGATTCAAGCAGCTAATGAAGTGATTCATTCGGGTTGGTATTTGTTTGGGGAACGATTAACGGAATTTGAAGCAGCGTTTGCGCGTTATTGTAAGGTGAAACATTGCATTGGTGTAGCCAATGGGTTCGATGCCTTGCAACTGATACTCATGGCTCATAAGGAATTGGGGCAATTAAAAGATGGTGATGAAGTGCTCATCCCTGCAAATACCTTTGTGGCAACGGCCTTGGCGGTGACCAAAAACGGCTTGAAACTTAAAGTAGCTGAACCTAATCCACATTCATTTAACCTCGATGCACCTGAAATTGAAAAGGCAATTACTGCTCAAACAAAAGCCATTATACCTGTGCACTTATATGGAAGAGTCGCAGATGTTGAGTCGATTCGTCCCTTCCTTCAAGAGCGGGGTATCCTCATGATAGAAGATGCAGCACAGGCACATGGAGCGAAGTTTAGAGGGAAGTTAGCAGGAACTATTGGACAGGCCGCTGCATTCAGCTTTTATCCCGTAAAAAATTTAGGTGCTATGGCTGATGCAGGAGCGGTGGTTACGAATGACGATGCATTAGCTGAAGTGATAAGGAGCCTGCGGAATTATGGGGGAACTAAATATCAGATTGATTATCAAGGGATTAATAGTCGGATGAGTGAGCTTCAGGCAGCTTTATTGCGTGTCCGATTGAAGTACTTGGACCGAGAAAATCAGCGGAGAAGCACCATTGCCTACCAATACCTCAACGCCATCAATCATCCATTGATCCAATTACCCATTCATTCAGCAGCGCATCAATCGGTGTGGCATCAATTTGTGATTCGATCAACTTATCGAGATGAGCTTAAGCATTTTTTAGAAAAAGCAGCTATTCCTAGTCTGATTCATTATCCGATCCCCATTCATCAACAACCTGCTTACCCTGAATTAAATGCGTTGCACTTGCCCATTTCGGAACAACTTTCCCAAGAAATTTTAAGCATTCCCATTGCGCCACACCTTACGGATGAAGAAGTCGCTTATATTATTCAGCAAATCAATAGTTTTGAACCCAAAGTTTCGTTATAAAACGAACATGACCTTGTTTTAGCATTTGAATATTGAATAAGCAGCACATTCACATATCAGTAGTTAGTCCCGTTTATCAGGCGGAAGCCTTGGTTGAACCATTAGTCAACCGATTGATGAACACATTGGCTGAAATTACCCCTGCTTTTGAGATCATTTTGGTAGAAGATGCCAGTTTAGACGATTCATGGACAAAAATTGAGGCGCAATGTAAAACGCATCAACAAGTAAAAGGCATTAAACTCAGTAAAAACTTTGGACAACATCAGGCCATTATTGCTGGCTTAGAACAGGCCAAAGGAGAATGGGTAGTGGTGATGGATTGCGATTTACAAGATCCGCCAGAAGCCATCACTGAACTATACCAAAAAGCACAACAACTAGCATGTGAAGTGGTGTTTGCCAAGCGAATCAATCGCCAAGATGGTTGGTGGAAGCGAAGTGTGTCTAAGTTATTTTTCAAGGTGTTATCGTATTTGACAGAAGTTTCACTTGATTCACGCATTGCCAACTTTGGCATTTATCACCAACGAGTCGTGAAAGCCATACTAACCTACCGAAAAACACGCATTGTTTTCCCCTTGATGGTACGCTTAGTGGGTTTTGCTCAGGAAAGCGTAGAAATCCAACACCAAAAGCGACCAGAGGGAAGGAGTTCGTACAGCATTGGAAAACTATTGAGTTTAGCCATTGACATTTTAGTTTCTTTTACCGATAAACCCTTACGCTTAACCATGAAACTGGGAATAGCCATTGCTGGATTTGCCTTTTTATTTGGCTTATTTAATCTCTATAAATACTATCAAGGAATCATTGTGGTACCTGGATATGCCAGTTTAATTATTTCAATTTGGTTTTTAGCTGGGTTGATTATTTTTCTGTTAGGACTCATCGGTTTGTATGTTGGAAAAACCTTTGAGCAATCGCAAGATCGGCCAGTTTACATCACCCAAAAATCGCTAAATATTGATGAGCAAACATCCGAACATTGAAGCAGAAGAGTTGCTGATTGGAAATGGTACGTTTATTTCCCCAAAAGCACACATTCGAGGGATTCATGGCAAGGCCAAGAAGATTGTCTTGGGTGATCAAGTGTATATTGGCGATGAGGTACAGATCATTTGTGATGAATTTTCAATGGGTGATTATGGGAAAATCCATCATCACGGTAACATTCACGGCTACCAGCCCTGTCATATCGGGCACAATGCTTGGATTGGTCAATACACCATTATTGACTCGATTGGGGGAGTGGAGATTGGGAATAACTGTGGGATTGGCGCACATTCTCAATTGTGGAGTCACATCAAATATGGGGATACTTTAGAAGGCTGTCGTTTTTTGTCGGATGGAAAATTGCAAGTGGGCAATGATGTGTGGTTTGTTGGCCATTGCATTGTTTCCCCCATTCAAGCTGCCGATAAATCAATGGCTTTGGCAGGCTCAGTGATTACACAAGACATGCAATACAATGAAATCTATGCAGGTAACCCTGCAAAATCCATTTCTCATAAATTGGGGTATCAGTTTACTGAAGTGACGGTAGCGGAAAAGTTTGAGCGAATGACTGCTTATTTACACAGGTTCCAACCAAATACCAAGTTGGCGGTTGTAAAGCATACGGAAGCTGTTAATTTTGAGGATGATATCAGTTATTTTGATGTTTCTACTCGAAAATATAAGAAAACCCAAAGTGAAGAGGAAATTGCTTTTATGAAGTTCTTATTGCCAGAAAAGGCAAAGTTTATCCCTTTTGAGTAACGCATGGAAAAAAACTTTATTCCTTACAATAAGCCATACTTAACAGGCAAAGAAGCGCATTACATGTATGAAGCCGTGCATTCTGGGAAAATATCAGGCAATGGAAAGTTTACCCAAAAATGCCAGCAATTTTTTGAATCAAAATATGGCTTTAAAAAATGTTTGCTTACGACTTCTTGCACTGATGCCTTAGAAATGGCTGCCTTATTGATGGACATCCAAGCTGGTGATGAGGTGATCATGCCAGCTTATACTTTTGTTTCTACCGCTAATGCGTTTGTGTTGCGAGGGGCAAAAATTGTATTTGCCGACAGTTGTAGCGACCACCCGAATATAGATGCTACCCAGCTCGAAGCGTTGATTACAGCACAGACTAAAGCAATTGTGGTGGTGCATTATGGCGGAATGGCCTGTGACATGGATCGCATCCTGGAGATTGCTCATCGGCACGCGTTATTTGTAGTGGAAGATGCGGCACAAGCCATTGATGCATACTATAAAGAGCACCCTTTAGGCAGTATGGGGCATTTAGCGACTTTTTCTTTTCATGAAACTAAAAATATCATTAGCGGGGAAGGGGGAATGTTAGCCATTAACGATGAGCAGTTTATAGCACGTGCAGAAGTGATTTGGGAAAAAGGGACTAATCGCTCTGCCTTTTTCCGAGGGGAAGTGCAAAAATATGAATGGGTAGATATTGGCTCTTCTTTTTTACCTTCAGACATCACTGCCGCTTTTTTGTTTGCCCAACTTGAGGAATTGGATGATATTCAAACCAAGCGAAAGCACTTGTGGCAGTGTTATTATGCTAAGTTAAAAAAAATAGAAAATGAAGGGAAAATTACCCTGCCTGTAACACCAGCATATGGGGCATTTAATGGAAATATTTTTTACGTGTTGACGAGCAATTTGGCAGAAAGAGATCAATTAATCCAACATTTGCGCGCACAGCAGATTCATGCCGTATTTCACTACTTAGCCTTGCATGAGAGTCCCTTTTATGCGTCGAAACATGATGGGAGGCAATTACCCAATTGCGATCAATTCGCTAATTGCCTCATTCGTTTGCCCTTATTTTATGAACTGACAGAAAAGGACATCGAGCGCATCACAAAAGCGATTGTTAGTTTTTACAGCGATAATAACTTAAGTAGAGAAACGGAATAAGCGACTTATCTACTTAAATTGAAAAGGAGTATTGTCATCAGTAACAACGAATAAAATAAGGTTTCATAGGAAATGCACGATAGATTTTTGTAGTTTTAATATAGAGATTGTCTAATATTTCAACTGGAAGTAAAAATTTTAGCTACTCTACCCGATGGTTTAACACTTAAATCTGCTATTCAAGGCTTCTGAGCCTT
>JBMYQA010000223.1:0-10247 GCA_049600855.1 Flammeovirgaceae bacterium | reverse complement strand
ATCATAAGCTTTCAAAAGATATCCTGTAATTTTGTAGATAAGATTATAAAGAACTGCAAAAGAAGAACATGGTTAATTTATAATAAAATCATGTATACTTAACAGTTATTAAGAGAATATTGCTTATCTTTATAATTGGCTTGTAAAAGCAAGCAACCTCCTTATATTAAATGGCTTTAGTCATTATTTTTTACTTGCAAACGTCTGTTTTTGCCATGAGAAGAAGAATTTCTGAAGCAGGTGTTTTTGAATTGATTAAGCGGAAGTTTCCAGATGATCAATGGGAAAAAAACACAGATGCTACCGAAGAAGACCCACCTACATGGGGGCTCCTTATTCATTTAGATGATGAGGAAAAAGAAAATGCTTGTCAAGTACTGCGTTACGCAGATAAAACCTTGTATTCGATGGAAATCAGTGAGGAAGATGATGATGATGACAGTAATCATCGACCTACTCCAAAACAATTGGAACAGTTATTTGAGTATGTCATTAATTTAGATTAAGCTATCGCTTTTTTTATTTGATGATACTCAACCTTGCTCTCATCCAAGTTTTAAATGGACTTTGCTACATGTATACTTACTGCTACTCCATTTCAAAGTTGGATCAGTGTTAAAGCTGTCAAAGAAACGTTAAGTGAAAACACAATGCATGCCATGCGTTGTGTTTTTTTTTATTTTTGAGTTCAAACCAGCTGATAATTTTATATGAAATACATCAAACTTAACCTCATCTTTGGCCTTTTATTTTCATGGATGATTTCGCTCGCTCAAGAAGAGCCTACAATTGCCACTCGCCATCACTCCGAATTTCAAACCCCTAATTTTTTACCTCAATCTGTCGCATACGACCAATTGGGTCGGCCCTATCTTTATGTAGCCTCAAAAGCGGGAGGCTTAAACATTTTCGATGTGTCTGATCTCAACAATATGGAACTACAAGGCAGGTTTGCCATCAATAACTTCCTCAAGCTTCAGGTGATGGATGTTGTGCAAGATGGAAACTTTCTCTATTTGGCCTTGGGTAATATTTTTGGCGGTAAACAAACACCTGGTTTAGGAATTATTGATGTAACCGATCCTCAAAAACCAACTGTTGTCTCTGTTTGGGTGCATGATCGAAGGGCTAGAGGAGCCGCAATGGTACGTATCCAAGGCGATTATGCCTATTTGGGCGCTATGAGTGAAGGCGTGTTGATTTTAAATATCAAAGATAAACGGAAAGTGGCTTTAGTATCAAAGTATGTCCCTGATATTCATTTTCCTAAAAAAGATCCCAATCGAATGCAAAGGCCCCAAGCCCGTGGAATGGCTTTTAAAGGTAATCACCTCTTTTTATGTTACGATACAGGAGGCTTGCGCGTCATTGATATTTCTACGCCTTCTCAACCCAAAGAAGTTGGCCGATACCTGAACACTACAAAAAATATCAGGAGGCAACTCGCTTATCACACTTTGGTACTGAATGATTCCCTTGCCTATGTGGGTGCAGATCACTGCGGTATGGAAGTATTAAACATTAGCGATCCTCAAAACATCAGGCAAGTAGGCTGGTGGAATCCTTGGAATTGCCATTCTCCCGCAAATGACTGGACCAACAGTCACGGGCACATCAACCAAACCCATTTTGATGCAGAACGCAACTTGGTATTTATGTCGGCAGGAGACAGCGAGTTGCAAATTGTAGATGTTGCCAATCCTATGGAACCCAAAACGGCGGGCACTTTTGGCTTCCCCACAGACAACCTTGGTGCTTGGGGGTTGACCGTACACGAGCATTACGTTTTCCTCACTTACATCAAAAACCTTAATGTTCCTTTCAATGGCGTATGGTCAGGCATTAAAGTAGTAGAATGGTCGCCTAAGTAAGCGCATGTCTGAATCGCTAATGTGATTCAAATATACGCCATTGCTCTTCCATTTGGATTATTAAAATTTTGTCTTATATTTGTAATTACAAATTTAGTACAAACAAATTTTGTTATGGATCGTAAAAATTTCATTAAGAAAACTCTTGCTGGTATTGCAGGTGTAACGCTGGCTAATGGAGTTTTAACTACAGCGGCTGAAGCGAAGAAAAAAGCGATTCGGCAAGTAGGTTATAATCATTTACCAAATAAGGAGGAAAAAACGATGAAAACGGTATTGCACAAAGCGAACACAAGGGGCATGGCAAATCACGGCTGGTTAGATTCCAAACATTCTTTCAGCTTTGCCAATTACCACAACCCAGAGCGCATGAACTTTGGCGTGTTACGGGTATTAAATGACGACACGGTGGCTCCCTCAAGGGGATTTGGGAAACATCCACACAATAACATGGAGATCATCTCAATTCCTTTGTCAGGAGATTTAAAGCATGAGGATAGTATGGGAAATCAAGCAGTCATTCAAGAAGGAGATGTACAGGTGATGAGTGCTGGAAAAGGAATTTTCCATTCAGAGTACAACAAAAATGCAGATAAAGCGGTAAAGTTTCTACAGATTTGGGTATTCCCCAATAAGAGTAATGTGACTCCTCGATACGACCAAATTTCGTTGAAAGACGTTCGCAAAGCGAATAGCTTCTATCAAATTTTATCGCCATCGGCTGACGATGAAGGCGTTTGGATACATCAAGACGCTTGGTTCCATTTGGGAGAGTTTGAAGCTGGAAAATCAGCTGATTATCAGCTTAAGAAGTCTGGAAATGGCGTATATGCCTTCTTGATCGAGGGCGATGTCACTATTGACGGACAACAGCTTAATGAACGCGATGGCTTTGGCATGTGGGATACGGAGCAGTTTACGGTAAAAGCAGATTCTAAGGCCAAAGTATTGCTGATGGAAGTTCCGATGGAGTTGTAAGCTCACTCGCATTATTTATGTAAAATCCCTGAGTTTCTATTCAGGGATTTTATATTTTTAGGGTAAATCAGCATTTCACTTTGATCTATGAAAACATTTATTTGGTTTGCCCTCGCTTTCCTATTATTTGCTTGCACTCCTAAACAAGAATCGTGTAAACAAGTTAGTTCTGCCGAAGCAGAAAAAGTAGTAAAAGATTATTTCATAGCACTTCAAGAACGAGACTTTGAGAAGTTACATGCCCTATCTACTAAAGATTATATTCTTTTTGACCAAGGGTTTATTTGGAATAATGACAGCATCATCAACGTCTTTCTAAAAAAACCAACACTCAAAATCAATTACGAATTAAAAGACTTCAACACTCAAACAGATTGTAACAGTGCCTTTGTCAGTTACCTTAACTATGGGGTCATCCATTTGGGAGATACTTCTTATAACAAAAACTGGACAGAAAGTGCCGCTGTGCGAAGAGTAGATGGTGAGGTCAAATTGGCCTTCTTACATTCAACTGCCATGAAATAAATACCTTATTCTGTTTATTCACTTGCTCAATTCTGCACTTATAGATAAGTAGCCATAGTTACCATCTTCTTTCGATTCATAAGAAGTTTGTACAGGACTATCGGCATACAAGCAGACCTGAATCAAGCCAAGTTTAGCGCCGATATGATTGGGGTTAAAAGGCATGCTCATAATTTCTCGCCGCAGACTTCTGAGTGTTTTTCGGTCTAACGAATTTAACTGCGCGCAACGATTCATCACCTGCTCGGCAGCTTTTTTGCTCGCTAAGTTTTTTGTAGTAAAAATAAACTTATCATTTTCTTTAATGACGGAAATCTCGCCTATTCCACAATCGGTATCTTCCGAACGCTCTACAGAATATTTAGCTATATTTTGTCCTAACTCCACTAATACCATGAATAGCTTTTTCTCTAACTTTGGGGAAATGGCATGCTGGTGTAAACCAAGCATACGTTGTTCAGTCAACACATTATTGTCTATAGGACCTTTATAATATACTATACCATTATCGTCTTGCATGAAGGGAGGAATACCTAAAATAGCTATAAATATTATAAAAAAGTTTATTAGTTATTGATTTAAGTGATCAGTTATACTTCCTCATAACGCTCAAAACAGCTAGATGTTTTTTAAAGCTTCTTTAAAACAAAATATTTCACCTGTAAATGGTTGTTTTTTTGTATTCTTACTTGTCTAACATTAATTTATTTCGGCGAGGAACTGCTCAATGAAATACTCCTTAACTCTTTTTCGCTCAAAAAAACTAATAGTAGATAAGTTCATCTAGTATAGCCCGCGCACTGCGCAGACTTCAGGTGATTTTTACGTATTTTTAATGGACTTCTCAGGTAATAAAGTTACACAATCAGATCATACAATTATCCGTTATTCTCATTAATCATCTATAAATGCAATACATCATCTCTTAGACTGCTGAAAATCAGATATTTTACAATCATTTTTATTAGAAAATCCCTAAGTATTTCCTATCTTGTAACTGATAAGATCAGCTGTGATTGCCCCAATTGCCATCAGCAATTGGAAAATAATGGGTATCAAGGGCGATCATATTGACTTGATACAGTTGTATAACCTAAAAATATTTGCTGACAAAACAATTTATAATATGAATAGAATAATCCTCCTATTTTTTTGTTTCAGTCTTTATTCAATCACCTCACAGGCACAAGATGATAGTTTCATCTTTTTTGATGGCACGTATGAGCAACTCCAAGAACGCGCTGATAATTCGCAGAAGCCTTATTTCATTTATTTTTATGCCAATTGGTGTATGCCGGCCAAAGAGATGAATGAACAAACCTTTAGCAACAAGTATTTCATCAAATATGCAGATCAAAAATACTTAGGCTTAGCAGTGGATGGAGAGTCGTTGATTACAGAAGGTAAAAAATTGGCTGATATCTATCAGGTACTGTATTATCCTACGGTCATCATTTTTTCCCCGTATGGTCGAGAATTAAAGCGCCTTTATGGTTTCCAATCTGCTAAAGATTTATTGGCAGAGCTTCGAAAATATGAACGCAGCGAAGCTGAACCTACTGATGCAGAAATTAAAGCGTTAGAGGAACCGGTATATACTCCTAAAAAGGGAGAGTATATGTTTAACATTTCCGCGAAAAGGCAGCCTCAACAAGGTTATGGAGTGCAAGTGGGTTCGTATAATACCTATCGAAATGCCTTTATTCGAATACTTGACTTGGAAGAGAAGTACAACTTAGGAAATGTACTTGTACATGTGCAGGAGAGTGAAGATGGCAGTGCAATGTTCAAAGTAATTTTGGGCCCGTTCCGAACCGAAAAACAGGCACGCAACTACATTAATTTACTCCACAAAAATCAAAAAATTAATGGGGTAATTGTGGATTTAAAAAAATTGGAATAGCACTCAAGAGCTATTCATAAAATCAGTGTGAGGACAAGGCGTTGCCTTGTCCCTAATTTCTTCTATTCTTATTCTACCTTCCTTCCCATCGCATTTACCATACTCATTCCAAACCATCCAATGGCTGTTACCGTTGAGTTAGGATCAGCATTGGCGATATTAGTTGGTACATTGTTCAGTGGCGTAGCAAATAACCCTCCATTTAAGGTTGCGGTCTGGATTTCTAGCAAGTAGTAATAAGAGCCCTCACTAATTCCATGTAATTCTACGTAGAGTGAGTCGCCAATCTCATAGGGGGGAATATCATCTGGACCATCAGGGTCACTAACAGGGTTTACTAAATCCCGAATCGGTAAAATGAATTCAAATAATTCGATATTATCATTTCGTGCATTTGGACTAAACGTTCCATCAGCAGAAATATTGATTTCGCTAGGCTTGTTTAGCCAAAACCCTTGATTGTCAGCCTGATCCCATTTGTAGGTTCTAATCCAATAGAAATCTCCAAAACCAACCGAGTCTCGTGCATACAATGATGCATAATGGCCTTCAGGCTCTCCCAATCCCCCTTCCCGATACTCAATTCCTACCGAATCAATCGGCATCGTTCGGTTTACATTTGTTGTAGAAATGAAGGTATTCCCATCAAAAACTACAGTCAATTGATACTCGTGGTTCAATTTAGCAATTGCCTCACCAGAAGCATCATAGGTATAATTTCCATCATTATCCGCATCTGTGAAACTGTAATTCTCATTAGCGGTGATGTCCGTTAAGGTAACCGTTGCGTTTAATGCATCAGGATTAAATGTATTGCTAAAATAATCTTGGGAAACGGTTAGCCTAACGGTCTGAACTTTAGTCTCATTGGTAATCCAAGCGTCTACCGTAAGTTGCGGAATAGAGCTTTCCAAAGTCACATCTATAGGGTCTTCGCAGCTCATTAAGCCCAAACCCATGATGATTGCGAATAGATAAATTAACTTTTTCATGTTCTAATAAGTTGAGGTTTTGGGTAGTTAAAATTTAAAGTTATAAGCTACAGATGGAATAAAGCTTCCAAAAATGGAAAGTCGAGTAGCTTGCGTAGTAATTGGAGCACCTACAGCAGCGCGATTACGATCTTGTTCAAAGTAGATGGAAAATGGATTTCGGTTATTGTATACATTGTAGATCGAGAACACCCAAAAGTCTGTTTTCTTCTTTCCTTCTTTCACCTTGCCATTGAGACGTAATGATAAATCTAAACGATGATAAGCTGGAATGCGGAGGTTATTTCTACCATTTCGAGGGTTGTGCGGAACCACATAGCCTTGCCATTCAAAACGATTTGATGGAAAGTTAACGGGCGTGCCAGATACTAGGGCAAAGTTGGCCGAAAGACTTACTCGTTTCGTCAAATCATAGAAAAGTACGGCATTAAAATTATGGGTTTGATCGAAACGAGCGGGAAACCATTCGCCGTTATTCACGCCATTTACCCTACGCTCCGTTCTTGCAAGTGTGTAGCTCACCCAACCAGAAAAACGTCCTTCCGTCTTTTTCACATAAAACTCCGCACCATAGGCTCTGCCATCACCAGAAAGTAGTTCGCCTTCAATAAAACGATTTAATAATAAATCGGCTCCATCTACATAATCTACATGGTTTTGGATGTCTTTATAGTACACCTCTACAGAGGTTTCGAACATATTATTCTTGAAGTTTTTGAATAATCCCAACGCAATCTGATCAGCTAGTTGGGGCTCAATATTGTTGGTACTTGGTGTCCAAATATCTAGTGGTGTTGAAGCTGACGTATTTGAGATCAAATGGATGTATTGCGCCATTCGATTGTAGCTTGCTTTAATTGAAGACGACTCGTTCAATTGGTATTTTAAGGAAAGACGAGGCTCGAAGTTGTTATACACCTTAATGCTTTCCCAACGGTCGTAGGTTTGTGTCGCGTCCAAATTAGGTTCTTTGCGATCGCCTGGATTTTCGGAAGGAAAGAACTCATACGCTTCTCCTGGCCCCATGTAATTAAATAATGACCACCTCAATCCATATTGTAGGGAAATACGGTCACCCAATTGTTGCTCGTTCGATACATAAAGCGCACCTTCAATGGCGTATTTGTTATCTAAAGACACATCAGAGGCTTGACCTGCACTTATCCCTACAGCCTCTCCTGGAGAGAAATCATACAACGTAAGGTGCGCACCAAAGTTAATGATATTATCTGCATTGAGGTAGTAAGTTAAATCCTCTTTTAGTCCATAGGTAACAATTCTGGACTTCCAATCAAAACGGTCTTCTGCGGTATCGCCAAAGCCTAATTCGTAATCGTAATTACTATAGATTGCGGTTAAATTGGAAAATAAACGATCGTTAAACAAGTGGTTCCAACGAACCGTAGCTGTCCCATTTCCCCAATTCGACTTAAATACAGAAGACGCATCAAATACATCTCGACCAAAATAACCTGAAAGGAAAATGCGATCTTTATCCCCTAAATTATAGTTTGCTTTTAGGGTGAGGTCATAAAAGAAAAACCGACTACCCCTCAAATCCTCGCCTAAAAATGGCTGCGCCAAAATATCAGCATAAGATCTTCTACCAGCGACAATGAATGAACCTTTGCCTTGCTTAATCGGGGCACTTAAGGTTAAACGGCTAAAAATGGCACCTATTCCTCCTTCAGCAGAAAACTTTTTACTGTTACCTTCTTTCATCCGCACATCTAAAATAGAAGACAAACGACCTCCATACTGCGCGGGGATACCGCCTTTAATCAGTTTTACATCCTTTACCGCATCAGGATTAAATACGGAGAAAAAGCCAAACAAGTGCGAAGAGTTATACACGGGCGCTTCGTCTAATAATACGAGGTTTTGCCCTACTCCTCCCCCACGCACATTAAAACCGGTAGCACCTTCTCCCACCGTAGATACGCCGGGCAACAATTGAATACTTCGTACAACATCGACTTCACCTAATAAAGCAGGCATTTTTTGAATCACGCTAATGTCTACTTTATTCACACTCATCTCCACACTTTTCACGTTCTCATCGGCTTCGCGTTCGTCTACGATCTCTACTTCCTCCAGCACCTCAGCATCTCCAGATAATTCAATATCTAATCGCTGATTACTTTCTAATGCAATGGTTTTGATTTCATCTTTATAGCCGACATATCTAAATGAGATGGTGTAATTCCCCTTTGGTACTGATAAAGAGTAAAAGCCATAGGCGTTGGTAACCACTCCAGTACTAGCTTCCTTTGCATATACAGTTGCTCCAATAAGCGTTTCGCCATCCTTAGCGTCTTTTACATACCCACTGAGGGTAACGTTTTGGGCTTGTGCCCAGCTATTCATAATAAATAATAGACTACAGAAAATCAGAATTCCTGCGGTTAACCTGTTTGGTTTGTACTTCATTTTGTTTTTGATTTAGTAGAGATCGCAAAATTGATTAGTTAAAAACCAGTTTCAAAACCATTCTTGTAATACTAAGTAGTTTGTTATTAGTTTTTTTCACCGCATTAATTAGTACAATTTTAACAGTAGCAACAATTCACCCTAGCATTACGCATTTACATTTTATTTAATCGTTTCCTGCTGAAATTGTTCCGAAACCAAGCTGCTATTTGACTGAAACGGTTAATTTGATCACTGAAAGGACAATCCAAACATCTGAAAGGTTTACAAGCGAAAGAAATTTATTTTATTAGCTCATCATGCCATTTAGTTAGTGCATCAAACGAGTCGCTTTTAACGATTATTTTCCTATGATTTTATCTTTAAATAAACGTTGATACACCTCATCGCGCATGCGCCTGCTCACGGGCACCTGATACTTACCAAGCACCAATTGATTGCCATCTAACATATTTACCTTAGCTTTTGCCACAATGCAACTGCGGTGTACTTGAATAAACTGCGCTGCTGGCAATAGCTCCAACATGGCTTTTAAGGTAATGAGTACCATATGTTGTTGGTCAGCCATATAGATCGTGACATAATTTTGAGCAGACTCCACATAGTAGATATCATCGAAGTAAATTCGGATGAGTTTTCCATCCGATTTCGCATAAAAAAACTCCTGTTCCTCCGCCGATTCATCTGTCGTTTTATGAATCATGCGCAACGCTTTATTTGCTGCTTGCAAAAAACGCTCAAAGGCAATGGGTTTTACCAAATAATCTACCACATCGAACTCAAAGCTTTCTAGGGCATATTCCGAATAGGCCGTTGTGAATACGACATAAGGCGCTTGCTGGAGTGAGCGCAAAAAATCAGTGCCCTTAATACCTGGCATATTGATATCGAGAAATAACAAATCTATTTGCTCACTAAGTAAGTATTCGTGTGCTTGCAGGGCACTTTTACAAAGTCCTCTTAGGTTTAAAAAAGGAATTTGCTGGGCATATTTTTCTAAGCCTTTTCTGGCGATAGATTCATCATCTACAATGAGGCAATGGAGTTTAATCATCTAATTTCAAGGTTAACTGAATCGTATAGTGCCGCGCTGTTTTTTTTATACTCAATTCATGTTTCATCGGATAGATGAGTTGTAAGCGCTCTTGAACATTTAATAAACCAATGCCTGATTTATTCGTGTGTTCCAATGAAATGTATGTATTGGTAAGCACGAAATCCACTTGTTGGCCTTTTGCCTGAATCGTTGCATGCACCTGATTTTGGGCAGAATCATCATCATTGCTCAGATACTTGAAGGCATTTTCTACAAAAGGATAAAAAATGAGTGGAGCAATGTACAGTTCCTGCGTTTCGTTTTCAAACTGCCATTGAATGCTGGCATCATCTCCTAAACGATATTTCCACAATTGGAAAACATCTTCTAAGAAATCGAACTCTTTACTCAATCGAATTTTTTCCTCTTTACATTCATACACTTGGTAACGCAGAATATTTGAAAATCCCAACAAAAAGCTTTTGGCCTGATCAATATCCTCATCCATTAAA
>JBMYQA010000222.1:0-10299 GCA_049600855.1 Flammeovirgaceae bacterium | reverse complement strand
GGACGATGCTATCCGATCCGGGAACCTCGCCGCCGTTTGGCGAATCGAGGCACTGTGAGCCGTCTCTCACGCGATGGTCACGCGGTTCTCACCGACCGCCGGGATCTTCCGCAATTTGCCCGATGGCCAGACCCGGCGGAAACACCCCGCCATCGCCGCTGGTCAATACCCGGTCGCCCGCGCGCAACTGATCGGCCTCTTCTAGCTGTTTGTGAAGGGTTTTGATTTGCGTCTTTTGCTCTTGAAGCCATTTGTCAATTTTATTTAGCTCTTTTTGATGAATGGATTTAAGCTCTTCATAAACTGCTTGTGTAATACTACCTGATAGCTCCTTTTCTAGTTGGGAGATTTTCATTTGAGCGATTTGTAAGTCATTGTCCAGTTTTTCGATAACTACATTTTTAACATCTAACTCTTCCGAAAGCCCTTCCAACTTACTTTTTAGCTTAATTCTTGCAGTAGCCATTCCCAGCAAAAATGCACTGATAAATACTAAAAGAATAATCCCTAACTCACCTAACATAGTTAAATCCAATTAATTTTCTCATTTCTGAGTGGAATATACAAATAAGCAGTGATATTTGAAGAAGAGACGGGTTAAAAACAACGAAAACGAGGGTTGAGTAGGGGGAATTATTTTAAGGTAAACGGGATTTTATTCTGCTAAGGCGACTTTAATATTCGTATTTATGATTCTGGAAACTTCTTCTAGTGCTCCTTGGGTGTAGGCTTGGTCTAATTCATATAAATCGGTAAATATTCCTTTAGGTTTGTAGTTAATGTAATCGGCAAAGGTGATTCCATTGACAACGCGCTGATTAATGGCTTTACGGAAGCGCATTCCGCCTCCATCCGTATGATATTCGTAGGCTAAATAATCGACTAAACTACTTTCTTGATTAATCCAATAGATAAAAACATCTTCAAAATCTTGGCCTCCGCCTTCTTCTTGAAAGCTCACGCGAATTTTATCATATGCTTTCCCTTCAATTTCTACTGTTCCAAGATGCCTTTTTATTACCGCAGCATCATTGAGTCCGTAGGGCAGTTGCATAAAGTAAAGTACCGAATTCACTGAGTTCAAATAGGCATTAGATTTTTTTTCATTTAATTCAACAAGTTGCCCATTCGTAAAGCGTTGAAAGCCAGCGTTAGACAATACATCTCGGATGGTTTCCGAATCTTTTTGAAATTCACGAGTGTATTGGTAGTTGCCTCCGCTGCGGATCGAAGTATAGTGTTTGTCGCGAAAATCAAAGGAGATGCTCGCTTTTTCATAGCGATTTCCTCCATGAGCTAAAATACTTTGGTCAATGACTTTTTGCGCTGCAGCTTCTTTAGCTCGTTTTTCTTCAGGTGTTTCATGTACTTCTGATGAAGAACAAGCACTCAAGCATAACGCAGCAAGTAAAAAATAGGCGATATTTATGGAAAGGGAGTATAATTTAGTTGACATGTTATTTGATTTACAATTCTGGATAAAATAGTTTCAACCAACTAAACCCTTTTCAATGTAAAAAAATCCGTTGAATACTTAGATTAACAGCTTTTTAGCATTGAAGTAGCCAGTAAATGCTGATTTTCGATTACAGCTCAATTTGCTGAGGTTTTTAATCGATCGAAGTGCTCAGCCTTGAATGCTGTTATTCATGCCAAGAATTGTTCTCGAAAAGGAGTGGAATATTTCTGTTCTTGGGTATGGTCTAAAATGGCAAAAACAATGCGCTCAAAATGGTTGTGGAATAATCCTCCTTCTCCCAATGCTTCTTTAAAATAGGAGGCCATATGTGTTGGGTCATTTCGAAAAACACCACAGCCCCAAGCTCCTAATAGGAGTGTTTTGTGCTGATGTTGATGGCATAAACTGAGCAGTTTTAAAATTCTCCCTTTCATGGTGGGTTCTAACAAGGGAATGTGGTGCGATTCGGAATCTTTTACTGCGCCTGCATTTACAGCTGGTGCTGTAACGATAGACAGGGTGTAAGGCGCTAGTAATTGTCCATCGTCACAACGAAACACAGGCACTTGGGGAGAATAAATCATATCATCTAAATAGAGATTAGAATGATGCGCTTTATTTGCTTTATACATGGCTTTTTTCTGCTCAATGCACGGATATAAGCCTGAGGCACGGGCAAGACTTTCTTCCTGCGCTTGAGCTCCTGTAAGAAACCCGCCACCAGGGTTTTTAGCGGATGCAAAGTTTAAGGCTAAAATATGAGATTCCCCCTCATCCCAAAGGCGTTTTGCTGCTTCTAAGGTAGTTTCACCGGTTACCTCAAAGATGGTAGTTACTTTTTCACGATCCGTTTCGGCTTGTAATTGCTGAACGAATGCTTCGAGTTGAGCAGATTTGTAGTGAATGGTTCCTCCCTTAGCCGCAGCTAGTTCTTGGGCAATATCAATCTCTTTACCTTGTAATGTTCTATAGTGGCCTCGTTCTAGGATTCCGAATGTATCTTGTGCTATTTGTATTCTTCTAATCCTGCTCATTTTGTTGGTGTTAATGTGCTTTCCGAAGAAAACGTCAATGAATAAGTTTAGATAAGGAGTGGCAATATTTATAAAAAAATAGCAGAATATCAATGAATATATTTTATGGAAATGCTACTAGACAAGTTCATAAACTAATAATTTTAATTTCTACTCTACGGTTGTTTTTTTGATCTTTTTCATTACTATTTCGACTGATAGGTTTACTTTCTCCAAAGGCTTTAATTGCTAAGCGATTTGCAGCAATGCCAATTTGAATGAGGTAATCCATACAAGCTTGCGCGCGCTTTTGTGACAATTTGTAATTTTCAATGGGATGTCCCTGAATATCCGTATGACCGTGAATTTCAATCTTCATAGTAGGGTTATCCTTCATCAATTTGGCAACCAACTTTAAATCCTCTATCGTAGCGGCTAATAGTTCATACTTGCTTTGTTCAAAATGTACCTGTTCTAATTCAATCAATTTCCCCTTTTCTACTTTCTCTCCATATAATTCTAATTCGTCTTTAGGTAGAGGACTTACGATTTTTGAAGGCGCTGTGATGATTGGTTTTTCATCAACTACAGCTTCTTCAATGACTTCGGGATTTTCTTTGGTGGGTTCCCATAATTTAATGAATCCATCGTAACTTGCTGTTGCAATGAGGTGTTCAATGGGGGAAAAGCGGCTTATGCGAACAATCTTGGTATGATCACTCAATTTGGCAATGGCCTGTCCAGATTGCCAACTCCACACTCGTGCGCTATTGCCAAACGCCCCGCTAGTCATCAATTGTTTGTTTGTGCTAAAACTAGCCACGCTGTAATTTTTGGGTGCGGTAACTTGTAAGCTCTTGATCATACGTTGATTGTAATAATTCCAGACGGTGATTTTTCCATCATAACTCCAAGTCGTAATTTTATCTCTTCCTGGGCCAACAATCACATCATTGATGTAAGCAAACGGATAAAAAAAGGTATTTACAATCTTTTCAGATTTAATGTCAATGCGATGTACAAAATGATCAATGGAAACTAAAATACTACGCCCATCTGCACTTACCGCTCCTCCTGTGATGCTGATGTTTGCATGTGGGTCGATGTTATTGACCTGTAGCATGCGTTTCGATCGGTAAAATGCGCCAACGGTACTGGTACCTAGTTTTCCTTTACATAAAAAACCATTATCTCCACCAAAAAAAACATATTTACTATCTGCCGAAAAGCTTACGAAAGCGACACTTTTGTAGGTGATGTTATTGGGCGAAATAACGGGTTGGTTTTCAAAGTTTCCAACCAGCTTTCGAGAAGTGACCTCCCAAACTTTTACCGTACCATCTTTACTCGCACTCGCTAAAAGCTTACCAGAGCGATCAAATGTAACTTCATAAATAAGTGCTTGATGCCCCGTTAATGAGGCCATGCGCCTTCCTGTTTTTACATTCCAGATGGCAACCGTGTGGTCGTTTTTGCCACAACTCGCGAGCAATTTACCATCGGGACTAAAGCGAATATTTTGAACACCTCCTTGGTGCCCTCTCAATGTACGAATCACTTCATAATCCTGCGCATGTAAGAAATAGGGGAGAAAAAAAGTGAAACAAAAAATTTTGAACAGTTTGAGCATTTCTAAAATTATTTTTTTTCTTCTGATATTACAATTTTAATCCTAGTAGTGCCCCAGTAGAATACATTATATGAGAATTTCTGTAAATTATCAAATGGCTATGGTAATCTTATACTAAAGGATTTATATCTTCGTAGTAGTAATACCAAACAAATACTTGAATTAACGATCCTGAATTAGCCTGAGTTCTTAAGGATAAGAATTATTCACAACCAATGATGTTTGGAAACTTCATGCTAACTCAAAACAACATTACTCATAAAGCATTACCTTACAGACAGCTTCTCCAGCGAAGTATTGTTCTATTTTTGTTGATTATACTCTTTGTTAATCAATCACACCAACTCTTTGCCCAAAATGGCCGTTTTTTTCTGCGTCATTACAATCCAGATTTATTAAATGTTGACAATCAAAACTATGCGATCGCACAAGATGAGTATGGTTTACTGTGTTTTGCCAACCGAAAAGGCGTACTCAAATTCAATGGCGTAGAGTGGGGGCTAATTCCTACGCCTGGTTCTGCACTGGCTTTAGTGCTCAATCATCAGGATGGACATTTGTATGTAGGATGTCGGAATAACTTTGGGTACATTATTCGCGATAACAAAGGACAAGATACTTATGTATCTCTTTCCGATAGTTTGGATTTTGAAGGCGATGTGTCACACATCGAAATTGTGGGAAACTGGGTGTATTTCTTAACAGATGAGCAGTTATTTGAATATTCTTCTGTAGAAAAGAGAGTAACCAATCGCTATAAAGCGAAGCAAAATGATGGTTTTTTTAGTCTTTTTCAACATCGCAATCAGGCCCATATCATTACGGAAAATCATACACTTTACCAAGCATATTCCAATAAGCTTAAGGCCCTAAACTACAACCTCTCCGAAGAAAATTACCCCGTATTTTCGGTGAATTTATCCAAAAAGAAAAGCGTGGTTGGAATGGCTGAAGGAGGACTGTATGTGCTTGAAAATGAAGCGTTCAGCTTGTTGGCGTTAGATGATGCGGATTACTTAAAAGATCACAATTTATTAAATGGCTTACGCTTAGATGATTCCTTATTGGTACTTTCTACCTTAAGTGGTGGCGTGTTAATTGTCAATTGGGAAACAGGAAATACCGTTGAACAGATTGATTATGAAGCTGGACTTCCCGATAATGAGGTTTACGCCATTTTTAAAGATGAAAAAAATAACATTTGGATTGCGCATGAATATGGCATTTCCGTATTAGATTTTAATTCACCCATTTTCGACTATTCCAGCTATTACGGACTAAAAGGAGGCATATTAACGGTGGCAGAAACAGAGGAAATGCTGTATGTGGGCACCAGTATCGGCCTTTTCTACTTTGATCGAATTGATGATATTCGGCAAATTCGACAATTGATTCAAGAACAAATTGAAGAAGAACGCCCAGTAATTGTTGGAAATAAGATTAGAAGTCGTCCTTCAAAAAAAGCAACAAAGCAACTGGGTAAGAAAAATACATCAAAAGATGCGGAAGCAAGCAAGAAAAAAAGTCCTTGGCTCAAACGACTTTTCTCGAAGCGAGACGGCAAAAAGCGTAAGAAGAAAAAAGATCGCAGAAAGAAAAAAGGGAATAAGAAGAAAGGTGATGAGGAAGCGAAAGATTCTGTGGCAACGGATATTGACCCAGAACCTGTAGATGAGATTTTACCAGAGGCGAAAGAGAATGAGGTACCGCTAAAAAAGGTAACAGTACGTCCTAAATACACCGTAGAAAAAATAACCATTACCAAAGAAAGTTACTATGCATTTCAGCAACTTGAGGAAATTGAAGGGAAATGCCAGCAATTGATTGCTTATCCTGATGGCATGTTGGCTGTGACCAATGCTGGAATGTTTGCGGTAAAAGGGAAAAAGGTGGAAATCATTACAAGATCACCCATTCGTTTAGCCCATTATTCGGAGAAGTTTGATCGCATTTATGCCAGTACTTACAATGATGAGTTGTTGGTTTTTAAATATGAAGATCGAAAATGGCAAAAAGTGCCTGTATTTACGGGGTTTGATGATTATGTGAGTGCTTTTTTAGAAGATGATGCAGGAAACCTTTGGGTGAGTGGTAACAGTTACATTTTTAAGTTGATTTTGGATGAAAATGGGCAGTTTGCCAGCATGCAAGAGCATGAAATTAAAAACCCTTACAATGATGACATTCGCGCGGTGAAATGGCAAGGTAAAATCTATTTCCTCTTATCTTCAGGGGCTTACTACTATGATGGCGATAAACTTCAGCTCGATCGGGAATTGATTAAAGAAGGGGAAGCTTCTAAAATCTTGTCTAATACACATGAAATTTCTTGGCTGCACAATGGGACGGAATGGTTGATGCTTTCGGGAAAGAATACCGCTCACATTTCCACAAGTATGAAACTCAACTACCTCAAATGGTTAGGCGAACTTTCAGGCATATTTTTAGGTGCAAAACATGCATTGTGGGCCGTTACGAAAGAAAATAACCTCTTTAGAATTGATTTAAAAGAAGGACAAAACGATGATAAAGGATATGGAGTGTATTTAAAGCATGTGCGCAATCACCAAAATCAATATTTATCGTTACAAGATTTTAAAGTAGATCGAAAAGATAACCATGTCTTGTACTTCTCCTTTTCCATTCCTTCTTATTTTGAAGAAGGCCATGCGAAATACCAATACCGTTTAATTGGAAAAGACGATAACTGGACGGACTGGACACCTCAAAATATTGTGTCTTATGTGGGCTTGCCAAGTGGGAAGTATCAATTGGTTGTTAGAGGCAAAGATGCTTTTGGGAATATCACAGAACTAGAGCCCGTCACTTTTCAAGTAGTTCCGCCCTATTGGGAACAGCCTTGGTTTTATGGTGCTGAAATCCTACTGTTCTCTACATTGCTCGTGTTATCCTATCGACTGAATCGGAGAAGTCGAAAAGTCCAATACAAAGTGCTCAGTCAAGTATTAACCATTTTTACCCTCATTCTCATTGTGGAGTTTGTGCAAGTCACCTTAGAAGCTCAAGTGAACATAGAGAAAACGCCAGTTTCTAATTTTGCGATCCAAGCAGGGATTGCCTTATTGGTATTTCCGCTCGAACGATTGCTCTCTTATGTGATTCGTCAAGAACATGTGCGCAAAAGGAAAAATCAAATTGCGGAAATGGTAGAAGCAAGTAAAGAGGGAAAAGATGAAGCAAAAAAATGATGTCGAATTGAATAAAAAAGCTCACATTCTACTTTATTTTTTTATTGGTATATTGATCAGTGGGGTATCACCTAAGGTACCAGCTCAAACCGCCTACTTTAATAAACTCGAAAACTTCCCATCAACACATGTGAATTGCATGGTGGTAGATCATCAAAATGTGAAGTGGATTGGCACTGAGCACGGATTAATTGCCATGCATGACGAAGATGATTTTCAACTTTTCACAGAGAAAAACTCAGCATTGAGAGATTCACAAATCAATTGCATTACACTCAATGAGCGAGGAAATAAATGGTTAGGTTCCTACAGCAAAGGTTTAATGCGGTTAGATGCTCTTGGAAGGTTTCAGCACTACCCATTTGCGAATTCCAAAATTCTGCTGATTTCTTCGATTGCGGTCAATGCAAAACAGGAAGTCTTTGTGGCCACTACTGAAGATGGCGTTTATCAACTGATAGATGGAAAGTTACATCCAAAATGGCGGGAAAAGAATTCAAAACTATTGAGTAATCGCGTCAATCGTTTAAAGTGGATTACGGAAGAACACTTGCTGATTGCTACTGCAAAAGGCCTTTGTGAAATTAGGGGGAAGCAATGGAAAAATTATCCCAAGTTAGCGCATGTTCGAGATTTACAAGAACTTAACGGAAATTGGTATGCGAGTACACTCACACCAGCTGGGCCACGCTTGTGGGTAAGAAAAACGAAGCGGTGGGAAACATTGCCACATGCATTATTTAATGATGCATTTCAACTCAAAAATATTGTGTTGGGCAATCAGTTTATTTGGGTGACATCAGATCGAGGAATAATTCGTTTTGATGGCACACAATACCGACTTTTCGATTTACGTTATGGTTTAAGCCACGCCATCTCTTGTGTGGCTGTTGATCAGCAACAGCAAGTATGGGTAGGAAGTGTAAATCAAGGGGTGTATAAAAAAGGAGAAAAGATAAAAAGTGAACAGCCTTTACAAGCAACAATCAGTGATAATGGCATTCAAGTAGGAGAGTTTATTCGCTTAAAACATGCTATTTTTAAACAAAGCACGACTGAGTTACTAGATTCGGCTGTTTATGACGAACTGCAAGTGTTATTGATTTTTTTGCAACAAAACCCATCATTAAAACTGGAAATCCATGGGCATACAGATAACACAGGGAGTCAGCTTAAAAATTGGGAATTATCTCGGCAACGCACGCAAGTTATTGTCAACTATTTACGCAGTCAAGGTCTCGAAAGCCATCGAATTATTGGGATATGGCATGGAGAGAATCAACCCTTCTTACCCAATACTAGTGCTGCTAACAAACAGCAAAATCGAAGGGTAGAAATCAGAATAATAACAGAACGTTAGTTATAGGCCAAAGTTGTGTTGTTATTCCATGTAACATTTATGATATTTGATAGAATTGGGATATGGACTCTTGCTAAACGTATGGACAATTACACGCCTCATAAATCAAGCATCTTATACATTGATGATGAAGTCAGTAACCTGACAAACTTTAAGTTTGTATTCAGGAAATATTACGATATCCATTTAGCTGAATCAGCGGAGGAAGGGTTTGAATTGCTAAAGGAACACAAAGTACACCTAATTATTGCCGATCAGCGCATGCCTCAAATGACGGGCGCTACCTTTTTGGCAAACATTGCTGACCAGCATCCAGAAATATCCAGAATCATTATTACAGGCTACAGCGATATTGACGCAATTATTGATGCCATAAACCGAGGTCGCGTATATCATTACGTCTCCAAACCGTGGGATCCTAGTGAGTTTAAGGTTGTGATTGATAATGCCTTGGAAGTTTATTGGCTGAAGCATGATAATAAAAAGCTAGTAGACAGTTTAACCGATTCCAATAAAGAATTAGATACTTTTCTCTACCGTTCCTCTCATGATTTAAGAAGGCCGATTACAACCATGTTAGGGCTCTCTCAATTAGCCAAAATGACCCCATTAGGCCCTGAGGCGGAAGAACTATTTACCAAAGTAGAAGAAACGGCTCATGGCATGAATAAGATGCTACAAAAACTCTACATGGTCAATGACATCCATGCGGGAATTGAAGAAACTGAACCCGTAGATTTTGATAACATTCATCGGAAAATCCGCCAAGAATATGGCGATTTGATTACAGCATATAACATTGATTTCCAATTTCATGTAGAAAAAGGCCTTCGGTTCGGTGCTCCAGATCGCCTAATCAGAAATATCTTACTCAATACTGTAGAGAATGCCGTATTATTCAATGCGGGTGAGCATCCTTATGTGCATGTACAAGTTGCGTTAGATGAAGAAGGATTACAACTCCAGATTGAAGACAATGGCGTAGGGATACCGCCAAAGTATCACGAGAAGATTTTTAATATGTACTTTATCGCCAATGAGTCTTCCAAAGGGAATGGCTTAGGCTTGTACGTAGTAAAGCGCACAGTAGATATTTTAGGAGGTACAATGGAATTAACTTCCGATGTAGGGCAGGGCACTACCTTCAAAATTTTCATCCCCAAAATGGAAAAAGTGGTTCAATTAGCTTCTGAGCTTTCGGCTTAGTAGTTAGTATCTGTAAAACGCTTAGGCAACTAAGCCAAGCGTCTTCTACTCAACAGCCATCCAATAATAGCCAGAAGAACCACACCTATTGCCCAATAATACCAACTACTTGAGCTCACAACAGGTGCATTATCCCCAATCACAATAAAACTTCCCCAATAGAATGGGCTGGCGGAACGTGGACTGGTGTTGGCTAAATAATTCAACTGCGCTTGGCGCATCGCCGCAGATTTCGTCAACCCATCAGACAACCCTTGGTAAAAACCTTCCATCAATTGCGCTGTTGCTTCATCATCAACCTGCCAATGACTCATGGCAATACTTGGACAACCTGCATAGGCAAACGCGCGACCGATGCTCATCACCCCCTCGCCACGCTGTAATTGACCAAAACCCGTATTACACGCGCTCAACACCGCTAG
>JBMYQA010000221.1:0-10358 GCA_049600855.1 Flammeovirgaceae bacterium | reverse complement strand
GCTTGTGACCAATTGAATGTCTAGTTCATCGGCCAAATAGTTGCCCGTTTCAGGGTTTTTGAGTGCTTGCAAATTCATGCGGTAATACACGCCATCAGCTGATAAGTAAACCTTCTTTATTCCTTTCAACTTCTGCGCTATTTTTCCCCAATAATGCTGATAAGAGGAATCAGTTGGATTTTCAATATTCTGCTCTGCTGTTTGTTGATAGGTTTTGAAGTAGGTGGATTCGAGCTCATTGCCATTCTCTAAAACCACTACTGCTGGATAATCTTTAGTTTCGGGAGTGATGATCATAGCCATGTAGAAAATTGAATCTTCCCAATCATTCACACGAACTAATTCAACAGCAGCTTCTTTGGGCTTCAAGGTTTTGCGTATCATTTGCCAAGTATATTTTTTACTATTCATACTATTGGCAAATAACTTTGACTGTGTTGATAATTGCTTTTCTAACTCATTCGCCTTTTCTTCCTCTAATTTCATGTTTGTTTCCGAATTGGTCAGCTCAAAATCTGCTTTTCCATACCAGCGAGCTAACAACCTTCTTGATTTCAACCACTCGTTATACAGATCTTTTAATTGCTCATCATCTTGTAATCTGAGTTTCGTTTTTAGCGCAATTTGTGTATTAAATAATAAACTTTTCTGTTGTAAAAGAAAATCATAGCTCATACTTGAAATTCTTGGATGGGTTCGAACTCGCTGTAATGCAAAAAGATAGAAACTTTCGAGACTTAATTTAGCCTGTTCTAAATATTGGCTTTTTTCCTTTTCCGATAGCGATATAAATGTACGATTGATATTATTCATGATAATATCAATGCTATGCTTAAAATGCAGCTCAGCTTCCGCAAACAAACCTAAATCTTTATATAAAGAAGCTAAATTAAAAAGTAACGTCCCATATTCTGGATGTTCTTTATCTAATACCTGTTCGAGTATCAGCTTTGCTTCTTTAAACAATTTCTCTGAGGTTACATATAAATTTTGATGTTTATAATTGATTGCTAAGTTCTGAAGACAACGTGCATAATCCACGCCTTCTTTTCCTAATGTTTCTGCAAACACCTTTTTAGCCTCTACATAATACTGTTCTGACTTTTTATATTCACCTTTTAAAAGGTATAAAGCAGCAATATTCGATACATAATGACCATACATGGGATGCCTTTTCCCTATAAGACGCTCCGCCATATGGATACCTTTTAAATACAAATATTCTGCCTCATCAAAAAGACCTTCTAAACGATAGATTGTGGCTAGATTTATTAGAGAAGTAACGTATTCAGGATTTTTTATAGCCCCCTCTTTACTGACTTCTATGATTTTTAATAAGACCGTTTCTGCCTTCTCAAGCAGATTTTGTGAAGCATATAAAATAGCAAGATTGTTAAGATGCGTAAGGTAAATGGGATGATCCTCTCTCATCGTTTTTTTACAAATGTCTATGGCCTTTTTATAAAGACTTTCTGCTTTTGCAAACTGCCCTTTATTACGATAGACATTAGCCAATCCCATAAGTATTGACGTATTTTCAAGAGCTAATGCTACACTTATAGTTTGAGCCTCTAAATATAAGCGCTCTGCTTCATCGTAATCTCCTTGAGAGTTAGTGACATCAGCCAAATTACCAAGATATCTCACATATGCTTCATTAGCTTTTCCTTGAGCTTCTTCACAAATTTTTTTGGCCTGTACATACAGCTCCTTAGCCTTTACATACCATCCTAAATCTTGATATAAACTGGCTAGTTGATTCAAAGCGTCCGCATAACTGAGCAAGTTTTGAGTGCTTGGTGTTTGCTCCATTAACTGTTGATGTATTGCCGTTGATTCTTGCAAAAAGGGTAACGCTTGATCATAAAAACCTTGGGAAACATATAAATGTGAAAGATTAGTTAAACAGGTCGTATAACAAGAATAGTCTTCACTAGTTTGTTTTCTAAAGAACTCTAGGGCTTCTAAATAGAATTTTTCTGATTTTGAATATAGTTTCTGGTCTTGGTATAAGGTAGCCAAATTATTAAATGTGCAAAAATAACCTAAGTGTTCTTTACTCAATTTAGTTTCATACACATCCATCACCTCTTGATACATCAATTCTGCTTTTTGATAATAGTTACAATTTTGATAAAAGTCAGCCAATGTATTGAGGGATTTAATGTAATCTTGAGGTTGTTCATCTTTAGATGCTTCATAGATTTCTTTTCTTTCTAAATAGAGTGCTTCTGCTTGAGTATATTTTTTTTGAAACGTGTATAAATCAGCGAGGTTAAAAATGATAAATTTATAGTGTGCATGTTCTTTCCCTAATTTAGCTCCGTATAGTGCTTTTGCTTCTAAATACAGCTTTTCTGCCTTAGCGTACTGCGTTTTTATTCTATATTGATAAGCAAGATTAATAAGCCCTGTAGCATATGGAATTGAACCTTTCCCATACTCATCAATCGCTTGAGCAACTGCCTTTTCAAAAAAAGCAAACGCTTCGTCATAGTTCTGTTCTTGATGATGAGCAGTTCCTTTATGAATTAATGTTTCCCAATTGATATTTCCTTTACTATCATAAACAATTTCATCCATGGCTTTCCCATGATCAAATACCCAACTCTTCTTCTTAATACCATTTTCGCCATACCAAACCACCTCTCCATCAAAGATTTCTACAGGCCGATCAGCTAACAACCTTCCTTCTAGCTGTATTTTTCCCGACAAATAATAACCCGTAAAGACACCAATGGGTTTGTCGTCTTTATACTCAAAAAAGCGATAAGAATCCACCAAGCTACTATCTGTAGTGACCATCCATTCCTCATCGTATAATACTACCCATTCCCCTTGCCTCAAGCCATTTTTATCAGTTTTATTAGGCCGTTTTGGAAGCTGCTGCGCCTGTAATCCCCCAATAACAAGCATTCCAAAAACCATGAAGTGCAGGATATATTTCATTTGTTCTATTAGCTATTTTACGATCATGTCTTAAGTCAAGATATCAAAAAATCGTTCCGCAGCAATGAAAAAAGCTGAATATAGAGGTGTTCTTATCGTAAAATACTCAATTATTAGTAGACCACTTACAGTACGATGAGTAGGCAAAAATGAACTCAACAACTCACCACCTAAACAAGAGGATGCGATCATCAATTGAGTGAAGTAATACTTTAAACAAATTGGATGTGTCATCCAGCAAAAGACGTATGATGTAGGTAAAATAACAGCTACAGGAGATTTTAGTACAATTGTTGCACTTCACAACAGCTGTAAGGTGTATTGATACATCTGATGTTAAACCAATAAACTATATCCTATGAATTTTAAGAACAAAATCATATTCGCGCTCGCCATAGTACTATTTTGTGGATGTACAGACAACAAGCCCAAAATCATCATAAAAGTAGCCGATAATCGCTCCGATCTTAACGAACAAGATTTCGCGGTCATCAATCAATTTGGAGATAGCTTAGCTATTAATGTGGTAAAATCAAAAAATGAATTCGTTGTCGAGTTCAATAAGCTCAAGAATGGATATCATGATTTAATTTTCGGAGAAGAAAACGTTCACGTGTACCTCACTGCTAATACCGATCTCTCTATCAATTTAGCAGCTGATGAAGTCACGTTTTCTGGCAAAGGAGCTGCGGCAAATAATTACCTAAAAAGAAAATATGCTCCCGAGTTTGACTGGTACACGAATTATTATAAGACCAAACAAACTGGAAGTATGATCAATTATTTCCGCGATCACTACATTAAAAAGCTAAAACAGGAGCTAACGCAAATCGAAACCAATCCGCAATTTGTGCAAGCAGAATCAAAAGAACTGGACTACAAGTATGCTAATCAATTACTCCTAGACAGAATCATGCTAGAGACTAATTCAGACACTGATCCATCCATTATAGCGGATCTAAATAAGACGATGTCTACCGATATTGATGATACTTCCGAATTAAACAATAGCAAGAATTTCATTTCTGTAGTTGCAAGGATACTGGTTGCACAAAACCGAGTTGATGATGCCACTTTAAACAACTATTACAATAGTATTAATCACCCCAACTTCAAAACGCATTTTCTGGAAAGCTTGGCGAGTGCGCTGCACAAAGAGCTACAATTTGCGGAAGATGATTTTGCCAAAGCCGCAACTATTGAGTCATTTATCAACAAGCAACAGCCTGCAGATAGTATCGGCTATCCTATTTTTAACCTGTATCATAAGTTCAATGAGGCAGCAGGTAAACAGGCCGATTTTACCTATGAAGATGTAAATGGGAAAATGGTTTCACTGAAAAGTTTGCAGGGCAAATACGTATACGTGGATTTTTGGGCTACTTGGTGTGCGAATTGCATCAAGGAATTTCCTCACCTGAAAAAGCTCGAAGCGCAATTCAAAAATGACAATATCGAATTTATTGGAATTAGTATTGATCAGCTGAAAGCAAAAGAAAAGTGGAAAGAAATGGTTGCAGAAAAAGAGTTGCATAACCTGCAATTATTTTCTCCATTCCAAGGCTATCCTGACAAAGATGATTTGGATGATGCTTTTATAACGTTGCTTTATGTAAATGCTTATTATTTAGGAATACCACATTATGCCTTAATTGATCCTACTGGAAAAGTGATTGATGCCTACTTTTACAGGCCTTCTAATCCAAAAACAGCACCATACCTTTCTAAATTATTGAGTAGCTTGTAACATTGAGCACATCCGATTACATGCTTTTCGAAAAACAGTAGTAATTTGCCACCCATACTAAATATACTGTAATGCCTCATTTTGTAGCATCAAAAACTACCATAACGCATGGATTCAACTAAACGGATTGCAAGAATTGCTGGAGTTTTAATCCTCACGGGAATGGTTGCAGGAATAATGAGTGTGGTTCCTGCCGTGGAAGATCCTGAATACCTCAAAGAAGTATATCCTAATCGCCATCAAGTGTTGGCAGGAGCCTTCTTTCAATTTCTATTGGTTCCGATCTACATTGGGTTTGCACTACTGTTATTTAAACCCCTTAAACTGTATAACGAAAGTAGTGCAATGGGCTTTGTAGGTTTTCGACTAATTGCGGGGGCTTTTCAAATTTTCGGGGTGATTTTACTCCCATTGTTTATCTACCTTAGCCAAAGTTATTTGAATGCTGCGGAAGATCAGTTGCTTTACTTTGAGCACCTGGGTGCGTTGTTGAAAATGATGAGAGATTTAACGAATCATTTAGGTGTGATGGTAGCAACTGGATTAGGAAATTTTTTCTTATACTATATCTTTTTTAGCGGGAAACAAATTCCAAAGTGGTTGTCTGTATGGGGAATACTTGGAAATGTGCTGATTATATTCGCTAGTTTTTTAATTCTATTTCAAGTGGTGGATGTGATCTCAACGGCGTATATTACCATGACCATCCCGTTGGTATTACAGGAATTAGTTTTGGCGATTTGGTTGCTAACAAAGGGGTTAAAATCGGAATACACATACTAGGAAACATATGAGCATGAAGGGGGAATTAAGAAGTTTTTGGAGTCGCTATTTTAGCCTGAATTGGAAATTTGGGTTATGCTTATTGTTGCTGATTTGTATTCCGCGTTTCGTATTAGTCCTTAAAGCTAACGAAACGGGGAACTACAGTTTCATTGGCTTAATCATGTTTATTTCTGCGTTGATCCCCTTTCTATTTCTCAATAGGCATGGATTACAAAAAATCGGCATAAAGAAAACAAAGCAATTTCACGTATTAGCTTATGCGCTGATTTTAGGTCTTGCTTTCAGTCTTTTGCTCCATTTCCTGGGCATTGGTTTATTTGGGAATTCTTACGAGAATTGGTATGTATATATTGGGAAATCCTACAATATTCCTGAATCCATCGCTGCGCAGGATAAGCAAATCATGTTCATCATTATGGCAATTACAGGCATGACGTTTAGTCCCATTGGTGAAGAGTTTTTCTTCCGAGGAATTGTTCACGGCAGTTTTGCGAAATCCATTGGCGCTCACAACGCATCTTTGATTGATAGCCTCGCTTTTGCATTAACACATATTTCCCATTTTGGATTGGTATTCGTAAACAACCAATGGGACTTCTATTTACTCCCTACCCTGATTTGGGTATTGGGCATGTTTGTAGTCAGTCTTCTATTTTTTAAGATGAAACAACTAGCAAACTCAATATGGGGTGCCGTGTTATGCCATGCAGGATTTAATTTAGGGATGATTTACTGTATTTTCTATTTGTTGTAGTATTGTACCTAAAAGAATCCTCCCCCACTCTAACCAATCAAGGCTTCTTCTTTTTCTTACCCAGCTTGATCGTATAATCCTCTAAATTACCTTTAATAATGACATTGACATACTTGGTCTTTTCTGTCCCATATTGAATCTCATCTACGCGCTCTGGATCGACCTCTTGCTTTTTCTTTCCAAAGAGCTTGCTGGCCACAGATTGAGTCACGAGCTTCCATGGGATGCGCATGTAGTATTCATAATTAAAATCTGCATCTTGTGTACCCGAAATTTCCATAAACCCTAGCGAAGTATTCACCGTCATGTTAGGAATGGTCATGACTCCATTGACAATATCCACGTGGTTTTCCAAGGTATCAAAAATGACCTTTCGAAAGTTTTTATTCTTAAAGTAATCCGAAAACGACTCTAACATCTTAAAGTTTTCTAACCGACCATTTTCCACATGGGCATCAATGTGAATTTCAGAATCATCAATTTTTGGAACCAAATCGGCATGCATCCGTATTTTTCCCGTGATATGCCCCGTAAACTCTCCATGAAGATTTTCCGATACCAAATGATCTTGGCCAAAATTATCAAACTTTAATAACAGTTGATCTAAATCGACTTTATTCACATACATGTCAGGATTAAAATAAATCATGTCGGGATCAGAACCATTGAAGTAGCCATTCATAGCGATGCTTCCTCCTGCTGTGTTTAACCGAAGCGTATCAATGTACAAGTAATGAGTTGGATTAATCCGCAAACGCGCATGGATATCATTGATCAGATGTTGGTGATAATTCAGTTGATTAATATCTATATCAAACGTCATGTCTGTGAATGGCAAAGTATAAATATTAAAGGCCGAATCATGGTTCACCGGCTGCTCAATGGGTCTTGGGTTATAATCAATAAGTTTATCTACATCGAGGTATTTCGATACCAATGCAAAGTGGTTATCCCTTTTTTTAATTGCATCATCTTGCCCTAAATAATAGTGTAAGGTGGTTTTAAAATCGGAGCGCCCCAATTGGCCAGAAAAATCTTCTACAATTAGGTGTTCATCTTCATAATGAATGCGTCCATTAAACTTTTCAAACTTAAGGGGATGTAGCTTCATCTTAGCCTGAAAACGATCGAGTTGCAGGTCAATAGAATGTAAGGTATCTTTAAAATGAATCTGGCAGTTTCCATGAAACTTAAAGTCCTCCAATTCTTCATGTCGATATTCTTTAGGAACGTAATTTTCGCCCTGATACACTAATAAATCTTCGAGCCGTAACTTGGAGGAAACAAAGTCAAAATCTACTTCTGTATCCCCATTTTTCACCTCCTTTAACCATAACTCATAGTGCTTAACTTCCCCTGAAAATGAGAAATCACTTTCGTCAATCATCCCTTTAAAATCAACGATGGTCAGTGTATCATCATCAATCAAAATATCTGCATAAAAATCATGCAATGCATGCGGATAATGCTGGAGATTGGCATTCAATTTTTCAATAAAAAACTCTCCGACAGGAAGATTAGGTGATTCCGTGATGGCCTTTGCCGAACTTTTAAAACGCAAACCGAGCGAAAGATTCTTGATTTGCTCATCCACTGCATTGGAGTCTGCACCCGTAAGTTCGTATACATCCAAAAAATTGCTCTTTAAGTCTAGTTTGGTCTCTACTTCCACATCGGTATGATGCAGCACTGCTGGCAAGTCACTGATCTGTCCTTGTATGGAAAGATCTGACTTGCCTACTTTCAAATCGCAATGTTTGATCTCCGCTTGATGACCATTCACTTCAATCAATAAATCCAAATCATGTAGTGGAAGGCTGTTCGTATCGTACTTGAAAGTTAAATCTTGCACTTGAAGTTTAGTATAGTAACTTTCATTTAACTTTTCAATGACATGCTGTGGGGAGTCGATGTTCACAATATCATGAAAATTCATCTGAAGGTCAATGCTACCGCTCATATCACTGATTTCCGTTAAATTAAAGAAGGCAGCTAAAAACTCCAGATCAAGCGAAGAGTTCAACTGAAATTCAATCTCAGGATCGTTAAAATTAATAACTGAGAGGCTCGCCGTTACATTTCCCGACTCAGGATGAGCGGTGAAATCCTGTATGTGTAGCTCCATGGTAGATGGATTTCGCTTCGCACCATTGGTAAACGAACCCACAAAGTTTAATTCATCAACTACCTTATTTTTGATTCGATTTTTCAAAAAACCATTTTCACAACCAAACTTCGCATTGATCGCAGGTTGGTGCCCATGAATTGACTTTCCTTTTACCCTTGCTTCAAAGAAGATAGTCCCCTTATTTTGATAGCGCTTTAACACAGGTATCAATTCTGCGGGAGCCATGGCAATTGCGAGATCAAAATTATCTTTATTTCCACTCAGCAACAGATCGAGAAACAGATCATCCTTAAAATTGATACTGCCCTCTAAAGCAAATTCCGAATGCTCTAACTGGATCGTAGTTGGCTGAATCTTCAGGACTTCTTCCAATGTGAGGTAATCAAACTTCGTATGTACTTCAAAATGTTTGCGTTTAATAAATGTGGTATCATCGTTTTTAATCAAACTCAGTTGAAACTGCGAATCAAAAAATACATACGTATGTTCAGGCTCAGTGGTGAATTTAGCTTTTGCATGATCAATCAAAACATCCACAACAAGGTCGTTCGCTTCATTTCGTTTGTGAACCGCGATATTTTCACATTTGATCTGGCTCAGATTGAGCCGAAACTCTTCTTCGCCCTCCTCCACTGCTGTATCTACTTCACTTGTTAAGGCAACTTCAATATTAAATAGCCCATCGAGGTGTTGAATGAGGTGGATATCACCATTTCTTAGTTTAATATCGTTAATCTTGATATTCCCCCCGATAATATTCCACAAGTTAAACCCAAGAAACACATCCGAAATTGCTGCAATCACCTGCGAATGATCCGCTTTGGTCTCATAGACTTTCACATCTTCTAGGTCTATGGAAATGTATGGAAAATTTAAAAAGGGTTCAATATGTGAACCACTGATTTCTAGTTCTCCTCTAAAGTCTTTATTCAGCGTTTCTAACAGGTGTTGTACAATCGTTTCTTGTTTGGCATAAATAATCCCAACAGCAATACTGAATAATAAGGTTGGAATCACCAACACCGTAAATATAAATCGTCTCCAAAAAAGTGCGCGTTTAAAAAATCGTGGAATACCCATATCATCAATTTAATTCACCAAAAGCATATGTTGAATAGTAATCCATATGTTAAACAAACTTAAACCTGTATTGTTCTTGCGAGCGCATGTATTTATTACGATTGTTCCTGACTCGGCTCAAACACTCTTTTCCCTTTTTTGTTAATCTAGTAAGTGATATTTACACAATTTTTGAACATAACTTCGATAAACCACATACTTAAATGTTTTACAATGAACTAAAATATAATAGCTATGAATCAATTTAGAATAAACTTAATTGGAATATTCTGTTCAATACTCATTTTCTGTTCTTGTAATCAACAACCTATACAAGAACAAAAGCCTGATGAAAAAGTAGAGCAAAGCGTAGGTTTAGTGGAAGAAGTACTCACCAAAGAAGAGCAAGATGCATTGACTCCCGATATGGTGATACAGTCTTTTAAAGAGGGTAATGGTCGTTTTATGCGCAATGATCTGACAGCAAGAAATCACTCTGAACAAGTCCGAAAAAGTACCTTGGCACAATACCCAAAAGCCATAGTCCTTTCTTGTGTGGATAGTAGAGTACCTGTTGAAGATGTTTTTGACCGGGGAATAGGCGATATTTTTGTAGCAAGAGTAGCTGGTAACTTCGTAAATGAAGACATTTTGGGGAGCATGGAGTTTGCCTGTAAAGTTTCAGGCTCCAAACTAATTTTAGTAATGGGTCATGAACATTGTGGGGCGGTAAAAGCTGCTGTAGATGATGTCAAGTTGGGTAACATCACCCCTATGCTTGCCAAAATCAAACCTGCTGTAGCAGCTGTTGAATATGACGGGGAAAGAACATCAAAAAATGCCGCATTTGTTCATGAAGTATGTGAACGCAATGTTCAACACACCATTAGCAGAATAAGAGCAGAAAGCGAAATATTAAAAGAAATGGAAGACGC
>JBMYQA010000220.1:0-10386 GCA_049600855.1 Flammeovirgaceae bacterium | reverse complement strand
GGGGCGAAACCATTAAACACAGTATATTCGAAGCATCAGGCAAATTGTCTCCGCAACCCCGCAAACAAAAGACACAAATGCACCATACTTTTGTAGTCTAATTATTTGATAATTAACTTTGCAGAATATTGTTTACAGTTATTCAAGTATATTTACACTCGTTTACAGTCTTATCCTTACGTTAATTTTCGAAAAAAGATACTAAGCCCTTGTTTTTTTAGTTGAATCATAGCAGGTGAAAATTCAGAAAAACTATTCTTAACGGGCGCTATGCTATATTTTCGTTTATTGAAAAGTTTGGTAAAGAACTTGCTTAGTAATAATCAAGTCACACCTATTTTTTAACCAGACAATCATTATCCAATACAAATGATATTTCACTATTTATGAATAGACTTATCACAATACTTTTCATACTAATCGGGACGATAGAAGTATGGGCACAGGATCCGCAATACACGCAGTTTTATGCGAATCCGCTTTATTTAAACCCAGCATTTGCAGGAGCTACGAGTCAAGGGCGATTGTCTGCTAATTACCGCAACCAATGGCCTAGTTTAGCGGCCAATTTCATTACCTATTCAGCTTCATACGATCAATACCTTCCTGGTATTCGAAGTGGTATTGGTGCTTTTATAAATCACGATCGCGTTGAAATGCAAGGCAATACCGATGCCTTACCTTTTAACTCTACCATGTTTTCTGGGTACTATTCGTATGTAGCCCCTTTGAATGATAAACTCGCCTTACAACTTGGATTATCTGCGGGTGTCATTTCACGTACCCTAAATTTCAACAATCTCATATTTTACGATCAACTTAATCTCAATGGTAGTACCAGAGATCAAAGTGCGGAAATAAACGCATTATTAAATTCAGGTGTAGCTGATCGAAGAAGTGTATTGGATTTTGGCACAGGTTTCTTGTTGTATTCTGAAAACCTTTGGTTAGGAGTAGCAGCCTCTCACCTCAACCAACCCGATATGTCCATTTCTGGCGAGGATGGTGTTATTCCCATGAAACTTTCCCTCCATGGTGGCTATAAAATTGAGTTTTCTAAGCTCACTAGAGGGCGAACAGATGAGAATGACATGAGCATTACACCTGCCTTCATGTACAAGCGTCAGGGGGCATCGCAGCAGCTTAGTTTAGGTGCTTATTTCAATTATCAACCCATCATGTTAGGCTTTTGGTATAGAGGTATTCCGTTTGATGTATTTGAGCCTGCCGATGCCAATACGCCTGGTGCTGTAGCCGCAAGTAATAGCATTACCAACCAAGACGCAATTGCACTTTTAGTAGGTATCTCGACTCCAAAATTCACCATTGGCTATAGCTATGACATTACCACTGGTAACGGTTTAAGGGGAAATACAGGAGGTACACACGAAATCAGCATTACATATCACATCAATACTGATTTAGATTACGCCAACGGACGACCAAGAAGATCTCGATTTGGTAGGTTGTACTGTCCAAACCCATGGAAACAGTATGAAAAGAAACGATAACTTATAAAAGGGGACAAGGCAATGCCTTGTCCTTAAATTATTTTACTTTTGATCGGTATCTTGGCTCAACTGCTTAATGGCTTCAGCAATTTGCTCATCAATACCTTTATTCAACTGCTTAGGTGTATTTCTTACTTTCACATCGGGTTCGAGTTGTGTATTTTCTAGGTATTTTCCATCGAGTGTCATCATACCTACCTGCGGAATTCCAAATACTAAAGTAGGATCAATTTGTCTTTCCCACCATACTGCTGTTCCTGTACCCGGCACAGGCATTCCAATAATCTTTCCAATTTTATTTGCACGATATGCTACTGGGAACATATGTGCATCAGAATAATTGCCTTCTCCCACTAATACAACCGAAGGTTTCGTCCACTTGAATTGAGGCTCAAAACCAATGTTTTGTTCTCGAGGTACTACGTCCAAATATTTCACCCCACTCAAAAAGGTGGCCAAATCATCGTGCAACCAACCACCACCATTAAAGCGAGTGTCTACAATTAACGAAGATTTATTGGCATTTCTTCCCAAAACTTCCTCATAAACGGTTCGGAAGCTTCGATCATTCATGCTTCTGACGTGTACATAACCTACTTGTCCATTAGAAAGGCGCTCTACCTCTGCCCTACGATTTTCTACCCACCTTCTATACAACAAGCCTGATTCTTGCCAACGTTGAATTGGTCGGACCACTTCGTCCCAGTGTTCTTTCGTATCGGGATTATAGAATGAAAGTAAGGTATTCTTACCTGCTTTACGATTTAATAAAGGAATGTAATTCATACCTGCGGTGATCGTTACCCCATCAATCTTCTCTAAAATAGTTCCTGCCTTTGCTTTTGATTTTGCCTTATCAAGCGGCCCTTTTTTAATTACCTCTTCAATTCTTAAACCGTCTTTTTCATAGTTGTAATCAAAAAAGACTCCTAAGCAAGCCGTTTCATCTCTGCTATCGTATCGGGGATTATAACGGCAACCGGTATGAGAGGCATTGAGCTCGCCTAACATTTCGCTCAACATTTCGGCAAAGTCGTGATTGTTATTGATGTGTGGCAAAAACCGTTGATATTCTTTTTTGTAAAAGTCCCAATCCACGCCATGCAAATCAGTCACATAAAACTTCTTTTTAACTTGTCGCCAGATGTGGTCAAAAATGTAAGCACGCTCATTGGTTTCATCTAGGAACATCTCACCTGAAAAGCTAATTGGCTTTTTGCTACCTGACTTTAGATTGATTTTATAGATGCGTCCATTTGAACCTAAAAATGCATTTTTTCCCTCCTTATCGAGGTTCAAGCCCCAGGCACTTCCCGACATCTTTGTTAAGATTTTTGTTTCTCGCGTTCTTAAATCCGTACTCCACAAGTCCATTCCCTTTTCAAAACGGCAGAGGTAATACAGTGTGCTGCCATCTGGAGATACAACCGCATCGCTTAAACGAGAAGAGTGGATCGTTAAACGCGCTTTACGATCTTCAATACCATCTAAGTCAATCGTAATTTTAGGCAACTTATTTTTTTCTGCTTTCGCCTCGTCTTTTTTCTCCTTATCACTCGCTTTCTTATCCTTCTTTTCCTTTTCCTTCAGTAGTTCAAAATCTGCTTTACTCAGCTTAAAACGATCATAGGCATCTTGGGTAAAAAACATCCCATATACATCCCCTTCACTCCCCCAGCTGCCTCTGTTTTTCATCCCATCGCGGTCAGAAAACCAAATCATCATTTTTCCTTTCATCATCCACTTGGGCACCCAATCTTCAAAACCACTGTAAGTTAAATTGGTTACTTCTCCCTTTCCATCTGAGGCAATCAAGCCCACCTCTCCAATCCAATGATTCGGCAAATTATAATTTACCAAAAACCACTTTCCATCAGGTGACCACTCATAATGTTGATCGCCATCGGCATAAGAATAGTTCAGGTTTCCATCCAAGATCGTTCGCGTCTGCTTACTTTCCAAGTTCACGACTCGAAGTGTTGTCCGTTCTTCTAAATAAGCCACTTCCTTTCCATCAGGAGAATAGGCAGGCTGAAACTCTTCTTGAGCTGAGGCAATCACTTCATCTTCTTCTAAAATCGTAGAAGCATAAAAGTATGGTTCTTCTTTTCGAACAATACTGGTTTGATAAACATTCCAGTTGTTATTTCGCTCCGAAGCGTACAAAATTCGTTTTCCATCAGGACTAAAACTAATGGTTCGTTCTTGTTCAGGCGTATTGGTGATGCGTTTTGTATCGCCCCCTTCTACGGGTGCTACAAACACTTCACCGCGGTAAACGAATGCAATTTCTTTTCCGTTTGGCGACAAAGCATATTCACTTGCCCCCGAACGCACCGATTTAATCTTGTGGGTTACGCTTCGTCCATCAGTCAAAATAGAGATGACCACCTTTTGCGGGCTGTCGCCTTCTTTCATGGTATAGATTTCACCATTATAGCTGAAACAAAATACATCTGCATCGCTCTTGGTTAAAAATCGAATCGGATGATTTTTTAGGCTGGTTAATTGCTTCGAATCACCCCCTGGCGTAATTCCCATTTTATGAATGTTGAACGAACCACTGGATTCACTCAAGTAATAAATACTCTTTCCATCTGCCGAAAAATGAGGATCTCGATCTTCACCATTAAATGTCGTCAGCATTTGGTAACTATCCTTTTTCAAATCATAGGTCCAAATGTCTCTGGTAACTGATGAGGTATGGTGCTTACGCCAATTATCTTCATAGCCTTTGCGGTCGTGATATACCAGCATGGAACCATCCTTATTGTAGCGTGCATTGTTAGCGGGGTTTGTGCTCACTAAAGTCACCCGGCCACCATTGGCAGGGACTTTATACAGTTCGGGGAAAGCTCCATTGGGGAATTGGGCGTTAGAAGCAATGTCTCTCCGAAGTGAGCTAAAGATAACCGATTTATTGTCAGGTGTGAAATCAGAAGGCATATCGTAAGAAGAGTGATACGTTAACCTCACTGCTTCTCCCCCAGTAGCAGGCATCACAAATACATCAAAATTGCCATAACGGTCAGAAGCGAAAGCGATGAACTTGCCATCGTGAGACCATACTGGATTAAAATCATAAGCCTCATGTATGGTTAAAGGAACAGCCATTCCTCCCGTAGCAGGTACTCGATATAAATCCCCTTTATACGTAAAAACAATGGCTTGCCCATCAGGTGAAATTGCTGAGTAACGCATCCATAACGGGTCATTTTGTGCTGAGCTATACAAACTACATAGCAATAAGCACAAAATACCCAAAATTGTATTTTTCTTCATAACTGATTGGGTAAAATTAAAAAATGGGTTAGTTGACAACTGAATTGTTCATGAATTTAGGCACATTGGCTTAAGGTGTAAAGTTGTTACTTGATTTAAGGGCATAAAGGTGGATGAATGGGAAATCATTTGGGCTAAAACTTTCGATTTATTTTACTCCCTACATAGCTTACGGATACCCCTCCTAACTTAGCATTGTAATTCATTCGCAGCCTAAACATTCAAGACCGTGAAACTCATTCAACAAAGCAAATTATTTTTCCAAGATCAAAAATCTGATAAGATTTATGAGGTTGATTTATGTGAGGTAGGAACTGATCAGTATGTGGTCAATTTTAGGTATGGAAAAAGAGGTGTAAGTTTGAAAGAAGGCACAAAAACCATCTTCCCGATAACCTATCAACAAGCCAACACCATTTACCATAAATTGGTGACTAGTAAACTTAAAAAAGGTTATCAAGACCAAACCAAGCAGACTAACACAAGTACAGCATCTACTACCAATGATGAAATACTGGACATTAAATCAGAAGTAATTTTAGCTTATTTAAAAACCTTATTGGATGAAGGAAAGTGGCGAGAAAGCTGGAGTTTAAGTCGGGTGTTTTGGCGAGTTGGCGAATTAAAATTACAGGAGGCTACCCCTCATATTCTCCGAATTTTGAAGGGAGAACAAAGTGAGGTTGTAGGCCAACACATGCGGGAAAAAGAATTGTTTTTATGGCATGCTGCTATTTGGGCATTGGGTAAATGTCAAGATAAAAATGCGCTTCCCCTACTCATCAATTTAGCTAAAGATAACAAGCAAGCAACACTGATCCAACGCTTTGCCCGACAAGCAGTCATACTCATTGCAGAAGGAGCCACATTAACTGAATTTGAGCAACAGTTAATGGCTGAATTACCCAAACAACTCCAGCAAGCAGTTCAACAGCCCAATCATTCAAGCCTTCAAACACTATTGAGTGAATACCTTTTTGAGACAAAAACGACAAATAATACTTACCTCACTACACTTTACATACTATCATACACGAAACCACACGTGAGGAGGGCATTAGTTCAGCTTTTGCCTTCCATTCCTTTACAACCCAACTACTACAAACACCTCCGACACCTCTTCAAACTCGCTGAATTTCAGGAAGATTATGAAATCTATAGCTTGCTGGCTTATCGTTTCAGCTATTCACCTGCTGGATTACACAGGAGCTATGATTACATAGCTGGTCGATGGGTGAGCACTACTGAAGAGCTCAAAAAACCAAACAGTCGCTATGCATTTTCAAGCAATACAAAAGAATATTTTAAACGAAGAATACTGCGTACCTTGAACAAATTGGGGAACGACCAAAGTGCGTGCTATGTGCCCATGGCTACGCAATTGTTACTGACCATCAGTGACCAAGATCTGGTTAATCCCTATCGTGCTTATGCCAGTTACGACTGGAATACACGGACTTATACCTATATCCACTATGATGAAACGGCTCCTCTACGTTACTTAAATCAGATTTTATACAGTAACAGTCCGCGATATGAATTGACTTACGACGGCAAATGGATTTGCAAAAGCCCCTATGAACCAGGACAACCAGCACCAACAGTTCGAGAGGAAGCCTTTCCTAATTTGTGGGACGCACAACCAGAATCATTGCTCCTACTCTTGATAAACAGCCAATGTCAGCGTGTTCATGAGTTTGCTTTAAAGGCGTTTATGACTAATCCAAACGCCGATGAGTTAATTAGCAATGAAGTGCTAAAAGCTTTATTTTCAGTCCCTTATGCCGTAACACTTGAATTTGCTTTGGCAAAGGCTAGAGCTCGTTACGATGCAAATCATCCTGATAAAGAGTTAATACTGGCTTTACTATTAAGTCAACTAGATGCCGCAAGACACCTTGCCATTGGCTGGATTTCAGGTCAAAATGGAGCACTTTTAAGGGAGGTAGATTTTAGTATTAAATTGCTCACTGCTCCACATCAAGATGTTCGAACTTGGGTGAGTAAAACAATTCCCTTACTTGCGCTAAATCAGGAAAAAGTCACCCAATTAATTACCGCCATCTTTCGAGAGCTGCCCAAGTTAGCAGATGAAACAAACCGTGCGATCATTCATGATCTAGGAAATTTACTATTGGAAATCTTTCCGAAGCAAGTCGCAGCAGTTGATCTTCATCAAATTCTGACACTCTTTGAGTACCCTAATCCTACTTTACACGAATTAGCAGGAAAATTGGTGATTCATCATGAAACACCAAGTGATCAACTGCCAGACACCTTATTTGATCAATTGATCAACTCACCGCATGAAGCGGTTCAAGCCATTGGCATTCAGTTATTTGGCACCTTACCGATAGATTACCTCTTACAGCGGCAATCCATTATTTTAGAATTTGCTACGTCTAAACTAGAAGCAGCACGACTTGCCGCACGTCCAATTATTGGGCAACTTGCGCAAGAAGATGAGCACTTCGCTCACGCTGCCATTGAGTTTTTAACGCCAATCCTACTCAAAAAAGAGAAGGTAGCAGGGATGCATGATGATGTGTACCAACTGTTAGCAGTACAACTGAAGCAACAACTCAATCACATCAATGTAGCAGGTTTGTGGAAATTACTCGACAGTCGTTATGAACACGCACGTCAGCTCGGCAGTGTATTAATCCTCACGCATTATGATTTTAATGCGTTAGCCGTAAAAGATGTGGTTAAACTAGCTGGGCATGAATTCATTCAATTGCGCCAAAAAGCGTGGGAAACCTTTGAAACTAACGTTCCTAAAATGAAGTATGAACGCGAGGCTGCGCTTAAATTATTGGAATCCGATTGGGAAGATACCAGAGCGTTTGCCTTCGAGTTTTTCAAAAAAGAATTTGATCAACATGATTGGACACCCAGTTTGCTCGTCAGCATTTGCGATAGCATTCGGGAAGATGTACAAACCTTTGGCTATACCTTAATCACCTTATTTTTTGAAGAAAAAGATGGGTTGGAATACTTGCTCAAACTCAGTCAGCATCCTTCGGGGAAGCTACAGCTCTTTGCCACTAACTACTTGGAACGTTTCGCTCAAGGGAGCCTTGAACGACTGAAGAAGTTAGAACTCTATTTTGTAACGGTGCTTTCCCAAATCAATAAAGGGCGAGTGGCTAAGGAACGCGTATTTCAATTTCTGCGCACCGAAGCCCAAAAAGATGCAGCAATCGCCCAGTTTGTTCATGACATTTTAAAACGCCAAGTAAATACTGTTGCCATTGGCGATAAAGCCACCTGCATTGAGGTGCTCAGTGAAATTATGGTGGCGCATCCACAACTTGGAAATGCACTAAAAATCAAAGAAGTACGAACTTATTCAAAAGCCTAGCTTATGCTATTCAATTATAAATACAGTGGAAGCTCTTCAGTGAGCAGTAATTCGAGCGGAGTAGCCATGTCCTTTGCGCCAGATACCCTTCGCAAACCGACCTTTTTTGTAGGTTCCTTACGCAAACATTTGCCATTTCGAGAAGCCATTTCTGCTTTGCATGACATTGTGGTGGCTGATCTAAGGTATCAACCGAAAGATAGGACGGCCTACCTCGAATGGGCTGCCAAGCAAGAAGAAACGCTCTTACAAGAAGCATTAGCAGGAAGCGAAGAGGTGAAACAAAAGATTGATATCTTAAGTACGGAGCTGCGGCAATTGCAAGCGCAACGCAACCAAATTATGCAGCCTTTTTATCAGGCTCAGCGTAAGTATTACGACTACCTCTATAAACGGGATTACGATGCGTGGTGGGTTCTTGATCCTGTAATCACTGTGCACCCAGATGAGTTATTCTTTGAGTGTTTTAGCCAAGATGAATCCTCCTATGGCAAACTAGGCTGCAATTACAATGTATTCAAACACATCAATGAGTTTGAATGTGGCACGACAAATATTGATTATTCTGCGGCACTTTATAATGAATTTCAAAAGATTCGAGATTATAAAGAAACTGATTTTAAGATTGATCCAAGTGGATTTGAGGTGCAAACCACCAATGAGGATAGTTACAAAGAAGTCAAGATTGATTTACCTGAAAGTTGGGTGAGGGGTTTCTTACAAGTGAGCTCTGCTATGACTTTGCCAGCAACGACATTTGACTTACACCCTATGGATTTGCATAATTTCTTATTCATCTTAAAACGGAATAAGGAAAAAATGGGCCCACGTTCCATCAAATACATCCTCAAACCAGGGCAGCCCATCAAGGTGTTATTTGAACCTTGGGGCATAGCATTGGACTGTCCAAGATCCATCTTTAAAGGAAATCAACCTGCGGAAATTCGCGTTTGGGGACGAAGAAGGTTGATGGTATTGGAACGGTTAATTCCCATTGCAAAGAAATTCACGGTTACTTTATTGGGTTCGGGATTACCCTCCTTCTATGTTGCTGACTTAGGTGATATGAACTTTACCTTAGGTTTATCGGGATGGACTGCTAATGATTGGTCTAAAATGGGAAACTTTGACCTCATGGCTCCAAGAAGTGAGGTGGAGCCCATGACGCAGCAAAAGATTTACACGGCTTTACGGGAAAATTGGGTAGAAGATACACGTTCCTTAGCCAATCGAATGAACCTAGCGGAAAAAACGGTCTTGGGGGCACTCTCAGCTTTTACACAAGCAGGTCGCGCCATTTACGATTTAGACAAACGCTGTTACCGCATCCGGGAATTGAGCCGAGAGGCATTGCCCATGGATAAACTCCGCTTTGCTAACGAACGAGAGGCCGCAGCTCATCAACTCATTAAAAAAGTAAAAAAGCTCAAATCGAGCAGTGTGTTCGGACAGCTCAAGCTCAGTGGAAATGTAGACGGTTATACACCAGAAATGGTGATTGATCGGGATGAGCGCATGACTGAGGCGAAATGTACTTGCAATTTCTTTAAACAGAACAAACTTTACAAAGGCCCTTGTGAGCATTTGTTGGCGCTACGATTAGCACATAATCAACGGCAATAAAAAAATTAAAAATAATTTCAGACCACAAAAAGCGTACGGACTAACACTTGATATTTGTAATGTAATCATCACACAAATCAACAAACAAGATTAAAACCACACGTTCTTTAATTTACTGAAAGCCAAGAAGGTACCTTGCAATTTGGATGATGGATCATCATCTACGCAAATAGCTTTTTCACGCGTCACTGGTCGATTCTTGACGGTGCGAAACTTCATACTATAGTACCATTTCCGGTTCGACATCGGAGATGTGAAATAGTACTATAGTATGGTTTCGCTTGAGTTGAACCACCCAGTCCGAAGGATGATACGAAGGAATTCTTGGCAAATCACAAAAAATAATTTTACACCATAAAAACCATCTGGACTAACAATCTAACTTTGTCATGAACAATCACACAATAGCGATTTACACATTCAATCACACAATTATTTTGACTACTAAAAACAAAAACCACAAAAGTGTACTTTGACTTACGACAGGTTTGAATAGATGCCTTGCAATTTGGATGATGGATCATCATCTGCGCAGACAGCTTTTTCACGCATCACTGGTCGATTCTTGACGGTGCGAAACTTCATACTATAGTACCATTTCCGGTT
>JBMYQA010000219.1:3314-10415 GCA_049600855.1 Flammeovirgaceae bacterium | reverse complement strand
TCAGTAAAAGACGAAGGCCCTGGAATTAGTCAGGAAGAGCAAAAAATGCTATTCAATAAATTCCAGCGCCTTAGCCCAAAACCAACTGCTGGAGAGAGCTCCACAGGACTTGGGTTATCTATTGTGAAAACCTTACTAGAAGATTTGAATGGATACATCGAAGTAAATAGCACGCCTCAAGTGGGAAGTGAGTTTACCGCTTACATTCCGAGCTCCAACGTATTATCCTAAATAGGGTTTTAACATTCTACTTCTTGTTGTGTGACGCAAACGAGTAATCGCTTTTTCTTTGATCTGCCTTACCCGCTCACGGGTTAGCTCAAAGCGCATCCCAATTTCTTCTAGTGTTAATGGCTGATCTCCACTCAAACCAAAATAGAGTTTGATTACATCTGACTCGCGTTCTGGAAGGGAGTTTAATGCACGCCTTACTTCTAGTTTTAATGACTTATCTAACAATCGTTCATCTGGTTGGACTTCCATTTCAGATTCGATCACATCATACAGGGTATTGGCGTCTCCTGCCACAAAAGGAGCATCCATGGAAACGTGTTTGCCTGAGGTTTTCATCACATCAATGACTTCGACTTCTGAGAGGTGGAGAATAGCAGCCATCTCGCTTGTTGAGGGTGGTCTGGAATACCTTTGTTCTAATACTGAAAAGGCTTTGGTAACTTTATTGAGCGAGCCTACCCGATTTAAGGGTAACCGCACAATCCTAGACTGCTCTGCTAGCGCCTGCAAAATAGATTGACGAATCCACCAAACTGCATAAGAAATAAATTTAAAACCTCTGGTTTCGTCAAAGCGCTGTGCTGCTTTAATTAAACCCAAATTCCCTTCATTAATTAAATCTCCTAGCGTAAGCCCTTGGCCCTGATACTGTTTGGCTACCGAAACAACAAAACGCAAATTTGCACGGGTGAGTTTATGGAGTGCTTCCTGATCTCCTTGTCTGATTTGTTTGGCTAAAGTGACTTCTTCTTCTGCCGTTAATAAATCTACTTTCCCAATTTCTTGGAGATACTTATCGAGTGATTGGCTTTCACGATTGGTAATCTGTTTGCTGATTTTTAGCTGTCTCATCTAGATAGAATTAGGTGTTTAGATTATTACCTTATGTTCAAGGTTTAAAAACACTTCTATCCATTCTACAATGAATTACAAAAGTAAAAAGTAGTATATCAGTAATTCTGGTAGTGAGTTTGATTCCAAAAGCCGCAGCTTTGTATATACCGCTTGTCTAATATAACAAAGCAGACTTAAATTAAAAATGACCAACATTAAGTATTTTCATAACAATATACAAACATTAAAATGTAACCATTTAGTCTTAGAGGCTGTTTGAACTTTTCTTTCGGGTAAAACTAACTGACTTTCCCCCATATTACATTGCTTTCTCCTTTGGTAGATTACCATTATTTTCGTCAAGAGTGCCTGATCTGGACACAAATCAATTTTAACTCTAAACAAAAAAATTAAACAGGCCCTTGTGCAAATAATATTTTTTTACAGGTCAGGTTGCTGTCTGAAATCAAAAATTATGTTCGGCTAAGCATTTAATTTGTGATAAACTTTTCCATAGATTTCAATCTCTCCTAGAACTTGATAGTTTTGCCTACTACAAGTAGCTTGTACTTAGTTTGAATTGATGAGTTTGTTTAACCCATCGCACGGTAAGTGCTCAACCACAAATTTATTTTTGCCTCTCAACTTAACTTAGGCAAAAGAAATTGATGCAAAACAGACTCAATGTATAAAAAACGATTAGAAAAGAAAAATGCAGACTCATTTTGGGCTGGAAAATATTCAGAAGTTAGCGAATGCCATTGTAACCAGTGGTACATTTGATGGCGTACATATCGGGCATCAAAAAATTTTAGCGAGACTAAGTGAAGTGGCCAAGCAAGCATCAGGAGAGAGTGTCGTGCTTACGTTTTGGCCTCATCCTAGACTTGTGTTGTTTCCAGATCAAACGGATTTACGCCTCCTTTCTTCGCTACAAGAAAAAATGGATTTGCTAGGGCAATATGGCATCGATCATTTAATCGTGCTGACCTTTAGTAAAGCATTTGCCGCTACTACATCTCATGATTTTATTCAGAAAATTTTAGTAGATCAGATCGGCACAAAAAAACTAGTAATCGGATATGATCATCGTTTTGGGCGGAATCGGGAAGGAGGCTTCGACTACCTGAAAGCACATTCACATGAATTTGGGTTAGAAGTAGAGGAGATTCCTCGACAAGACATTGATGATGTGGGTGTGAGTTCGACGAAGATTAGGAAAGCGCTATTAGCTGGCGATATTTATACGGCTAATAACTACTTGGGAGGGGAATACATGCTGACAGGCAACGTGGTAAAGGGCGAGCAAGTAGGGCGAACCATTGGATATCCAACGGCGAATCTTGAGGTAGACGAGCCTTATAAACTCATTCCTGAAGATGGAATTTATGCCGTACGGGTATTGGTGCGGAAACAAGTGCATCAGGGAATGTTATACATCGGAACACGCCCTACGATTGGTGCAAAACTGAAGCGCGCTATTGAGGTGAATATATTTGAGTTTAATCAAGATATTTACCATGAAACGATTCGGGTGTATTTTGTAAAAGCTTTGCGGAAAGATGAAAAGTTTCAGGATTTAGCTTCATTACAGAAACAATTGGAACAAGATAAATTGGCTGCATTAGAAGTGCTGAATCGCTAAATTTATAGTTTGTCTATAGTTACCTGCGTAGCACCTTTATAATAGGCATTAAATCGGTATTTAAACTCATACTCGTCTTCTTCAATAATGCGTTTGTCCCATTTCTCGAATGATTCGATTTTTTGGAGACGATGTTCAGAAACTGCATCTTGATTGAGACACATAAAAATGCCCATTTGTTGGGTTTGAAGTGCTACTTCATGTATCGTTTGGGTGCTGTCTTCTCGTATTCCTCTAACAAACTGATCAAACTCTCGTCCAATTCGGAGGGCAATTTTACTATTATCTACTCGAGAGGCTCTGTCGTAATTATAAGAAACCCTAAAGACAGGACTGACCCGTAATACCTCATTAAATTTATTGGTTTGATAAGCATAAATGTAAAATGTGGCCGTTTCCCCATTGGTTAAGGGCTGAGGTACTTTCTCACAATAGGGTAATTTATTTTGTGAAAATGCACACGTCATACTCGTGGTTAATAAAAGAAATATGATAAACTGAGTGATTCGCATGAGCCTACTAAATATTCGATAACCTCTATAAATACACAAATATTTTGCCTAGTTGATCAACTGCTTCAAGAATTATTATTTTCTGGTTGAGCACAAACGTTCAGATGGCATGATTCTTGGCACTTTTGATCGCAATGAAACAGGTAATCATTATGAGCAAAACAGTACACTCCATCTTTATTTTGGTAGGATTAAGTGTGTTAAGTTCAGTTGCATATGGGCAAGAAGTGCGCATCAATGACAAGTCCAATCATCCTCGTCCCCAAATTGGCGAACAGGCGCCTGATATCAGTTTAACATCACCTACAGGTAAAACTTTTAAGTTGTCCGAATTAAGAGGACAGTATGTACTGCTAGATTTTTGGGCAGCATGGTGCGCGCCTTGTAGAAAAGCGAATCGGAAGTTAGCAAAGACGTACGATAAATTTCAATCTTTAGGCTTTACCATTTACAGTGTGTCACTTGATACGGATAAACAAGCGTGGGAAAATGCCATTTTAGTCGATGGGATGAGTTGGCCCTATCATGTCAGTGAATTAACGGGATTTGATAGTCCAACTGCAATTCGTTATCGCGTAGATTATTTACCAGATAATTACTTAATTGATAAAAAAGGCAAGATTATTGCAGTAGACTTAAAAGTAAGTGAATTAGAAAAAATTCTTAAGAAATATACGGCTAATAGGTAAGTTACATTTAATAGGTTTAATTAGAAAGGCTTTGGTTATTAATCAAAGCCTTTTTCGTTTTGTGAGTGCCAAGCTAGTGCTTTTGTTTTATAAAATCAATATGTAGTGAGTGAAATTGGGTTTTAGTTTTTAGAAGCTCACTATGAATGGAAGTAGTTTTTTTATCATAAATCTGTTTATTTTACCGCTGTTCTAAACCTTGCCTAGATTTATTCACCTAAGTTATTGATAATGAAACAACTTAATCTAATTTACAGCTTATTTTTTCTGTTGTTAGTTGCTTGTAGTTCAGAAAAACCAACGAATGAAGCTGATAAGTCAAATGCAACAACGGCTGAGCAAAAGAACGCGGATCGTGATATTTTATACCTTGAAGGGTTATACGCAACGAGTACACGTAGTCCACAAGCCGATTTTGGGGCAGCAAAACTATTTGATGGAGATGAAAGCACGTATTGGGTGAGTAACAAAGGGGCAGGGCCTGATGAGGGAATTATGATGTATTTTAAGGAAAAAACTTTTGTAGAAAGCATTAAAATTACCCAAGCTCAAGGAGTTGGAATTGATGAAATTACTTCAGTATTGGTGTATGCAAATGGCAAACAGTTACCTAAAGCCTTTGAGGTAGATGAACCAATTAAAGTGGGTAAAGCATTAAAGGTGCTGTTTATTCGGATCAAAGACTTATCGAATGTAAAAGCCATTGAAAGCGAATCGGAAACAGCTACCAAGCGAATTGAAGTCTTTAATGCAAACCTTGCCGCTGCCATTAGTGAACTTAAGATTTATACCACAGGTAATAAGTTGTTGGCAATTCAGCCTCCAGTAAGTATTCCAGGAAGTATTGAGGCTTCTTCTACACTTAAGCCTCAATTCTCTTATCATCCCAATTTATTATTTGATGCACGGAAAGAGTTTGTTTGGGTAGAAGGCAATGAAAATGCAGGTGAAGGTGAACAGTTGAGCTTTCGGTTAGATGAAGAAATTAAAATCTCAGCATTAGAAATTTGGAATGGATATCAACGCTCTAAAAAACACTTTTCGGGAAATGCACGCGTAAAATCGTTTGAGTTTGGACTTGAGGGTGGAGCAATGCATACATATACGTTAAAAGATGAGCAAGCGGCTCAACTCATTCAACTGCAGGCTCCAGTAAAGGGAACAAATTTTATCTTTAAAGTGAAGGAAGTTTATCCTGGTGGTAAATATAAAGATTTGGCAATTAGTGAAATGCGGTTTTATAATGGAAAAGTGCCAATGGTGATTGCCAATGAGCAATCCGAAAAGGAAAGTGAGCGCTTACTTGCCCAAAATAAGGATAATGTTTTGGGTAGGGTGTTAAACAAACGTTTTAAGTCTTGGGAATCAGAAGAGATTTTTACCAGTGATCGCTCAATCATTTTACGTTCAGATTATACATTCGTGATTTATCAAAGCGATAGTGATGAAGAATCGGAATCGAGCAAGGAATTAATTGCAGATGGTGGATGGGAGTTGATTGCTGCGCATAACAATAAGGCAAAGGTTCGAATATTTGGGAAGCTCTTAAATTTATCTGAATCACAAGATTTTTACAAAGGCAAGACAACGGGTAAATACCTACAAATCTTTCAAGATGTACTTCACATCACCAACGATGCCATTAAGGGAGAGAAGTTTTTTGGTGCTTTCAAATTGAGCTTGCCCGATTCAGCTTTTGTAGATGTGAGTAAGCTCAGCAATGATTTTGTATTTGATCTGAAATATGCCACCTCAGATAACTTTATTGGTGAGCCAATTTATGAATGTGGCCGTTGTTTAATGCGATTCGAAGCGGCAATGGCTTTATTGAAGGCTAATGAACTATTTACAGCACAAGGTTACCGAATTAAATTCTTTGATTGTTACCGTCCATTACATGCACAAAAAGTGATGTGGAATAAATTTCCCAATCCGAGTTATGTTGCCAATCCCTACAAAGGGATTGGTTCGATTCATAACCGAGGTGGAGCTGTAGATATCACATTGGTAGATGAATCGGGGAAAGAACTCAACATGGGCACGCCTTTCGATTTTTTTGGGAAAGAAGCTCACCAAGATAATTTTGATTTGCCACAAGAAGTTTTAGCTAACCGCAAAATCTTGCGAGAAGGCATGGAAGCGTCTGATTTTAGACATATTCGCACAGAATGGTGGCATTATTCCTATAAAAATAAAACAAAATTTCAGGTATCTGACACGCCTTTTCGATGTTCTTAATCATATGATTTCCGCTTATTCCCCCACAAATTTTCGATAAGCCTCTACAAACTCATCGTACTGCCTCCAATAGGCTCGACTATAAAAGCGTTTGAAGAGCCAACCTTTCTCTTTCAATAAAAAAGGAATGTAAGCAAAGGCATCTTTAGCTGATAAACTTTGATAAAATAAGTTATCATCGGTCATGATGAGTCCAGTGCGGTCGGGTTCTATCAAGGCAAGGTCGGCAAAAGGGAGATCAGAGCGTAAAACAACTTTGCCATCGGAGAGTTGTTTAATGCGCTGTTTGAGAAACCAATGAGCACCTTGTGCATTTGTAGCGTGGAGTTTTGGCGTAAACTTACCCTCCGAAACATCATAGGCATATTGCAAGTATTCTTTGAGTAATTTGGGACCTTTATTTCTACTTTGAGATACATTTAACTCATAAGGTAAGATGCTGCTTACAACAAAGATTTTTAAACGTGCTCGGGTAATCGCGACATTCAAGCGGTTTTCCCCTTTGTCTAAGTTTAAACTACCAAACTGAAGCCGCATTTTTCCACTGGGACTTGGAGCATAGCCAATGGAAAAAATAATAACGTCACGTTCATCGCCTTGTACATTTTCAATGTTTTTGACAAATAGTTTAGCCGGAAGGTTAATTTCCCTTTCTTCCAATAAATCTTGTATTAACTCTTGTTGTTTATAGTTAAAGGTGATTACACCGATGTTAGCAATTTCTTGTAGTAACAATCCCTCAATTAAGTCAACTACTTGTTGCGCCTCTACGCGATTGGTATTTTTCTCCCAAACACCATCTACCTGCAAATATTGAATACTCGGTTCATCATTTAAAAACTTATCCCTTTGTGGAAGCATCCGCAATTTTCCATCATAAAAATGCGTGTTAGAGAAATCAATTAATTCTAAGGATTGGCTCCTGTAGTGGCCAGTAAGTGTAGTTTGG
>JBMYQA010000219.1:0-3304 GCA_049600855.1 Flammeovirgaceae bacterium | reverse complement strand
GGTAAATACCTACAACCTAAATCTAATAATGAATCTACTTCTAGGGCAGGATCTTCTATGCCTTCTTCCCAACGCGGATGATACAGATCGTAAGGGGCTAATTGCTGACTGTCGCCTACAATCACGACTTGTTTTCCTCGATACATGGCAGGAATTCCCTTCTCCGCAAAACACTGTGAAGCTTCATCGAAAATCACCAAGTCAAAATGCTTTTCCATAGGGAAAATGGCAGAAACCGATTCAGGAGAAGCCATCCAGCAAGGAATGAGGTCAAGTAATTCATGGGAAAAGTTGTCAATGAGCTTTCTGAGCGGCCAAATGCTTCTTTTCTTGTTGACTTGATGTTGCAAATCTCGATACGTGACCCGATTATTCAGTCGGTTATATTCTACCTCTTTGTAAACACGCTCACGTGCATTCATGAGCACAATTTGTTCGCAAACTTCTTTTTTAGCTTCCATGGCTTCTTGAAGCTGATCTTCTAACAACTGAAGCTTGGGAGTAGAAACCGATTTAAGAATGGGGTATTTGGCTTCAATATGATTGATCCATGCGATTTTTAGACTATTTTCAAAACAGCTAATGAGCTGATCAGCATCCCAAGTGCCTATGGCATCGTATAAACGATTGATGATATCCATCTCATGGGTATCGATGCGGAGCACCAACTCGTCAAATTCACAGAGGGAATCAAAATCTTCATCTAACACCTCAATCATGCGTTCGGCCTGGAGCTTACCTTCTTCTAAATCTTTAATTTGTTTATTACTGAGGTATTGTAACCAGCGTTTTTTCTGATAAGGTACATTTTTGACTACCGTCAAAAGGGTAAGAATTTGCTCTTTGATTTCTTCAAATGTGAGTTCTTCAATGGCTAAATATTTAATGCCATTTCTGAGCGCTATATAGATGTCTCGTGCTTCAACCGCTTGGATGTGATGACTAAACCACTTTTCGTAACTTTCTTTGCTATAATCTTCAGGTTTTTCAATGAGCCATTCTGTATCTGCAAGTGCGGCAAGGTGATGTTCGAGATTCATTCGATTGTTCACCATCTCCATCAACACAAATAAGGCATCATCATAGCCTTCCATTTGATTATTGATGATGAGATCGTGAATGAAGGTTTTTTCTTTAGAAAACAATTTCCATTTGGTGCGCTCTGTCCATTTTTTTTGTGCTTCAATGGCTTGATCTAAGGCTTTTACGGCATTGTTGAGTTGCTTTTGATCTAAGGTTTTTTCTACGCCTTGTTCACCAAAAGCGGATAACACGTTTTGTTTCCGATTCTCCAACCAGATTTTTTCTACTTTAGTATATTTTAAGGTGTTTTTAAAGTAACGAAGTGCGGTTTCATCTTCCAACAAAATCAGTAACATCCGAAATTGCTCTTCGCGATCTAAAATCCAAAGGCATTCGTCTAAGCTAACATCCATGGCAATGAGTTCTCGCACATATGCTGCAACCTCATCCCGATAAGGTTTTACTTCAGCAACGGCTTCTTTAATTTGTGGAATATCTGAAAGATCAAAATCCTTAAAAGATACTCGTTCTGCCCAAGGATGGTTTGGGCGTTTTAATTTTTGGGCATAAGCGGCATAAGCGCGTAGTTTTTTGTTAAACTCAGCAGATTCGGCAGAGGGGAAATATTTATATTCTTGCCTAAGCTTGATGGCAGCTTCTTCTTTGTTGGTGGTTAAATACAGTTCTTTTACAGAAATACCGCATTCCTTCGTATCAAATAACGCCATTTTAAACTCTTCCAGCTCTTCTGTCAGTTGATCAATCTCACGGCTGTTTTTGAGAAAGTTTCGTTCTAAATAGATGGCATCTAGGCTATTATTAGCAGAGATAAAATCGGGAATGGCTTCAATATTTCGGTGAATGCGTTGGTAAATCTCCTTCCGATCGTTTCGGAAATCGTGTACAAGTGCTATAAAATCCGCAAAGCCCTTTTCGTCCAAGCGTTGGTACACCACATCTAGTGCCGCTTTTTTTTGGCAAACCACCAACACGTTTTTTTTTCGTGCAATAAAATCAGCGACAAGGTTACAGATGAGTTGAGATTTGCCACTACCTGGAGGGCCCTGAACCACCATCGAATCACCTGTTTTGACTTGTTTGATGGCTTTTTCTTGAGCCGCATCCATTTGATATGGCGTGGTTAATGATTCTTCTTCAGCAGCTTTAGCCAATACCAGCTGATGGATATCTGGATCATCTTTAAGTTGCGCTAAGGGATGGAAAAACGCTTCAACATCTTGTGTTTGCTCAGCTGCCAATAAGGTATCGTAATCAGGCATGAGGTAGGAGCCTGCTTGGGGAAATAGCCCTAATACTGCTTCAGGGTAAGCTTTTAGTTCTCCTGTACGCGTGTTAGATTCAAAGTCAGTTTTGGTGAAGTTTTCAAATGATTGTAGCTTTTCTTCAAAAATGGCTTGATTGAAATTAATTTCTAGGGGACTTTCTTCCAGGTAGCGATACAGCTCCGTTAAAAACTCTGTATGATTCTTAGAAAACTCTTCAAAGTTTTGATTGAGGAAGTCATCATCGAACTGAATCGTGTTGTAATGAGAGAAGGCTAATAATAGCGTCTTATTAAAGGCTATGGGAACATCTTCACGCGCATAAAGCATCCAATGGTTATCTTCAATTCGAAGTTCTACAGGAAAAAAGAGCAAAGGGGCGCGTACAAGTGTGTCATCTAACATCTTTCCTTGAACAAAAGGAAAACCGACATATAAATCTTTAGCTCCACGTTCTTCTTCAATAAACTTATCGGTACGTGCAATTTTGCGCAGTTGCCTGCTGGCTAGGTTAGCTGATTTGCCTCGGCTATCTATCGTCGAACAGATTTTGGTTTTAATCCGCCGCGCAATCAACCGATCAATGATGCGAAAAGAAGGTTCATGCAGTACAAAATCGAGTTCGTGTAGGTCCATAAATTGCCCCTGAAGCAAACGGAGTAAAACTAATGAGCGATTTTTTGCACTCAGGTTGGTTAACCGCTTTTGATATATTTTTAGCGTAGACTGCATGCTTACACCTACCCAATTTGGCTAGGTAATGGGTTAAAGGTTTGATTTCAGGATTTGAAGTCGTCTAAAGTAGCTTGGTTTTGCTTCAGACAACTTCTTTATTTTCTTGATAAGTATAGTTGATATCTGGGGATAATACAAACCATTACTACCCATTATGAGGGATTCTAAAAACGTCGCAGCACTATAGTTTTGCGATGGATAAACGAACGAATCAATGCCGCTAACATTTCAACTACGCTACCCGATGGTTTTGCAAGATTCTG
>JBMYQA010000218.1:0-10427 GCA_049600855.1 Flammeovirgaceae bacterium | reverse complement strand
AAGGAAGCCGAACATCAACTTCCCTGAATAGCGGTATAAATATTATTTTATAGCTTACTTTGCAACAGGAGTAATGTGCAAAATCGCTTTTATTACTGTAGGAATTATTGGCTAAATGATGACTTGCCTATTGTGGTGCAAATACATCTCAAAAATAGCTTTTGTCGCTTCAACAACGGTTAGTTAACGGGGCATGATAGAAAATACTTATCAAAACTGTATTGAATCGTGTTGCGTACTTTCTTGCTTGGATTGGTAACTCAAATGTAGTTGCTTGAGTTGGAGATTTAAAGAAATAGGCATAGACAAATTGTAGACAATGGTTCAGAAAAACAGAAAAAAACCGTTTATAGAGCCATTTTTACTATGAATGCTTTGAAAACCATAAGTTTTTTTGACGAACCGAAAGAAGAACAAAAAGTCTTTCATTCTAAACATGAGTTAACGGATATTGAACTAGCTGTTAGATCAGAGCAATTTTCATCAGTTAAAAAGATAATATGTCAACAAAAGCAATCATTTTTGATATGGATGGCGTGTTGGTCGATTCAGAGCATTTGTATCGAGCAATGAATTTGAAACTATTTGCCGAGTTAGGCGCAACGGTTAGCCAACAAGAATATGATGGTTTTATTGGCATTGCAGCCAACAAGATGTGGGGATACTTGAAAGACAACTATGGGATTGCTCTAGGTATTCCTACTCTGAAAAAAATGGAAAAAGACCATAAGTTCCAACTACTCAGTGAGCGAGAATTACACTCATTTGAAGGAGTGCTATCGTTATTGCAAGAAGCCCAAGCATTAGGCTATAAAATGGCTGTTGCTTCCTCTTCTCCCAAAAAGAACATCGAATTGGTCGTCACTAAATTGGGCATTGCCCACTTTTTTGACGTGTTACTCAGTGGCGAAGAAGTTGCTAAAGGAAAGCCCGAGCCCGATATTTTTCTCAAAGCGGCAGCGTTACTTGGCGTTGCTCCCCAACAGTGCATAGTTATTGAAGACTCTCGAAATGGAGCCATTGCAGCAAGTAAAGCCAATATTCCTTGTGTCGGTTTTCGGAGTCCACACTCGGGCCATCAAGATTTTTCAACCTGCGCGCTGATTATTGATGAATTTAGCCAAACAAACCGTCGAGAAATTCTTTCACTTTTCAACAAGGTTTTGGGATAGCAAGATTAAAAATGAATCTGGAATTATTCTTGCCAGATGAACCATATGCCTTCACGCTCAATCCCTATTTTATGAAAGCTCAGTTCATTTACTTGCTCGTAGTACTTACCTTTCCCCAATTCACTTTTGCCCAAGAAGATCCCTATGATATTGGTTGGAATCCAAATGGATATTTAAGGCAACAGCATACGGTTGAGTATTGTGTGGAGCATCACCAATATCAACTAGAACATTTATGGGTAAAAACAGAACGGAGCTATCAATTATTTCAAGCACATGCCCAAAAGTTTTCCCGCATTGATTCACTAACAATTGGCGATAATCTGTTTTGTGCTGTAATTAAACAATTGGAACATGATATGCTGAAAAATGCAGGTGAGTTGCCCGATTTACCCGAGTTGAAATTTCTAAGCATTAACATGCTTTCGATGGAAAACCCGTTTAAAAACTTAGGCAAACTAGAGCAATTGAAGTATTTGGAAATTGGAGGAAGCTTTACCCACATTCCTCATGAAGTTTGGGGACTTACTCAGCTTGAACATTTAAACCTGTATGGTCATTTCAAAACAGTATCACCAGAAATCAATCAGCTCAGGCAACTCAAATCCTTGGTACTTCAGGGTAAATACACCAAATTACCCAATCCGATCAGACCATTACCCAAACTCGAATACTTAAACATCTCGGGAGATTTAGCAGAAACACCTGATTACCTCAAGTATTGCCCAAATCTCCGATTTTTCGAAATGATCAGTGATATCCCCATGCGTGTCACGTCCAATATTGGCCGCCTCACAAAATTAGAAGTCTTAATACTGACTAATAATGTAATTCTCAATTTCTCAGATGATATTTCCAAACTCCAAACACTCCGAGAGCTACACCTTTCGTGTACTTGGCTCAATAAATTTCCAGCAGGCATTTGTAAACTCGCTAGTCTAGAAGAGTTACGACTTGATGTAATGTGTTTAGACGAGCAGTTAGAGGATTATTATGGGAAAACCTATGCAATCATTCCTACCCTTCACATTCCAAGTACCATCCAGCAATTGCCCAAACTCGAATGGATTGATTTAATTGGCCGAAAAGTTCCAGAAGCAGATATTCAGCTGATCTTAAAAGCATTTCCCGATGCAGCTATTGAATATGGGCCTTGGGAATGAGAGAATCAAGCTATACTCACGCTTTCCGAATAATATGAAGACACCCCTTGATGGTTAGCACCCAACTAAGCCACCAAGGGATTGTTTGTTCTTTCCCGTATATGTCTGATTCATCTCAGTATGAAGTCCGAACCATCCCAGTATAAAGTCTGACTCATCATTCCTAATCCTCCTAGATTTGTGTTGTATTCGATCGAAAAACAATCAGAAGCTTCAACCGAGGAGTTACAAATGTTGTAAAAATTGTACCTAATAGTGTAAAATGTACTTCCTAACGATTCTCGAATGAGTACATTGGTATACACTAGTTGTTCATTACTGTTCACCGTAAAATACCAATGGTTCCCTTGCGGATCTTGAAATGCCTTGCTTACTTCATAGTCTATCTCATGCCTCCAAACGAGCTTTCCAACAGTATCCAATTCAACTAATCTATACTGCTTCTATTAGTTTAATCATGAGTTGGGCGCTTTGGTTTGATTGTCTTCAAATATATGAGTTCATAATCATCTTTAGTATTACTTGATATTACGCTCTTTTATGAAGTTTACATTCCAATCACCTCTACTTTCCTTCCCCTTCCCGAATCACGCTAAAATGTTCTTTTCCGTACAAGCACCTCTAAATTTGTTTCAAAATCGGACACTTGACCCAATTGCCTATTTTTAGCGAAGAGTTTTTTTTATTTGAACATGTTGAGTTTTGTATTTTATTTAAGTAATTGAAAATCAAGAATTTAATATCGCATAGTACTAACTTTAACACAGTACTTTGTATTGCATGGTACCTTTTATGCGTTTATAGCAAGGTATTTGAATACAGTTTGGCACATTGATCAACTACTGGTCTACACCTCCCAAACTAGGGCAAAACAAAACACGGATGAAGTTAGAAAATACACAAATACAGATGAGAAAGGGCGTATTAGAGTTTTGCATATTAAACATCATATCGAGAGGGGCAGTATACGCCTCCGAGATGTTAGATGAATTGACGAATGCCAAAATCATGGTTGTGGAAGGAACGCTCTATCCGCTACTCACCAGACTACGTAAAGCTGATCTTGTGGAGTATCAATGGGTAGAATCTGATGCAGGTCCGCCAAGAAAGTATTATACCTTAACCCATAAAGGAGAAGACTTCCTCGAGGGGCTTACCGATACTTGGTTAGAATTGACCAGCTCAACTAAACGAATCTTAGCTAACTCGAAGAAAAAACGAAAATCAACGAATGGCCTCGAATCCGATTAATCGGTAAAAACCAAAACTCAAAGCTGATTTTCAACGAATGAAAAGACATTACGACAATGAAAAAGAACATAAGCATTAACATCAGTGGCATTATCTTTCACATTGAGGAAGACGGATTCGAGACGCTCAAGAATTACCTGAACGCCATTACCAAATATTTTTCGTCTTACGATGACAGCATCGAAATTATTGCAGACATTGAAGGCCGCATAGCCGAAATCTTTCTGAGTAAACTCAATGACGAAAAACAAGTCATTACCATGGAAGATGTAGATTCACTCAAAGTCACCATGGGTTCTGTTTCAGACTTTCAGGCTGCTGAAGAAACGGCGGATGAAAGCTACGCAGAAGAGGCGCGTGAAACGAAACGCGAAAAACGCGAATACGCAGCACATGCACCCAAAAAATTATATCGAGATGAAAAGCGCAAGCTCATTGCAGGGGTAGCCTCAGGTATTGCCCACTATTTTAGTGTAGACCCACTTTGGGTAAGACTCATTTTCTTACTGGCCTTCTTCGATGTATTTAACTTATTTACCATCACGGGAATTGTATTGATTACCTACGTGGTTATGTGGATTATTGTCCCCATTTCAGATTCGCTTGAAGAGGATGAACGTGTCAAACACTTTTTCCGAAATCCAGAGGATAATGTGATTGGCGGTGTATCGAGTGGCTTAGCCGCTTACTTTAGCATTGATGCGGCGATTGTGCGAGTTGCTTTTGTACTGACTACATTTATGGGGGGCGTAGGACTTATCACTTACTTGATTTTATGGATTATTACGCCAGAAGCGAAATCACTGACCGAACGCATGCAAATGGAAGGCGAACCCATTACGTTGGAAAATATAGAACGCAAAATTAGAGATCGTTTCAATATTCATGAAGGTGAAGAAGAAGGAACCATTGCCAAAATCTTATTATTTCCCTTTCGACTCATCAAATCAATATTAAGTAATGTGAATGCCGATATGCGCCCATTAGCTCGCTTCTTATTTAATGTGCTAACAACTATAGTTGGAGCCGCATTAGCCTTAGCGTCAGCATCTGCTACATTTTCATTACTCATTATTTTAGGGATTTTCTTTGGTGTGATTTCAGAATGGCCGCAAATTGAAATGAATGAGGTTCCATTGCATTTAGTGCGAAATACGATTCCTCCAATTACCGTTGCCTTCACATTTATCGTAGCGTGGATTCCAATTATATTCATGGGCATCTTGGGGGTTTCGCTCATTGCCAAACAAATGATTACACGCCCTGTACTAAACTGGAGTTTACTCGGTATTTGGATCATCGGTATTATTGGAGCAGGTACTACGGTTCCGCTATTTGTGACCAATTTCCAAGCAGATGGCACGCATAAAAAGAACGTCATTTATGAAATGCCTAAAGATCAACCCATGAAAATTCGGGTAAACCCTACACCATCACATGGCTACAATGAGGTTACCCTAACCATTCGAGGGCACGAAAAGGAACATGCTGAATTATTACAACGGTTATCTGCAAAAGGCAGCTCACGACAAAAAGCCATCGAGAATGCTCATTTAATTCGTTACCAAGTGGATCATGCTCAAGAAGATGAATTGGTGTTTGATGCGAGCTATAGCTTAGATGAAAATGCTCCTTTCCGAGATCAGCGCTTAAGAATGAACTTGTATTTGCCGTATGGGAAAGAGTTTGTCATGAGCGAAGAACTGGTTTGGATTATCAGAAATACCTTGTATAAAAATGGATATACTGAGGCTGATTTGGGAAACAATCGTTGGGTATACGAAGAAGATGGCCTCAAGTGTTTAACCTGTGAATCTGAAAGTAAGATTAAAATCTATCATGAAGAAAACGGCATGGTGAAAAAATCTTTCGACTTGGACGAAAGCATTGATCGCCTACATGTAGAAGGTCCTTACACGGTGATTATCAAACCAAGCGAACGGAATTATGCTTACTTGTATGGGGAAGAATGGGAAGTAGACAAAACAGATTTTGAGGTAAGAGAAGGCAAACTTCGATTGCATAGTAAGCACCGCGCTTTTGATGCCAAAAAAGTTCAAGTGGTATTGCACATGAAAGAATTAGATGACTTGAAAGCCCGCGGAAATGCTGAGTTACGCTTTGTTGGCTGGGATCAAAATAGCTTGTCTTTAGAGTTACGTGATGCGACTAATTGTGAACTAGAGGGTAATATTAATGATTTGGCAATCGTAGTTCGTGACCGGGCGCGCATCATCGTGAATGGCAAAGGAGACGAATTAAACGTAGAAGCCAGAGATGCAGGTGTTGTTCGAGCTTATGGTTTTCAGGCTAACGAAGTGAATGTAGAGGCTAGAGATGGCAGTATGGTGAAGGTGAATGCCAAAAACTACTCCAGCATTAAAGAACGCGACGGGGCAAGAGTAAGTGTAAAGGGCAATGCCAAAGTCAAAGAAAAAGATGACTAATAGTGTTTATCACGAATAGAAATTTAATTATAAAGCCGCATGGATAGGCAATTTTCGGGCACAGCAGTAATGTTGTGCCCTTTTCTTTATAAATGTGGTTTTAACAAATCGAGTGTTAAGTCAAAATCGCCTTCGATCTTAACTAGAAGTTGAATCTCTTGATTATTTACAACGAGTTCATGTGGTGTCAATATGAAATCAGAAAAGCTCACATTTAACTTATTTCCCAATTTACTTTGTGCAATTCCCTTTTCGATAAGTACAGGAACTTTTTTGACCTGCTCCGCTAGTGGCAAATGCAAGGATTGTCCAATAGTTGCTTTAACGTCCTCATGCAATAACCAATCAGCAGACTCTACCAATAGATTTTCTGTATTCACATCAAAGTCAAAATCTGTGATACTTAATACCATATTCAAGCTATCTACCATGGGTGTTCCTGTAAAGTGCAGCGTTCCCTTTGTGGCTCCTTTAATTTTAGTTTCCAAAAACACTTTCCCTTTACTTCCTGCCAGTTTCGCTTGCTTAATGGTAATTTTATAGCCTTGAGTCTCTACACTTTTCCCTTTTAGTTCTTTTTTTAATAAGCGATTTAACTCCACAAAAGGTAACTTCGCAAAGGCATAAATTTGAAAACCTTTAGTTGAGATCTTTTTGTGACTGAGCTTTTCTAAAGGTACTAAAGCTACTTGAGGTCGTTTCCCACTAGGGACTAGTGTGATAAAAGATTCAATCACTAAATCGAGCATGAGCTCTTTGGTATCTCCACTAATGCTTTGCAGATGGACTTGTTTGGGTTTTACCTTCAACCAAAAGGGAGCCAAGTGCTTATTAATACGAATCGGCTTTTGTATGCCGTTCCAAATTTTAGTGATTTCTTCTTTGATGGGCAGCTTTTGTGCTAAAGTCTGATCGAGCAGCGGTAAAATGCTAGGAACTTTCTCTCGAAGGTGTTTCTCTACGGTTTTGGTAATGTTGATTCGAATAAATGCAACTTTCAGTTTAGGTTTTTCAATCCAATGAATTTCATGAAGCTGCGTTTTTGGTACAAGTTGCCAATTGGTAGTCATTGAGAGCTTCGATTTCATCTTTAAGATTAAGGAAAACGAAGTATTCAACTTCTGATTTAATTTTGTACGAACGGCTACATTTACCCTTAGTGGAATGGCATAAGCTAATTCATCGCCTGCCATTTTTAGTGAGATCGTACCGATATTGACCACAGATAACTTTAGGTTATCCTGTTGATTCTCAAAACTTTGGTCATTATATAACGTATCGGGTAATTTCGAATTAATAAATTGTTCTAACTCTGCAATGGAAAAAAGAAGTGGTAATTGGATGGTAGAGCGTTTAGGGGTAATGGTTTCTGCACTTGGTTCAATAACTGGTGCTGTTGGGTTGAGTTTGTTACAAGCACCTAAACTTCCCAACATACTCCAAAAAGCTAACCACAAACACCATCTCACTTTTTTCATAAAGCATTCATTAATTCTTACAAATTAGCAATTACGAATATCAGTATGGAAGATATAAAAGTTGTTGTAAATTCTCTTTAAGAGACTGTTTGAATTTTTCCCTAAATAGATCAAAAAATTAATACCCAGTAATTTCTTAAGAAAAAACGGTTTAATTTCAAGCATTGGTATAGTTTCTGAGCTTAAAATATTCTAAGAACTTGTTCCAGCAAGTTTATGAAAAGGTAGAGTATTTCATGTATTCGTTATCAGAATACTTAACTAACTACTTTTCACCAAACGCTGTTAACATGGTGTTTGACCAAATGCGTATCACTAATAAATGCCTTTCCTCCACAAAATTGAACTGCTAAATTTCTTCCAGATTATCAGGATAGGAGGTCACTATGTTTGAAGATTTTTTTACAAAAGAATATTACGGCAATACCATTGGCAAATGGTTGCTTGCCAGTTTGATCATCATTGCCTCCATTGCGTTAGGCCGGGCAATTTATTGGTTCTTTAAGAACGTACTACAGCGCCTAACACGTAAAACAGCCAGTAAACTTGACGACATTATTATTGAGCAAGTTGAAGGGCCCGTAGCTTTTGCCATTATTATTTTTGGAATTTGGCAGGCGCTTTTCCAAACGCTTTATTTCGAACCGCATGTACACAATTGGATCGGTCGGGTATATTACATTCTCATCATTTTCAATATTGCATGGTTGATTAATCGTTTATTCGATTCCATCATTGAAGAGTATGTAGTGCCCCTCATTCAAAAATCGGAGAGTGACTTAGATGATCAGCTGTTGCCTGTTATTCGAAAAAGCATCAAAATTACCGTTTGGGTATTAGCGGTGATTATTGCTTTAAATAACGCAGGATATGATGTAGGAGCTTTGCTTGCTGGTTTAGGAATTGGCGGATTGGCTTTTGCCCTCGCTGCCCAAGATACCGTTGCGAATTTACTAGGTGGCTTTACCATTTTTGCCGATCGCCCTTTTCGGGTGAAAGATCGGGTTATTGTGGACAAGTACGATGGGCGAGTGCAAGAAATTGGCCTCAGAAGCACTCGAATTCGTATTCGAGATGGACGGATCGTCACCATTCCAAATTCACAATTATCAAATAATGCTTGCATCAATGTTTCTTCTGAACCCTTTCGTAAAATCGTGACTAAAATTGGTATTCGCTATGACATTGATAATGATCAGCTTGATGAAGCGCTAGCGATTCTCAATCAAATTGCTGAAGAATATCGAGATCAGGATCGAATTGAAAAGCTATTTTTCGTAGCACTTTACAACTTTGGCGAGTACTCTTTGGAGTTTTTGTTTATTTATTTCATCAAAAAAGGCCAGCGAAATTTAATGACGAAATCGGCCATTAATGTGGATATCTTTAAGCGTTTCACCAACGCAGGGTTGCGTTTTTCAGCTCCGATTAAAGGGTTTTATAGAAATCAAGGAATTGAAGAAGGTGATCCGTTTCCTGATTTCAACTTGGATAAAGATGATGCTACAGGAGAATATGACTAAAAAAATGAGTTAGCTGCGTGTTACAGCTAAATTTTAACTTTAAATTGCCGCATTTTAGTGATATTCTTCAAGTTTTAACAAATGAAAAAAATTGTAATTTTATTCATTCTCCTCATTGGTCAGATTGGGTTAAATGCCCAAAATAATGAAATAGATCATGCAAAAGTTCGCGAAGATTTAGCCGAAATTTTACACGACATCTCAGCTTACTACAGTTACTTACCCGATAAAAAAATTGACCTAAATTGCATTCGGGAAAACTACACAAAACAAATCACTCAGTTAAAAACACCCGATGACGTGGTGTTGTTCTTCGAATATTTATTAGATGAATTTTGGGATAGCCATCTCATACTCAATACCAACAGAAGTTCATCTTTTCGGCTTTATGCGCCAATTTACCTGAGCATCCAAAATGACAAACCCATTATTACGAGCGTTTGGCAAAGTCAACTCGCAACAATTGCCCACCCAATACTTGGTGCAGAGGTACTCAAAATAAATGGCATGAAGTTTTCAAAAGCGGTGCAAGCATTCCCCACACATTGCCAAAATAAGCAACTTCCTGAAGTTAAAGAGTGGGTGGGCAACAAGTTATTAGCAGGTCGTTACAACCAACCCAGAATCATTACATTAAAATTACTCAGTGGAAAAATCATAGAATTCGATTTAGATGCGATTCAAGTTTTAAAAACAGAGGGCTTACTCACGAGCAAAATTCAGGATAATATCGGGATTATTCGGATTAATAATTCATTGGGAAATAATGCCCTTATCGAGCAATTTGATCAAACACTTAGCACACTCATGAATACAGATGGGCTAATTCTTGATTTACGCAATACCGTAGATGGAGGGAATTCCTATGTGGCAAGGGGGATTATGAGTCGGTTTATTCATGAGCCTAAAGCGTACCAAAGGCATGTCACCTCAGAGCAGTACGATGATGGACCTGCTATTGAAAGAAATTGGGTGGAGTATGTTAGTCCAAGACTCCAACAATATAAAAAGCCAGTAGTCATTTTAATAGGAAGGTGGACAGGTAGTATGGGAGAAGGTTTGGCAATTGGTATGGATGGAATGAATCGTGCCAAACTGGTTGGTACAGAGATGGAACGGTTAGCAGGAGGAATGGCTGGTTTTTCGTTTAAACATCAACGCTTTGGGTATCGCTTATCGGTAGAAAGACTGTATCATGTGGATGGAACGCCCCGTGAAAAATACGTTCCGACCCATTATGTAGCCCAAAAAACACTCAAAAAAGATGAAATACTTGAGCGAGGCTTACAGTTGTTAAAGAAAAAATAAATGGATGTTGCTCGTTCATTCAGGCGAATGGTATGTGTTTAGCGTGTTTTTAGCCAGTATAGGGCGATTTCACTCTTAATTGAGT
>JBMYQA010000217.1:0-10461 GCA_049600855.1 Flammeovirgaceae bacterium | reverse complement strand
TGAGAATTGCTGTAAAGGTGGGGAAATTACGATTCTAACGGCAAGTTAGGAAGGCTTGTGGAAAATATTTTGAAGGAAATTCAGTCACAATCGTTTTCAATGCAGCGCTAGTGTGGCTGAACTTGTCTTACATTAGACAAGTTCGTTGTAAAAAAGCCAACGGCTTGCACTAAGAAGTTAGATTTGCGCTAACTTTCAATCGCAAGCCGTTGGCTTTCGAAAATTAAAACAGGTGTTGCTTATCCCATTTTCTCAATCATTTCCTCAGTAATTCCTGAAGCAGAGAAACCGCCATCATGGAAAAGGTTTTGCATAGTAACCTTACGCGTAAAATCTGAGAAGAGGGTAACTACATAATCGGCACACTCATCTGCTGAGGCGTTGCCAAGTGGTGACATGCGTTCTGCATAATCAAAGAATGCATCAAAACCGCCAACACCGCTACCCGCAGTGGTATAGGTTGGGGATTGTGAGATGGTATTCACTCTGATTTTCTTGGTTCTACCTAAACGTTGTCCGTAGCTTCTCGCAATGGATTCGAGTACTGCTTTTGCTTGAGCCATATCGCCATAATCAGGGAAAGTACGCTGAGCGGCAATGTAAGATAAGCCCAATACAGAGGCAAATTCATTAAAAATGTCTAGTTTCTCGCCTTGTTGTAGCATTTTATGGAATGACAAAGCTGAGATATCAATACTCTTAAGGAACCAATCGTAGTTGAGGTTTCCATAATGACGCTTTTTACGCACATTGGGACTCATGCCAATGGAGTGGAGTACGAAGTCAAGCTTTCCGCCCAATTTCTCAACAGATTGCGTGTAAAGCTTTTCAATATCTTCTAGGCTAGTAGCATCTGCAGGAATAACTTCTGTCTCACATTTTTCTGCCAATGCATTGATTTTGCCCATTCGCAATGCAACAGGAGCATTTGTCAATATAAACGTAGCTCCTTCTGCTTTACAACGTTCTGCTACTTTCCATGCAATCGAGCTTTCATCTAATGCGCCAGTGATGATGCCTCTTTTTCCTTCTAATAGACCGTAAGCCATAGTCAATAACTTGAAATTGAAATTCTGATTTAGGATGGAAGGTGTGATTTTAACCTTCAGTTAAGTACCCCTCAAAAAATAACCATGTATTTTAATCTGCTTATTTTCTGTGTGGTACTTAAGAGGCAAAAATAGTTTTTTTATCTATTTAAGCTAATTCTTTATATACTTTCGAAAAGTTAATGAACTTACTAAATTCGACTTTTACTCATTTAGTTCTGGTATTGTGATGAAAAAGGTAGTATATATTATCAGTTTGTTGGGCGTATTAATAGCTTGTGAACAAAAAAGCAATCGGTATGAAGGTAACCAACCCAGTTTGCCACCTCCTTACCAAATCAGTTTAGTCTTAGAGCATGATCCTACGGCTTTTACACAAGGACTCGTTTTTTACAATAACAAATTGTACGAAAGTACTGGCGGAGAGGAATCGTGGATTGCAGAAGTGGATATAACTGCTGGAACCTATGAGAAGAAAGTGATTTTAGATCAGGCTTATTTTGGGGAAGGCATTACCATTTTAAATAATAAAATGTACCAATTGACTTGGCAAAGTAATGTAGGCTTTATTTATGATTTGGAAACCTTCGAAAAAATCCAAGAATTTTCCTTCCAATCAGAAGGGTGGGGGATTACGCATGACAACCAGCACCTCATTATTAGCGATGGTACAGATAAACTGTATTACCTAGATACGGTTAGCTTGGCCGTAGTTGAAACCAAAGCGATTTTGGAAAATGGCTCAAAAACGGATAAATTAAATGAGCTGGAATACATTAATGGATTCATTTACGCCAATCAGTGGGGAACCAACTACATTTTAAAGATTGATCCTAAAAAGCAAGAGGTGGTTGATCGTTTAGATTTCACCCCCATTGTCAATGAAGTGCAGAACAGTGCCCCAGAAGCAAATGTATTGAATGGCATTGCGTACAATCCGTTAACCAACGATGTGCTCATTACAGGAAAGTTATGGCCTAAATCGTATTTGGTGAAGATTCGGTAGTAAATTCATTTCAAAGAAAAATAAATTGATACTTAAAAAATTTCAGCAGCCCTTTCCCATAGATACGAGTTTAAGGCATAACCTGTTTATTGCTGGTATTTTTGGAGGCTTTGTGTTTATCTATAATCTGCTCACGGATTTTATACATAGGGGATTTAGCTTTGGAGAAGCCCTTCGACCAGCGCTGATTGTGTTTGTGGTATTAAGCACCAATTTTATTGTGGTACCCAAACTCCTTCCAAGTCAGTTTACCGAAGAACGCTGGACACTTGGCCGTGAAGTTTTTTGGTCCTTATTGCAATTCATTTTCATCGGTGCTGCACTATTTATTTACCAAGTGTTGGTTTATGGTTTACCGTTTACTTTTGGCGTATTCTTGAAATTTGTTGTGGGTTCTTTTGCGGTGGGCACTGCTCCCGTATTAGGCATTGCGATGTATGAACAAAATCGCTTATTAAAACGCCATTTGCAAGAAGCCATTCAGTTGAATCAACAATTGAATCAAAGCTATCAGCAACGTATTCCAGTGAACGAAATTTTGTTGAGTTCAGAAAACGGAAAGGATGTGATCGAATGTTCAACCGAAGAGCTTTTATTCATTTCTTCATCAGATAACTATGTAGAAATATATCTGTATCAAAATGATCAATTAGAAAAAAAGTTATTGCGGAGTAGCTTGAAACGGATTACAGAAACATTGGCAACAGAAAAGCAATTTTTTCGTTGTCATCGTGCCTACTTGGTTAATCTCAGCAAGATTGAAACGATTAATGGAAATGCACAAGGTTATAAGCTGAAGTTGGTTCACATTCCAGATCCCATTCCTGTGGCGAGAAGCCAAGCCAAGCAACTCAAGCAGTTGATTAATTCCTAAATGACAAGAAGCAGCCAGTCCCTATGAGTAGTCATTTGTCCCAAAGGCGTGCGTTTTATCCCAAAAACTGTGTTTTCTGTCCCTCAACGCACTATTCATTGTAAGGAGTCCATAAATTTGCCACATCTCGTCAAGTGAATCATATAAACTTCAAACGAATGAACAGTAAAGCAGCGGTACTCCCTACCCAAGAAAAAGAACGAATTCAAGCATTAGATATCCTGAGAGGCTTTGCCGTGTTAGGCATATTATTCATGAATATCCAAAGCTTTTCTATGGTCAGTCAAGCGTATTTAAACCCAACCGCCTTTGGCGATTTTACAGACATCAATCGATGGGTATGGCAATTTAGTCACCTGTTTGCCGATCAAAAATTTATGACCATCTTCTCCATGCTTTTTGGAGCGTCTATGGTGATGATTAGTCAGAAAGCCGAACAAAAAACAGGGAAATCAATGGGCGTGCATTACCGTAGAAACTTTTGGCTATTAGTTATTGGGCTCATTCACGCTTATGTATTTTGGTATGGAGATATTTTAGCACCTTATGCCTTTTGTTCCTTCTTCATTTATTTTTTTCGGAAACTGTCCATCAAAAGCTTGTGGGGAATCGGGTTGTTTATTTTTTCCATAGGCAGTGTGACCTATTTGTTAATGGGCTTGGTAATTCCCATGATACCTGAGGCAGAAGCTGCAAAAATTGCCGTGGCTTGGAGTCCTTCAGAACAACAGGTTAATGCAGAGGTTGCTGCTTATGTAGGAAGTTTTTCTGAGCAGTTTGCAAGGCGCATGAAAAGCGCTCTAACCATGCATACTACCGTATTTTTAATGCTCTACTTATGGCGTATTTCTGGGTTAATGCTCATCGGTATGGCCTTGTATAAATCTGGGTTCTTGTTGGCAAAGTCAAGCCTAAAAACCTATCGTTTGACTTTACTAATCGCTGGTTTGGTAGGATTAGCCCTTGTAGCGTACGGAATGAATCGGAATTTTGAGGAAGGATGGACATTTGAGTATTCGATGTTTTTAGGAACACAGTTTAATTATTGGGGCAGTCTGTTAATGGCTTTAGCTTACATCAGCCTCATGATGCTTGTTTCCAAAACGGGAATATTAAGCCAACTGAGTAAACGATTGGCGGCAGTTGGACGCATGGCCTTGAGTAATTATTTGCTTCAAACCTTTATAGCAACCTTCATTTTTTATGGTTTTGGCTTAGGCCTTTTTGGAAGCCTAGAGCGCATAGAACAATTGCTCATCGTATTTGCGATCTATATGATACAATTATATATCTCACCGATTTGGTTGAAATACTTTCAATTTGGACCATTTGAGTGGTTGTGGAGAAGTGCTACGTATTGGAAGTGGCAACCATTAAAAAGAACTGCTTAACAAATGTTATGTAGGCGTTTTTGCCTAAGGCAAGAGACCCTTGTATCTTTGTAATCCATGCAGATAGCATGTTTCAAAAGATTTAAAGTTTTCATATTTATACCGAAAGTATCGAAAGGCGGAGAATAGTTTTCTTCGCTTTTTTTTATTTACCTGCTTAAGCCCTTCTCCCAAAAAGGCTTTAGTTCACCGATGCGATTCAAACAGGCGCGAATCAACCTTTTTAGTGCCACTTCTTAATTTTCTGTACCACTTTCCAAGATTTTGTCCTCATATATTAATCCGACACGCTTTATTCCCATTTTGGTACCATCTTTACTGATGCGGACAGCATAGTTGCCAATGAGTTTATTGCCAAATTCACAAATAAATGAACATGAAAAAAATCGTATTCGTTAATCTTTTAGTATTCATAACCACATTTTCAGGACAGGCCCAAAGCTTTTTTACATGGGATAATGCAACCGTTTATTTTTTATTAAATGATCGTTTTTATAATGGCGATCCAAGTCGCGATCAATATTATGGAGGTTCTCCTACTGGTGTAAAGTCATTTCAGGGGGGAGATTTAGCAGGAATTACGCAAAAAATTAATGAAGGCTATTTTAGTGACCTTGGTGTAAATGCCATTTGGTTTACAGCACCTTACGAGCAAGACAATAATCCCGTTGGCGGAGATCATTACGCTTACCACGGCTATTATACCTTAGATTGGACGGAAGTTGATCCCAATATGGGAACAAAGGAAACGTTACGGGAAATGGTAGATGCTGCCCATGCGCGTGGCATTCGAGTCATTATGGATGTGGTGATGAACCACACTGGTTATGGCAGTGGCTATCCACTCCATACGTGGATACGCGCCAATTCGGGAGGGACTGATTTGAATACGCCACTGGCTGGTTTGCCCGATATTTTAACTGAAAATGTCTCTACTGATGTAGCGCTTCCCAATGTATTATTGAATAAATGGGATGCGGCTAAAGAAGGGCAAGAATTGGCAGAGTTAGAAGAGTTCTTCACGCGTACGGGTTATCCAAGAACACCGCGTTATTACCTCATTAAATGGCTAACCGATTGGGTGCGTGAGTTTGGCATTGATGGGTTTCGCATTGATACGGCAAAACACGTAGAGTTGTTGGCTTGGTCGGAGTTAAAAGCGGAGGCTATTTTGGCTTTGAGGGAATGGAAAGCGAATAATCCGACGAAAAAATTAGATGATTTAGACTTTTACATGACAGGCGAGGTGTTCGGAATGGGATTTACGAAAAATGAATACCATACGCAAGGGAACTTCAACTCAACCATCAATTTCGATTTCAAAAACGCTGTGGTTAATCCTAATAATTTGGAAAATGTGTATGCTCAATACGCACAAGGCTTAAATAACGATCCTGAATTTGGCGTATTAAACTACATCTCTTCACACGATGTCGATTTATTTGATCGCAACAACTTGTATCATGGGGGAAGTGCCTTACTCTTAGCACCTGGTGCTGCTCAAATTTATTATGGAGATGAAACAGGCCGCCCTTTTTATCCTGGGCAAAATGATGATCAACGCCTTCGCTTATTTATGAATTGGGACGACATGGATACGGATTTACTGGCTCATTGGCAAAAAGTAGGAAAGTTCCGCCAAAATCATCCCGCAATTGGAGCAGGTTCACATTACCGCCTAAACACATCGCCCTATACATTTGTACGCGAATACATTGGAGAAACGGTTTATGATAAGGTCGTGGTCGTGATGAATGCTTCGGGGAGTACAACGGTTGAGTTAGGGGAAATATTCCCAGCGAATAGTGAAGTACGCGATGCCTACACTGGACAAGTAGCCACCGTAAGTGATGGAAAAGTCACGTTTACCGCTGGCAGCCAAGGACTCATTTTAATCGAATCGACTACTGCTTTAGTCGCTCCGCCAAAGTTAACCATTAGTCCTGCCGATGTGGTACACTCGGATGATCCTGTAACTGTAACCCTTACTGCAACAGATCCTGTAGATACTAACCCAACCATTTATTATACCTTAGATGGCAGTACGCCTTCTACTGATTCACCTGTATATACCGCTCCATTTACGTTAACGGAAGAAACTACAGTGAAAGCCATTGCTTGTAATGATAATGGAGCTTGCTCTTCGGTATTAGAGAAACATTATCACATTGGTGAAATCGAAGGTTTTACCGTTTATTTTTATCGCCCAGATACTTGGGAAAACGAACCAAACATTTATTATTGGAATACAGATCCTGCTGGAGTACTTGCTCCCGTACAATGGCCTGGCGTGAGTATGGTAGACGAAGGAGATGGTTGGTATTCCTTTTTCTTTGAGGATTTATTATCTACAAATCTCATTTTTAATAATGCAGCATCGCCTCAAACAGTCGACTTAAGCCGAAATCGAGTAGGTTGGTATTACAATGAAGTGTGGTACAATACCAAACCAAACATTGGTGGTGTGGTCAATGGTTTATTCGATGATGTGCTGAAAAATAACTTTAAACTATTTCCAAATCCTGGAAACGATATTGTTACTGTGAAATATCAATTGCCGCAAAAAGGCAAGACTTCTTTAAGCATTTGCAGCATCAATGGACAAGAGATTACGCAAATTCATGCAGTAAGCATCCAGCAGGCGGGAGATTATGAAGAGCAAATTGATTTAAAGCCATTGAAACTGAGCCAAGGCATGTATTTGATGAAGCTCAATTGGGAAGGCAGCGTGGCAACTTTTAAGTTTAGTATTAAATAAAATTTCATAAATTAAGGGCATTACGGACAAGGCATTGCCTTGTCCCAATAGCCCTTTTTACTTAAAAGCTTATTTTTTGAATTCCAATACGGTTTTCTCAATAATATCGCAGCATTCGTGTAATTCTTCCTCAGTAATGACCAAAGGAGGCGCAAAACGGATGATATTACCATGAGTGGGTTTCGCAATTAGGCCATTGTCTTTCATCGCTAAACACAATTCCCAAGCAGTTGAACTCTCAGGCGTATCATTAATTGTAATGGCATTTAACAAGCCTCTGCCACGTACTTTATTCACGAGGTCAGTTTTTGCGATCAAGGCATTCATGCGCTCACGGAAAACTTCGCCTAAGCGGAAAGCATTTTCAGTCATTTTCTCATCTTTCAACACTTGAAGTGCGGCCATAGCTACCTTACAAGCCAATGGGTTACCCCCATAGGTAGAACCGTGTTGCCCAGGCTTAATGGTCAGCATGATTTCATCACTCGATAAGATGGCTGATACGGGTAACACACCACCAGAAAGTGCTTTACCCAAAATCAAAATATCTGGCTTAATACCTTCGTAATCGCAAGCTAAGAGTTTTCCCGTACGTCCGATACCCGTTTGTACTTCATCGGCAATAAAGAGTACATTTTTAGCTTTACACATGTCGTATGCCTTTTTCAAGTAGCCTTCTTCTGGCACTACAACCCCTGCTTCGCCTTGGATGGGCTCTACCATAAATCCAGCTACATGCGGATCGGCCAACGCAGTTTCTAAAGCCTCAAGGTTGTTGTATGCTACTAATTCAAAACCAGGCATATATGGGCCGTAGCCATCAAATGAATCAGGATCATTTGACGAAGAAATAGCGGCTAATGTTCGTCCCCAGAAGTTACCAGTAGCAAAAAGAATCTTCGCTTTGTAGCGTTCTACACCTTTTACTTCATAGGCCCACTTACGGCAAAGCTTAATCGCCGTTTCGCCACCTTCTACACCCGTGTTCATGGGTAACACACGATCGTAACCGAAATATTCAGTAATGTATTTGGCATATTCACCCAATACATCGTTATGAAATGCTCTTGAGGTTAAGGTCAATTGAGAAGCTTGTTCGTTTAAGGCTTCTAATATCCGAGGATGGCAATGTCCTTGGTTTACGGCAGAATAAGCGGACAAGAAATCATAGTATTCCTTACCTTCAACATCCCATACTTTCACCCCCAATCCTTTCTTCAATACAACAGGTAGTGGGTGGTAGTTGTGCGCGTTATACTTGTCTTCCAACGCAATGCAATCTTGTGAATTTAACGCTGTGTTTTGCATCTTACTTACCTTTTAATGTGTTAAAAAAATGCCCCTCACGACTTTCAGGGCGCTGTTTATTGGCTCATCGCCACCTGTTACGGATGCAGCAAATCTATCATTTTCCGCCTCATTCCCAAACCTTTTTACAAGTCTCCCCTCAATCATTAACAAAGCCTTGGTTTAAACTCGATAGGGGCAGGTGAAATTTGGAAATGTGAATAGAAAAAATACTAATTTGCCTTGTTGAACGCAATCTGTTGCCCATGTTGATGCAGCGTAAGTCCTACTACTTTTCCGTGTTCGTCTTTGTTGAAGGTAAATTTCGCATCCACAAAAGCTGGGAAAAATTGCCGTTCACTTTTAGCAAAAACCTTCAACTTGGGTTGACCTGTTCCTTGCACAAATAGTTGGTGATCTTCCAAGGTAACTTTTAGGGAAAAACTGTTTCCCACTGTATAGGTTCCAACATAAGTACGTAATACGGCTTCGGGTACATCTACGACATAAGAAGAAATGTAGGTAGGAAGTGCTTTTTCAGGATTGACCAATTCCGCAATTTTTTTGTAGAGCATAATGGCATCATGCTTAAAGATTTTAGTTGCTGGAAGCAAGTTGCCAATTGCATAGGTTTTGTAAATGGCTAATTCATTTTGATAAAAGGGATTTTTGAGGAAATAATCAATGGCTTCTTTCGTAAGCTTTAGCTGAATGGCAGCAGAAAACCAGGTATATTTTTTTGCCCAACCTTCGAGGACTTCACTCGAATATTGCCCTACCTGTTTGTTAAAATGATCAATCCCCCTTTTGTCGTTTAGGTAAATGTTATTCAAATCGGCAAGTAAAGGGGCATAGCGTTCAGGCATGTTATCGAGGTGACGAATGAGACTTTGGTAACCGTTCTCATTAATGGCTAATTCTTGATAGGAGGTAAGAATGCTGGCATAACCACTTCGCAGATTCTGATAATCCTCCCGCGTGACTTGTTGCTGTTCCACGCGTTTGATCAGCGAATCTGTCATTTCATACCGCTGAATTAATTGAGTAGCCTCTAAAATATCGTTTTCCAAATCATGCTGAATCTCAATCAGAATCGCCTTTACTTTGGCCTCGTTTTTACCAATCTCATTCAAATTATTGATTTTCATGGCAATGAGAATACCAATAATAATCAGCGTGATTTCCCCAAGTGCATACAGCAAGTACTTCGTCACACTTTTGTTGATTGCCTGCATCCGAAATTTTCTGAAGAACTTTGCCATGAGCGTGAATGATGTTGGATAACCAAGATAGCAAATATTGGGGAAATGGCTGATGTTTTAGCCCATGGTGCATGTATTAGTGTTTATTCTTCAAAAACATTACCTACTTTGCCGAAGCGCGCTGAGCCTCAATTCAAGGTATTCGGTGACCAAATCGTTGAACGACATGCCCTGATGACTAAATTGCGTGGCGTTGGTCATGATTGACATCACAAAGTGACGATCTAAAGCAGTGAGTAATGAGATGTTAAATGGTTTGAAAACCCCAGTTTGCATGCCTTTCTGGTAAATACGTTCTAAGTTGGCTAATAGCTTATCCGTAAACATTTCGATGACTTGCCAAATGCGGGGGAAATGTATTTTTAATTGTTCCAAAAAACGAATTGATATGCCTGCTATGCCCTCACTTATTTTAAAAAGCATTGCTCGTAATACCAACTCCATATCGTCCCCTTCGATTGCTTTGGGGGAAATCACCTCTTTAATACTTTCCAGAATCAATTGAACGCCCGTTTGATAAATCTCTTCTTTAGTAGAAAAGTAGGTGTAGATGGTACTTTTACTTTTGCCGATCAGCTCAGCAAGCTCATCAAGGGTCAAAGCATGTATGGGTTTGTCCTGAATCATCAGCACCAATTCCCTCACCCAAGCTTTGACCTTTTCCGTGAGCGGTTTACGTTTTCTTTCGATTGCTTTTCTCCCCATAAGTAGCTAAAAGTCATCATTTAATTATTTTTCTTGCTATTATACACAAAAAAATATGACCAAAACCTTCCAAGATATTTAGCGAGCGCAGGCCTGAAAATCTGCCGAGCGTGGGTGGGTAAGTGTGTA
>JBMYQA010000216.1:0-10499 GCA_049600855.1 Flammeovirgaceae bacterium | reverse complement strand
TGACTGTGTCCTTCAGTAATCTTTTTCATGACTGATCTCTTTGAGGTAATGAGGTTTTCTACTTTCTACCATATGACCAAGTGTGAATTTTCTCTAGGTATTTTGGGGGTTATTTTGTATATAAATGCAAAGAGATATTAACAAAGTGCTGAAATCTAATACCTTTGTAAGCAAAATCTATTGAATTTGTCATAAAGCTGCATATATTTAGCATTATATTTTCAGATTTTTTTCTTTTGTGAAAACGAAAACTCCTTTTTGAATAAGGGGCACACATATATATGTTACAAGAGTCATTTGCACTGTTAATGGGTTTGGTGGTACTAATAGCTGGTGGAGAGTTGTTAGTACGTGGGGCTTCGGCCATCGCTTACCGTATGAGTATTTCTCGCCTTGTGGTAGGCTTAACCATTGTTGCTTTTGGCACTTCCTCCCCCGAATTATTCATTAGTGTACAATCCGCATTAAAAGGCAGTGCAGATATGGCTATGGGTAATGTGATTGGTTCTAACATCTGCAACCTTGGTTTAGTGTTAGGACTTACCGCTGTTCTTTCCCGCATTCCAGTTGATGAAAATAGCTTAAAAATTGATTGGCCAATGGCCATGGGAAGTTCATTACTCCTTTTCGTTTTAGTTCAGTTTGGAGAGTTAAACTGGATTGAAGGGGTCATCTTTGTCTTGATTCTTGTGACTTATATTGTATATGTGATTCGAAAGTCAAGAAAAGAAAATAAGGCAAGGGCAAAAATAGAAGCCAATCTTAATATTGAAGAAGAAGACGAAAGTGAAGAGGAAGACACCGCGCTCTGGAAACAATGGGCACTTGATTTAACTTGGCTAGTTTTAGGTTGTACAGGGCTGTACTTTGGTTCAGAATGGTTTGTGGGTTCTGCCGAAACGATCTTTTTGGAATTAGGGGTTAGCAAACGAATTATTGGATTAATGGTACTGGCATTGGGTACCAGCTTACCTGAATTGGTTACGTCAATTGTAGCGGCCTCTCGAGGAAATACGGACTTAGCACTTGGCAACCTCATCGGATCAAATATTTTCAATGTGTTATCAATTTTGGGAATTACGAGTATCGTAAAGTCCATTACCGTAAGCGATACCATTAGAGAAGTAGATATGGTTTGGATGTTAGGAATTACCTTCCTCATACTTCCTTTAATGTGGTACAAACGTAAGATGTTTAGGCTTCAAGGCGTGATACTCCTCGCCTTTTACGGGTATTATGTGTATACCGTTATTTTCGTTTCATAAGCAAATTGCCTAAAAGTAAGGCCATTCTCTACTTGCCCCCCCTACACTACCCTCATAGCTGCTCGTTCAGATGAACATACACGAGCAGTCAAGATTTTCTATTCTAACTGTACACTATTCCTCTCGATCTCCTTATCTTTGTATGCTTTGAGCAACCTAAATTAACCAATACTTTTATTGCGGTATTACACTTTTTCATAAAGTTATATGTTAGAAGTTCTTTCCAAATACCTGCTGGTTACAGCTTGGAGCATGTTTAAATTCATTTTTGGACCCATTTCAGGCGTTTCCTTCGGGCTACATCCTGTAGAAACGTATTTATGTACGGTTACAGGTATGATGCTTACAGCAACACTCCTTTCTAGTGAATTCACACGAGCGCCTATTCTCCGATTATTGGCCTTCATGACCAGACGGAAAAAGAAAAAAAGGGTGTTTTCTAAAAGAGCTCGAACGGTAGTAAAAATCTGGAATAAATTTGGAATGAAAGGAGTGGCATTCCTTACGCCACTATTACTCACTCCTCCTTTTGGTACACTTGTAGCCGTTTCTTTTGGAGCACGCAGACGCAAAATATTACTTTATATGCTTATTAGTGCATCGTTTTGGGCAGCCATCTTAACTGGAATGGTAAACTACTTAGGCGTAAAAGTGGTGGAACAATATTTAGGAACACCTCCCATGTAATCCATAAAAAAAGCTTGGTACGCAAATACCAAGCCTAGAAGATATGCTTTTTATGCTTAAAATTAGAGTTTCAAAATTTTCATTTCCACTCTTCGGTTTTTAGCGCGATCAGCTTCCGAATTGTTACCCGCAATGGGTTTACTTTCACCAAAAGCCTTCGTTTTTACGCGATACTCGGCGATTTTCCCATACTCACAGATGTAGTTTTTAGCGGTGGTCACCCTACGCTTTGAAAGGGTCATATTTTTACTTGATGATCCCACATTATCGGTATGCCCTTCTAATTCAATTTCCATCATTGGATTTTTTTGCATGAGTTTAATTACCTTATCTAATTCAGGAAATGATTCAGGTAACAAATAATGCTTCCCTTGTTCAAACTGAATGTGCTTCAGCTTAATAACTTTTCCGACTTTGAGATCAATTTTTTCCAAATCCCCTTCTTCTGCCTCATCATCAATCACTACAGGATCGGCCTCTTCTTTCTCTACAAAAACAGTGTCTTTAATAATCCGATCTTTATAAACAACCTTATCCACATATACCGTATCTTTTACAATGCGATCTTTATAAACAATCTTTTCGACATATACGGTATCGGGAGCAGACTTTTTTACAACAGGATCAGGGTCAGGGTTTACCTCTTCTTCCTCTATAGGATCGGGCTCTTTGACTTTCCAAAAACGGATGGTACCATCATAACTTGCAGTAGCTACTACATTATCTACTGGACTAAAACGAGCCAATCGAACTTTTCCTCGGTGCCCCACTAATGTGGCGATCTTTTTACCTGTACTCACATTCCAAACATTGGCATTCATACCAGCAACTCCCGTAACCATGAGTGTACCATTCTGATTGAAAGCTGCGGCACTGTAATCGTTAAAATCTCCCGCTTTAATTTTCCGAAAGATGCGTCCTGTTTGGTAATTGCGAATGGTCACGTAGCCATCATAGCTCCATGTACTAATTTGATTAGCTCGTGCTCCCCATACCACATCATTCAAATCCGTGTTATGCGTGAACTCTCGAAGTAAAGAACCACTATAGATGCTGATGATCTTAATCTTTTTACCAACGGTCAACACGACTGCTTTTCCATCGCCAGACAACACGCCTCCTGTAACCCGATTGAACTGCTCTCGACCAAACTGATCCATAACTGTTACTCTATGCAAAGGCTTGGCAGAATGCGGAATACCAAAACGATCTTTCCCCAATTGCGCACGCATTAAGTTCCCTCCATCTCCTGCAAAAAAGATGTATTTACTGTCTTTAGAAAAAACGGCAAAAGCAACAATTTTAGTTGATCGGGTATAGCGAGATACTACCTTGTTGTAATATGTACCCAATAATCGACCACTTGCTACATCCCATACACGTGCAGTACCATCAGCACCTGCACTTACTAACATGGTACCTGTAGCATTAAACGTCACTTCATTTACCCGATTTAAGTGTGCATTAATTCGCTTAATCATGCTTCCTGTTTGGGCATCCCACAAGTAAATCTTACCAAACTGCCCTCCACTGGCTAATATTTTTCCATTTGGACTAAATCGAATATTTTGAACCTGACCTGGATGTCCGCTAAGTGTTTTAATTGGTGAATAAGATTGACTTATTCCGAGAAAGGGGATCAATAATAATATAAGAAAGGAAAATGCTTTCATCATAATGGATTTTGGTTGGTGATTGCTTGTGAGTTTAATTCACTTTTTAGTTATCATAAATAGTTAAAGAATGTAAGTATAATCTGATATAGCCGACCTTTACAGTGACCTATTATTTTTTCAACTCAAAAATGAAAAATTTAGCATAAAAACACTTCTAAGATACTATTTTTTTAAGCTTTATTCACTATCCAGAAGCTGACTTAACAAAGGATTTAGAATGATTCTGTAAAAAATTGCAGGATTATAGCACACTGTTTTTCTTTTACTAAACTACGCTGCGTGCATACCATTTGATAAACTTCCAATATATTTGCACTTTTGTACAAGAGAATTGCATTATTTTTTAGTTAACTTGTAATTAAGTACTTAAGAACAAATACCTTAGAGACTGTTTTGAAATGAGTCGTGATTTTTTTTAGCATGAATTTTTCTAGCTGTTGAGGCGCTAAAGGCGGAGTTTAGTAACGAAAATAGGTGGAAAAAGTCGCCTAAAAAAATCAAGAATATATTTCCAAACAGGCCCTTAATCAAATTTTCTCGTCTTTTTCATTTCCTGTTTTGACTTGTCGAACCAGTTGAAAAATTAGCATAACCTATTTAGCCTTAAGCACTTACATTTTTACAGTTGGCTTTCCCCATAATCAATAACACCCATAAACCTGGTAACATGTCAGTTCATAATACAAGTATTAAGCGTGTCACGACCCATCAGCTTCAAGAGATGAAAAATCGTGGAGAAAAAATTTCCATGTTGACGGCCTACGATTATTCTATGGCTAAAATCTTAGATGAAGCAGGTATCGATGTATTATTGGTAGGAGATTCTGCTTCTAATGTAATGGCAGGAAATGAAACCACACTTCCCATTACGCTTGATCAAATGATTTACCACGCCACTTCTGTCATTAAAGGAGTAACGCGCGCATTTGTAGTGGTAGACTTGCCTTTCGGTTGTTATCAGGGCAATTCTTCTGAGGCATTACGCTCAGCAATCCGAATCATGAAAGAGTCTGGCGCACATAGCGTAAAAATGGAAGGAGGCGCAGAGATTCGAGAATCGGTAGAACGCATACTCACTGCTGGAATTCCAGTAATGGGACATTTAGGCTTAACACCACAAAGTATCTACAAGTTTGGAACCTATACCGTACGCGCTCGCGAAGAGGCAGAAGCAATAAAATTGATTGAAGATGCTCAAATCTTACAAGATTGTGGTTGTTATGCCATTGTACTCGAAAAAATTCCAGCTCCACTCGCTAAACGAGTAGCCGATACCTTAGACATTCCTGTGATTGGGATTGGTGCTGGAGCTGGTGTTGACGGCCAAGTATTGGTAGTACACGACATGCTCGGAATTAATAAAGAGTTTAACCCTCGATTTTTACGCAGATACGTCGATTTGGCTGAGGTAATGACCGATGCAGTTAAAAATTACATTAAAGATGTAAAAGCGGTTGACTTCCCCAACGAACGAGAATGTTACCAGTAAGCACTTTTTAAGCGATTATTAGTGTTTATTAAATTTATAAGGCATGAAACAAAATATTTCATGCCTTTCGTAGAAGAGTTTATATTTTAGAGCTCAAGATGCAAGAGCTAATTAACATACAAACCCTACAAAGTGCTAAATCGCGTTGGTACCACATTTTACTAACCAGTATACTTACCTTCCTGTTTATCAATGTATATGAACCTTTTGAGCTTTATTCTCAAAATGCCTCGACTCCTTTTGAGGTATTTTTAGAAATGACACAAGCCGTGATTGTAGCAAGTATTTTCTTGATTTTTTCCCAATTTGGTTTAAGAAAGTTCTTTCACATCCAACAATTTTCGATGTGGGGCATATTAGGGTGGTTTTGCTTGGAATGCCTCGCTATTGGTAGCATTTGGTTTGGTTTAAGTTTTTGGGACAAAGGCATTATAGATACGTTATTTAACGATTGGTTCGAAAATACGATAGGCTGTATCTTACTCATGGCTCCTCCCTATTTTAGTAGTCTCTTTTTATTGAATACCATACATAAAGGTAAAAGCCTTTCCTCCATGCAACAAAAATTGGCTGAACATGAACCTTCACCACATCAACTCATTCCTTTTTTAGATGAATTTGGCAAAGAAAAAATCCAACTGAAACTCTCCGATATCCTTTACCTAGAATCAAGCGATAATTATGTGGAAATCCATTACCTGAATAATGAACAAATCTGCACTTACCTCCTCAGAAACTCTCTCAAGAACCTTTCAGCAGCACTAGAAAAGCTTCCGATAGTCCGCTGCCACCGCTCATTTATGGTAAATCAATTAAACATTGTAGCACAACACAAAAAAGGAAAAGGACTGCTACTAGAACTACGCGCCTATCCAAACAAAAAGATTCCTGTTTCTCACCGCTATACTTCCGAAATAAGCAAGTCCAGCAACCTTACACCTCCAAATTAAACAACTGACCTCCGAACAGCTCGTTGTTGTAATTGATGATCCTAATGATGATGAAGCCAAATACGTAGACATCTACTTTAAAGCGCAATAACGGTTTCGCTGTCTAATTGCGCAGCCCAAAAACCACATAAAAACTCACGCTGTCCGTTAATCTAATCATTCCAATCAACTGAATATAATACTAACTGAGATTAGAAAATTCACACAATCAGGAGTTTAGCCGCTTCAAACTTCAAGAAAATATCATTTTTAAGTGCTTGTTTTTTTGAGGAAATATACCTTTGCATCCACCTTAGACCAAACCAGTAAGGAGTATGCGACTAAAAACTATTTTGATCAGCGTCATTATCCCAATTTTAGCTTATAACGGACTCTTACTCATTAACTCAAGCCATCTGAGGCAAGCTTATATTGATAGTGTCAGTAAAATTCCAGACGTAGCCCATAAAAAATTAGCCTTGGGAGAAGATTTAGAACAAGTTACCCGTTGGGCTGTCGATCAGCGAAATCGCTTAAAATCCGAGACCCGAGAAAAGGGAGGGTATTTAGATAAGAGCTGGGCGGAACAACGTAACCTAAAAAAATATAATAATAAATTAGGGCCAAGCTATACTTGGTTATTCAATAAGGTACGAGGAGATCAAGCGATTACCCCCGAAGAGGTTAATCGAAAAATTATTGCAGGAGCAGGAAAAACCAATGCTGTCATTAATCAACAGATGAAACAAAAAGGTTGGTTAGGCATCGCCTTTGTGATTATTGTACTCTGCTTACTTGGTTACCGAATTTATACGTCTCCCATCAACCCCAAACGGAATATTGTGATTCCTGAACTCGGAAGAGTTGTTGGAGGATTAATTGGCGGCTCGTTAGGCGTTCATCTTGGCGTGGCAATTTCACAAAAACTAGCATATCCCAATCAATTGGCTAACTTTGGCATGGTCGGTTGGCTCATCTGTTGTGTGCTAGTGGCCTCAACCATTGCTTTTACGCTAAAAAAACTCTTACAACATGCTCCTAAATCTCTTCAATCAACACCGCACTCAGTTCCTCAAAAAGAATCTGTATTGGTCGACTAATCTCTCGCTTATCCTTTTTGTACTCTTCACGGCTTGTACTCCCAAACAAGAAGCTGATTTAATTGTACTGACTCAATCTACTTATACGGTAGATCAAGCATTTAGCAAAAAAGAGGCATTTGCCATAAAAGACGGGCTTTTTATCGCTGTAGGTACAGCCGATGAGATGAAGAGCAACTATCAAGCAGCTAAAACACTGGAGCTGAAAGAGGGATTTGTATTTCCTGGTTTATATGATGCGCATTGTCATTTTTATGGATTAGGTCAAAAGTTAAAATCTGCTGATTTAGTGGGCACCACTTCTTACGAAGACGTGATCAACAAAGTCAAAGCTTTTGCCGATAACAACCCACAAGCAGTTTGGCTTCAAGGCAGAGGATGGGATCAAAATGATTGGGAAAATAAAGCCTTCCCTACCAAAGAAAAATTGGATGAACAATTTCCAAATAAGCCTGTTTTCTTAACTCGAATTGATGGTCATGCCGCGTTAGTGAATCAAAAAGCATTGGAATTAGCAAATATCACTGCTACAACCCAAGTGAATGGCGGAAAAGTCATGCTGGAAAACGGTAAACCCACAGGGATTTTGATTGACAATGCAGTAGATTTAGTCAATAAAGTCATCCCCAAACCTTCTGATGAGGAAATGACTTCCATTCTATTGGCTGCTCAAGAAGCTTGTGTGGCTAAAGGGTTAACTTCTATGGTTGATGCTGGTCTTCCTAAAAAAGTGATTGACAAAATTGATCAAATGCAGCAGAGCGGCCAACTCAAAGTTCGAATCAATGCGATGATTGATCCCATTGACAAAGATTATTACCTCGCCAATGGATTTGTAAAAACAGATCGTTTAAGCGTTCGGTCGTTTAAAATTTATGCAGATGGTGCTTTAGGTTCACGAGGTGCTTGTTTATTGCATCCGTATAGCGATGATTTGGGTAACAGTGGCTTCTTACTTTCGAGCCCTGAAGCGTTGGAAGAACTCATGACTGAGGCACATGCCAAAGGCTTTCAAGTAAATACGCATTGTATTGGCGACTCTGCTAACCGATTGACGCTTGACATTTATGGGAAGCTTCTTGGTGAAAACAACGATGCACGTTGGCGCATTGAACATGCTCAAGTCGTTCATCCTGATGACCTCGCTAAATTCAAGAAGTTTAATGTGATTCCATCTGTTCAGCCGACACACTGCACCTCTGATATGTACTGGGCAGGCGATCGTTTAGGAGAAGATCGTATTGCCACTGCTTATGCCTTCAAACAGTTGATGGAACAAAATGAAGTAATTGCCTTTGGCAGTGATTTCCCTGTAGAGGCCGTCAATCCTCTTTTTGGTTTTCATGCAGCGGTTGCTCGCCAAGATGCCGAACAATATCCAGAAGGAGGTTTTCAGATGGAAAATGCCATTGATCGCAAAAATGCACTTCGCGCTATGACGGATTGGGCGGCTTATTCTTGTTTCCAAGAGCAAGAAACGGGCAGTATTGAAGTCGGTAAAAAAGCTGACTTTGTAATCTTAGATCAGGATATTATGGAAACCGATCAAAATCAGTTGCGAGCGGTAAAAGTACTTGCTACGTATATTGGTGGAGAACAAGTATTTGGAACAGAATAAGGTGTTAGGTATCAAACAGAAGTAAACTAACGGTAAAGCTTACTTCTGTTTGATACAACAAGTCGTTATTTATTAACTGCATTCACCTCTTCCATAATCTGGATGGATTTGTCAATTGCCAAAGAAATTCCTTGTAACAGCTCAGCTTGGTGGCGAGGGTCCATGGTTTCAGATTGCTTAAGTTGGTCGCTTGCACTCTTAATGTAGAAAAGTGAGTACTGGAAATCCATGGAGAGAAACTTTTTGAAGGAGCGATTTTCTTGCTCTAATCTTTTTACAGTGTCCATTCTATAACTAAATAATTAATAAAAGTGTAGGTAGTAAATGAGTGTCCAAATAAATGTATGTAGGAACCAAATTGGGCTTTTATAATCTAAATATATAGAAAAGTCATTTTCTTAACGTATTTCTTTACATTTATTACCATTCATACAATTGTTACTCTATTTACCAAACGCAGGTAATCATTAGAAACTTGTTCGCCTACCCAATTTTTTATGCAAGATCGTTTAGTTTACGAACTGCTAGTTATATATTGAAGCTTTTGGTTTCTCATCACAAAAAACACTTATGAAACAATTCCTCTTTATTTTGTTAGCCATCGTTGCCTTGTCCTGTTCTTCTAATTATGAAAAACCAGCTCATACCGTTCAAAATCAACAGCAAAAAGATAGTTTAGTCAATGTTATGCAAGCATCTTATGAGTTACAACTCAGTCAAGTTTATAATATTCCTGCTAATGATTACATCGCTTATTACCTAAAACTCGATGAAATTACCTATGAGACTCGAACGTCTGATAGTTACAGTTATGAGAAGAGTTATTCCAGAGATTGGAACATGCTCTTTTACAATACCGTAACTCAAAAATACCACACCCTATTCCAACAGAATCAGCAGGTTATTGAGAAATCCTATTTAGGAACGACCTCATTGCCAACTACTTCTGATTTATTTGAAGATGAATATGCAACTGAAGAAGTTAAAAAGGAGCCCAATTCAGCTAGCCAACAATTTCTATTTTTTGAAGTCATTCATGATGACTTCACAGCGGACGGGTTGCTGACGTATAAAGATCCGACGTATTTGTATCGTACTGATTTGATGGGGAAAAACCTGCGACAATTGAGTCCTAAAAATTATGATGTTATTAATTGGGGTTTTCCGAAGAATAATTCACTTTTAGTGATGACTACACGAAAAGACAGTAATCGAGATAAGAAGTTTACGGAACACGATCAGACAGTTATTTGGGGAATTGATATTTTAGCGGATCAACCCGCTTATCAGCTATTCCCAGATAGCTACTTGGATTCCTTAAAAAAGCAATACCTCGAAAGTTTAATTAAAGTGGGAAAAGCGCCAAAGGGTTAATACTTTGTAATCGAAGTATTAATCGACTCTCAAACTTTGGAGTTCAAGTTTAAAATTGGGCAATATTGGTTCGCCACTCACATACAAATCGAAAGATTCTACCACAGCGATATTGCCTTCCGCATCATAACTATATACCTTTTCGCGCTCAGGATCTATAAGCCAAGCCAATTGGCAACCGTTATCTATCCATTCAAGCATCTTTTTTTGGAGACTGCTGATGGAATCGGTATAAGATTTCAGTTCAATCACAAACTCTGGACAGATTGGGGGAAATTTGAGTCGTTCTTCTTTTGTTAATGACTGCCACCGCTCATTGCTCATCCAAGCTGCATCAGGCGCTCGCATCGCACCATTTTCT
>JBMYQA010000215.1:0-10535 GCA_049600855.1 Flammeovirgaceae bacterium | reverse complement strand
GCTCCAATCCACATCTCTTTAGATTAAAGAAAGAAGGTAAATGGGGGATATTACAATCTAATGGAGAATGGTATTTAGAACCTAACTATAAATACTTAGATGATTTTGAGAATAAGTTTGTAATTGCTCATGCAGCCGATGGTGTGGTGTTACTTGATTCAACAAAAACAATGATTAGTGAATATTTTGAAAGTTCACGATTTAGTATCTCTGAAGGAATGGTAGCTATGAAGCGAGATGGAAAATGGGGTTACATTAATCTTAAAGGAGAGTTAGTTGTTAAACCTCAATTTGATGAAGCTTACGATTTTATTGACGGATATGCAGCAGTTAGAATTGGTGAGGGTTGGACATATGCCCGAAAAGATGGTTCATTAGTAACAGCTCCAAAATACAAAGATGTGCGGAAGGATAAGTACTTTTATAAGTAATCAGCTCGCGCTCATTTAGAATGAGTGCGAAATAGTTGGCGAAAAGGTGAGCATGGCACCAGCCACCGATTGAATTGCACCTTAATATAAGCTAAAAGATTTAAAAGTATTGGGTTTAGAAAATAACAGATTTACAGCTAAAGAAATTGAAAAACTTCGTTCGTTATTACCAAACTGTAAGATATATTTTTAATCAATCTCTTTAGCATTTAATGGACTTAATATTAGAATACTTTGTCAAAAGGGTATATTACAATTAATACTATCCTTTTTCAACCAGTTCCTTTAATTGTGTTAAGCCTTTGGTGAAATCTGGATCTAGTTGTTCATCTAAACTCATGAACAACTTGGTAAAGTTAAAAGGATAAGGAATTTCGGACTCAAAACCCCAAGTAGCTTGTGTGCCTCCACTAACCGGTGTGAGCTTCACGTACGATTGTGCTTCGCTTTCATAAGGGGTCAAAAACTTCAAATCGAGGCGAATCATATTGGGCGCATCCAGCTCAGCAATGGTTTGGCTACCAACACCAACATCTTCGTGATCACTTTTCCAAGAAGATTTAGCTCCCACTTGTCCATCTGTCCCAGAATATTTTTTCTCCATATTGGGGTCTTTCTCATTCCAAGGGCTCCATTCGTCCATTGCCGAAAGTGTATTGACATATTGCCAGACATCCTCAACAGGTGCATTGATGGTAATGGATTTAGCATAACGGACTTCTTGAGAAATGAAAATGGCTGCTACTAATGGAATTGCAATGAAAATAGCAATCACTAAACCAACAATTTTTAAAACTTTCATAACACGTCAATTTGGCATTAAAAAAATAGTGTATTGATGTACCTGAATCCCTTCAAGTAGTTTGCGGTGATAAAGGGTAATTGCATCAAAAGCTAACAATGCTATTTTAGGTAAAACCCGTATCCGAGATGTTAGTGGTTTGAGCATTTTACCATTGGTTTCGCACGAATTTAGAAATTCGCACGAGCCAGATTTTTGATGCAATCCCCCGATACCTTATACCTTGATAAGACAATCCTACAGAATGCTGCTACTTTTTATTGTTGCTCCTGATTGATTGCACAACTTACCATCCATTGGATGCCAAATTTATCCGTGAACATCCCAAAATAATCACCCCAAAAGGTATTTTCTAATGGCATAGTTACCTTTCCTCCTTCCGAGAGTGCATGAAACAATTTATCCGTTTCTTCTTTTGAATCACAGTCTATGGAAACAGAGAAATTATTACCAACAACTACTTTTTGCCCAAAAGCTTCTGATGTGTCACTGCCCATCAATACCGTTTCCGCACTAATGGGTAGCGAGACATGCATAATTTTTTGCTTCATGTCATCTGGAACAGCAAATTCTGGATTAGGAGGCATTTCTGAAAATCGCCCTAAAAATGTAAAATCTCCACCAAAAATGGATTTATAAAAATTGAAAGCTTCTTCACAATTTCCTGTAAAGGTGAGGTAAGGGTTAATTTTAGCCATGATGATTTGAGTTAAAAAAATAAAAGTTCGTTTGAGTGACAAATATATGTATTAATTTATCTTTTGGTACTATTTTAAACATTTATTTTTAATAAATTAAACATTTAGTAACTCTATCAACAAAGCTGAATCACCAAGCACTTGAATACATTTCATTAAATCAATAAATAATTATCAAATTAATAATTTAAACCCAATAAACGATATTATTTTTCGAAATTTAAAATAACACTTCCTAAAACTGCATGTATTTGCTCTTAATCCAGTTACCTTTGCATAAGCGCTAAATTCTTAAGCATATTAATTGACTGAGCAAATGAAAAAACGGCTACTCATTGTTTATGTAGGAGGCACCATTGGTATGGAAAAAAGTGCAGATGGCTGGAAGCCCGCTCCTGGTTTATTAGCCAAGCAAATGGAAGCTAATTTAGTATTCCATAATGAGATTATGCCACATTACGACATCTTGGAATTAAGTCCCCTACTCGATTCTTCAGACTCAACTCCTGAAGATTGGGTAAACATCGCTAAAATCATTGCTGACAACTATAGCGCATACGATGGTTTTTTGGTACTGCACGGCACCGACACGATGGCCTATACCGCTTCTGGCGTTTCCTTTTTCCTAGAAAACCTGTCTAAACCTGTGATTTTTACTGGTTCTCAAATTCCCATGATAGAGCCTAGAAACGACGCTGTTGAGAACGTCGTTGGTGCCATGCTCTTTGCTTCTTCTTTTGACATCCGAGAGGTGTGCGTATTTTTCGACAGTTTATTGATGCGCGGATGCCGATCCGTAAAGGTAGACTCTGGTGGATTTAGTGCTTTTTCCTCACCAAATATTCCCGTATTAGGCGAGGGAGGGATTTATCAAAAAGTACACGAGTCGATGCTCAGAAAGCCGAACTCCAAAGCCCCTGTGCGTGTTCAACCCAAAAAAGAGGCCAACGTAAGCGTCATTTGGCTTTTCCCAGGCATTACGGGTGAGGTGATTAAAAATTATTTATCGCCTCCAATACATGGGGCGGTACTCATGGCATTTGGCGTAGGCAACGGCCCTACAAATAATGCAGGCTTTTTAAGTGCCATTAAGGAAGCCACCGATCGTGGAGTGGTGATTGTAGACTGCACCCAATGCTTGCGAGGCATGGTGTATATTGGCGATTATGCCACTGGAAGTGGACTGGCAAAAGCAGGCGTAATTAGTGGCTATGACATGACTACTGAGGCCGCTTTAGCCAAATTGGTTTACCTGTTTAGCAAAGGGCTCAGTCCTGATGAGGTCAAAAGCTGGATGATGACCGATTTAAGAGGTGAAATGACGGTGGATTGAAGCTTGAATAAATAAATTAATAGCCTCTCGCAAATATCGTTTATTTTGGATTGTAGAGAATATCTAAAGCATATTTGATGAACAGAAGGAATTCATAATATCTTCAAACTTCACTCGCAAATGTTTGCCTATTTTAGTGAAGTTGTCTAACATTAAATTAGTGCTTTTCGGATGAAACTGGCTATAAATCTCAGTAAATTTAGATTAAACTAGTTTCTGGCAGTTGTTTCAAACCTAATAAGTAAAGCTTCATAAGCATCTATCCAAGAAAAAGCAATAACAATTCGGTGCTTATAAAGCTCTTTGTCAAAATATTCATCTCTATCAGAAAGTTTTCCATTTCTTTTATTTAAACTTTATCTAGTATTCACCCTCTGAAAATTTTACTTATTTTTAATAATTCCTTCAGAATAGCGATTACTTTTTGCCAATTCAAATCAATCTTTCCAATTGATGACATTATGGAAGGCTCACTTCTTTCTAATATGTATTTAAAATCACGTTCTAATTCATAATTTAATTCGCTAAAAGCCATAATTAATATGTCTTTATACTCAGGTTTACACACATTGGACAAGGTAATAGTATTACTCTTCAAAGATGTTATGGGGTAAACAAAGTAATCAGAAAAGTCAGAATGTCTAGCTCTTGCACTATCATAAATTTTAGAATCTTTAAATTTAGCTAATCGCCAAGGTAAAGTACCACACTCCTTACCTGTTTTGATTAACTCAGCAGCATAGGTATTATGGTATGGGAGGTGATAGTTGATCAAACCCATCAAATAATCAAATGGACTATTTTTAGGGTTGAAACAACTATTTTGATAAGTTTTAAAATGCTCTATAGCTGACACTAGCCTCGTTTTATCAAATAAGTAAGAACCCTTATTCTCAGTATATTTTATTAAGGTATAATTCTTAACTAAATTACCATACCCTTCTCTTTCTAAAAAATTGTCAACTTTAGAATACAAAGAGGAAAACCTAGTTATCTGACAACTCTGTACAACAGCGTATTCTAATGCTCTATGCCAAGATTCAATTAGACACTTTATCATATTCAAAGTCTCTTTACCATAAAAATGAAGGCGCTTGGAAATACACAAGTTGATTTTGTTTATTCTTCCAAAAGTATTTAGTGAGGTACTTAAATCTATCGTCTTAGTTTTATACTCACTTTTCCCCTTAAGGAGAATATTTAATTCCCGACCTCGTTTAAATATATTGGGTTCAACGGCAAATTCATCTCCTACATTAAAGCCTTGATCTTTACAATATGGATACCCATTAATTGAAGACTCAGTGTACAGTATTTCCTTAATTTCACTCTTGAGCTGTTGCTCAAGTTTCAAATAACTATATTCTGTAAGAGGGTTATCAAGTTTATTGGCTTCATTAAAAGGCTTACTGTATAGAGAGTATATGTGAAAATCTTTATTCTTCATAACCAGCTATTTTAATTATATATAATATACTTAAAATAGTTATATAACATATCATTAAAAGCAATTTATAAAAATTATTATATCAACTTATTTATATTTTTATATAATACTGTACTCCAAAGATAATACTTAGAAAAAATACTCAATTAATGTAGCATTTTGTTCACACGATTCAATCACTCTTTCGAGAAGTTCCGTAGCAATTGGTGAACGCTCTTGAGCTTATTGCCGACCAGTCGTTTTAATTCAGGCAACGAAAAGCCAATAAAGCCCATCAATTCGTCGGCAGATTCTTCACCAAACTCTTATCTACATTCATTAAAATCAAGCAGTTCCGATCTTCGTTGCGCACACGATCGGAGACAAAACCTTGGAGGATGGACACCGAACTCTCTTTGATTTCAAAGAAATCGGTAAACATGTATCGGATGAATGCAGCTCTCAAGTGGGGCAGGTCTGCATTACAGTATTTAAAGTTTGCATGCGAACACTTGTAATGTCCACTTCCAAGTCGATAGGAATTTTGCCCAACTAAAAGTCGTGAATCCGTTCCCCAGCGGTGTTCTTTCTTCTGCTCATCGTAAGGAACCACAGGGATGGAGGTAAACATTTTGCTATTGTATTCTGGTGCTAACTCTTTGGGCTGAAATACGACTTTATCGGCTCCGCCAACTAGGAAAATTTGATACAAATCTTTATTTTGCTCTTCGCCATAGGTATCTAAAATCCCCACAATGACTTTTCGGAATTCAAACATGGACTTTCGGTATAACTCGTAGTTTTCATCCCCTCCTTCTCCGCCATGCATGCGTTTATCATCAATACTGTAGCGGCCTCCTTCGAACAATAAGGCTTTTTGCAAGTGTTTCAGCTTCACAATAAACCAAGCACCATCTTTTCCCTTTAGGCGTAACTCACCAGGCAGGTCTTCATCCTTCACCTTAGCAATTTCGATGTATTCCCCATCAAAGCCTTTAAACAAAAGCGTTTTTACGCGCGCCTTTGCCTGTTTTTCTAAGGTATTATCGTCATCGGCAATGGTTAACTGAAATGTATTTTGCTTGCCCGCCATGGCATTCACAGGATCCGCTAATTCCAATTTCAGCACCTTATCCCAATCTTTCAAGCTATCATTCAGCACTTGAACGGTAAAGCTGCGCGTAGTCGTTTGCGCAGGAATTTCAACGCGATTCGCGGATAGATTTAATTGGTAATCGACTCCCGCAATGGCGGTGCCTTTCAATAACATGGGCACTTCGATCTTTTTGGGGAAAGGATTCGAAAGTTGGATGGTAACCGTAACCGTTTTTTCGATTCCCTCCGTTGCGCTTTGTTGCGTTGTCGCAAAAGTAACTGTGGGCGCAACAGGAATACTGCCTTTAGGACAACACAGGCCAGCTTCTAAAATCTCTTTCAAGTGAATTTCATCAATCCCAAAACACGCCTCCTTTGGACGAATGGAGGTTGGCCCTGTTCCTTTCCCAAAGGCTTGATCGAAATCGGTATTGGTCAAAAACTCGTAATCGGCACAGGCATTACCCGATTTCACCGTTCCCTTTCGCAACAAATCACACACAATGGGACTCGCTTCCAGCTCGTGATCTTTCAATAAGTATTCTTCAAAGGCTTCGGTGAGGTAGAACAAATCTTTATAATAGCCCTGCCTTGGATCAAGATCACTCACCACTTTGGCATCTTTATACTTCGAAATGGTTGGGTGCTCCGATTTTAATCGCTCTCTCAGCTTCATGAATTCGTAAATGTATTCAAATTGGCGATTCATCAATTCCCCCTCCAGTGCCCACTTTTGGCGGAAGCCTTCTAAAATGTGCTCCGCATCATAAGTCCCAATATCAAAATTCCCTTTGCCTGGATGAAACGGAGTCGGATTTCGATCTACATCAACAACCTTTTGAATGCTGCCATCATAGGGAACGCAAGACTGATTTACTGCAATAATCTGATTCAATTTCGAAAGGCTAATGCCGTAATGTTTAGCGTAATGCTTCGATCTGGTCTTTCGTAAAGGATGCCCACTGGTATAATCTTTTTTAATGGATTCATAAGAGCGTTTTAAGCGGAAAAGAGCATTTTCATCTTTGTATTGGCTGTCTTTCTCCGAATATTTCGCCATCAATAAATACAAGTAAAAACGATCTAAATCGTATAAAGACTGAATTTCCTCTTGCACCGCATTATTATCTGTATAACGCAAAACGAACTTTTTCCCGTTATTCACCACATCTTTAATCCGCTGTGAAAAATCATAAATGTTTGTTCGCGTCAGGTCTTGCTGATAAAGTGCTAACTTTTGATTCAGCACAGGTAATAAACTCTGTTCAACGGCATTTACCTTTTTGATATCTACCCGATTCAAATTGATGGGTTTGAGTTGATAGCCCGCTACCAAAATGCTCGAATAATGATGAAATTCGTTTCGATGTCCTTGTTCTTCCTCGCTCAATCGCTTCTTTAAATCTTCAAAAGGCGATTTTCTGATCACATCTAACACAAAATCGAAATCGATGCCGTAGTATTGTTTCAGGTGCAAGGCCAAAATGCGATCTCGCGGACTGGTACTTTTATACAATCGAACCGCTTCATCAAAAACGCCTTCGAGCATGTCATGCGTCGTTTTAGCGGTATAGATGGAAGGGTAAACGAGGTATTGTTCAAAATATTGATCGAGTAATACTGCTAAATGTCGGTCGGAATGGTAATTGTCGTGTTTCCTTAAAAAGCTAGCGCGATTTTTATGCGCTCTTTGGGGCATTCGCTCCCGATTCAGTTGAATGTAATCTTGAATACGCTTCGCAGAATTATTTCGGATGATATCTATCTTTTCTTGCCAAGTGGCTAAAAACTCTGCTTCTTGCCTTTTCAGTTTTTCAAGCTCATTTTTAGTAACAATATCCGCTACTTTAATTTGCAACTGATTCAAATCTCGCCCTAGCACCGATTTATATTGCTGTTGAGCCACCTGATCGGCTGTCGCTTGATGTTTTTCATAATTATCCCAAGCAAATTCCTTCACCTCATCACACCCACAAGATTCAATCATATTGTAGATGTACTCAAAGTTGATCCCATAATACGTTTCATAATGCGTTAACCGTACACGATCTAAGGGATGAAAGCTTTTATTGAGCTCGAATGCATGCTCATACATGTTTTGTAAAAGCTTGCAATCATCTGTCCCACCATCAATGTAAGTCATGAGGTATTTTGAGAGCAGGCTCACCAGCTTTCTATTTTTTTCGGCCCAACTCAATAACACAGGGTCGTCAAAAAGCTTGCTTTCCTTTATTTTTAGTGAATCGAGCTTAGTCTTGTAGGTTTCCGCATCAAGAATAGTGGTATCACTGACAAAGGCCACTTGTGCCATCAGCAACTCAATCAACATCCGATCTTTCCGATCTTCCGATTTCTTGGTATTAAAGATTTTCAAACGATTTTGGAGCGTAGCATAAGCCAATGGGGTAATATTCCTAAACACCGGGGTGTATTTGAGTACACTTTGCTCTTCAATAATCTCCTCTTGCGGACTTATTTTCGCGTACATGGAGTCGAGGTAATACACATTTCTACCCAACAGGTTTTCTATTTGCCGCCAATTCGATTTAGTAAGCACATTGTTGCTATTTCTGAAGTTTTTTAGTTCGGCAAACTTTTTAGAGGCAACAGATTTATTCCCTTTTAAATAGCTGATTGCCGCCTCCGCAATGTGTTCCAGCACTTGGTTATCCAGCGTTTTGTAATCGGAAGAAGAAATTTTAGACCAATCTTTTAGAATTTCTTGTGCTTTTTTCGCTCGATCTTTGCCTGCATAATAGGCTTCGGTATCGAAAAAGTTTTTTGTGTTATGCCAAGCTAGCATAAACTTTTGCTCAGGAGTGGCTTTTTTTTGGGAAAAGACTACAAGTGAGATCAGCATAAAGCTGCAGAGTAGCGTAGCTTTTTGCAAGTTGCTATTCATATTTTTGGATTTAGTTGGAGTAGTTGGTTGAATTGAGACTAAACATTAGTTCGAAATGGTAAACTTCCCTAACTCCACATCGACTTCATCTGCTTGGCGTAACCGAAGCCGAACCATCAAATGTCCAGAGTCTTTTTTCTTCACATACCAAGGTATACGACTAATGTCTAATTTGCAGACCATTCGATTGTTATTGTTTTTTTCAAGCTTTAGTAATAAGTCGTGAGGATACATGCTTTCGTAAGACATGTCATGGGTATCGTAGAGTTTGGCGGTAATATTTGCCCCCTTCAATAAGGCAGGATTATGGGGCAATTCATAGATAATGGTATTGTTTTGAAAAGAAAAATAAGGCTTGGACAAATCTTTAACAGGCTCCATGGTTTTCTTCGCCAAATCCTCTTCCACTGGTTGATTTTTTTCTTCAATGATGGGCACTTCTTCCTTCACGACCACAGGTTGATTTTTTTCTTCTAGTCGCAATTTGAATACGAATTCTCCATTCATACGCTCATCCAACGGCCCCATTTTAGGGGAAGGAATGCTTTTCCCTTTTTCGCGCTCCAAATCTATGTTTTTCTTCACGTCAAAGTAAAGTTCGCTCTCACGCAATAAGGGTTTTTGGTTGGTTCTTAAGGTAGTTTCGAGAAACTGGAAGAACTCCCCGCCATCCCTCACATTCTCTAGGCCCGCTGAGGTAATGGCTGTACACGATTTTTTTAAGTAATCGTTGGTGATGGGAATGCCTGGGCCTTTCATAAATACACTTCCTCCAAAGCAAGCATCTACCACTAATAAAATGTGCCTACAATTAATCATGTCAAGCATATTTTTTACATCCTTATTCAACACCCAAGTTTTCTCGCGTTTCCGTTTGGTATCGCTCATCACCCAAAAACCTGCTTTTTGGCCCGATTCATTGGTGGCAATATCGCCATGTCCATTGTAGTAAATAAACAGGTTATCTTGCTCTCGGAGCTTGCTCTGAATTTCGGAAAAGGCCTCATAAAAGCCAGCAACGGTTGGGTTTTTGACCAGCTTTACTTCTTTAAATACATACCGATTTTCTAAAATCTCTTTCAATCGCTTCCCTTCATTAACCGCGTTACTCAAATCTCCCCAGTCCTCATTTTTATCGGGCGATAAGATTAGGGCATAATAATTATCTTTAATTAAGCCGTAAGAAACATCTACATCTTGTTGTGCATATACCTGAATGCTCAACAAACAGAACAGCAAGAATAAGCTGCTTTCCAATTTCATTTGTAGTAAACCTCGTTTCATAGCTTATCTGTTTTTATAAAAATTTATGAGCCTTTTCCCCTAAAACTGGGATTAGGGAAAAAGGAAACTTGCTACTAAATAACCAAATTTCAGGCAGATTTCAGTTTATTTTTAGATAAAGCGCCCAATTAAATACATAAACGAAGGTAAATGATGGTTTTATGAATTTGTTCGCTCTTAAAGTTTAACGATACGCATTTCAATTCTTCGATTGGCGATACGTCCCGCAATCGTTGAATTATCTGCCCTTGGCTTCGTTTCGCCAAAAGCCTTTACCCCTACCCGATCAGCATCTATTCCTCTAGCAATCAAATAATTACGAGCACTTTCCAATCGCTGTTTTGAGAGTTCCATATTTTTAGCTTCATCGCCTTCATTCGAAGTGTGTCCTTCCAACACAATTTCCATGTTTGGATGCTGATGTAATACCTTTTTCAAATTATTTAATTCCTGCACTGCTTCTTTCCGCAATGCATAAGAAGACTGATCAAATTGTAAATTTTCGAGCACAAACACCTCTCCTACTTTAAAACGACTGGGTACTCCTTTCAGCACAATGTCATC
>JBMYQA010000214.1:0-10606 GCA_049600855.1 Flammeovirgaceae bacterium | reverse complement strand
ACTTGGGTTTAGGTTTTGTTTCCTCCGATTGCTCAGATGCCTCTGATTCATTTTTCAGTTCTTCCTTCGTTTTGACGACGTTCTTCGGATGAGTTTTGGGTCTGAACTTGGGTTTAGGTTTTGTTTCCTCCGATTGCTCAGATGCCTCTGATTCATTTTTTTGCTCTTCCTCCGTTTTGACGATGTTCTTCGGACGAATTTTAGGTCTGAACTTGGGTTTAGGCTTTGTTTCCTCCGATTGCTCAGATGCCTCTGATTCATTTTTCTGTTCTTCCTCCGTTTTGACTACATTCTTCGGACGAACTTTTGGTCTAAACTTAGGTTTAGGAGGTGTCTGTTCTGTGGTTTCATCCAAACTAGCAGTTGTTTTAGGACGTACCTTAGGTCTAAACGCAGGCTTTTTACTAGTTGTTGATTGTTCGTCGGTAGATGTCGTTTGTTTGGCCTTAACTTTAGGTTTGAAAGCAGGTTTCTTACTTGTATTTGTTTCTTCGCTAGCTTGCGCCTCTTTTTTAGCTTTTGTAGCTAATGTGGCTTCTTTTTTCGCCCGTTGATGTTCTTCGTAAGCCTTTTTTTGTTTTTCGACTTCTTCTGGAGTCATGGTAGCAAACTCGAAATTCATCTCACCCACATCATAAGTGCTAAAATCGTATTCAGGAGTCATGGTGAGGCATTCAGTGGGGCAAACGGTAGTACAAAGGCCACAAAAGCAACATTTAGCCATGTCAATATCAAACTTGGCCGCATACAAGCGCTTGGTGGTACCATCCGAAGTTTGTCCAATAGGTTCAGCCGATTTAATGGCTTCAATGTCAATACAGTTGACTGGGCATATTTTAGCACATTTGTCACACACAATGCAATCATCTATCTCATTGTGTAACTGATAACGACCATGATCGGGAACAGGAATAGCCTCAAAAGGATAGTTTAGCGTCACAATCCCCTTGTTCATTTGTTCAAAGTAGTTCTCCTCATTTGCATTTACAGGAGGATTTTTTTTGCGAACTAAACCATCTTTCAAGTGGGTAAAGGTCAGTTTTGCCCCCGTAATGGTAGAGGAAACCGCCTCTTTAATATTCCCAAAGTAACTTTCCTTCTTCTTGGTCATGATTCGTATAACATCATTTGCTACAACAAATATAATAAGCAAGTGAATGGAATTTCGTTTTTTGCTGAATTTTGAAGTAGTTAACCAGAACGAACAGCGTTATTTCATGATGTTTGAATACGATGGATCAGGGATCAATGTCAAGAGTTGGGGAGAGTCTAAAAATGGATCAATAGGTATTACTATTTCATCAAAATACATAAAAAAACTCCAAATTATTGATATACAACAACTTGGAGTTTTTACTTTTATTTTGCTGTCCGACAAGGACTCGAACCTTGACAAGCAGTACCAAAAACTGCGGTGCTACCATTACACCATCGGACACCGTTGAATGCGGATGCAAATGTAATATACGATTTGTAAACCACAAACATCTGTGAGATTTTTTTCTACTTTTTTTCTCCTGTAATGGTGATTACCAACTTTCTCGCACCTCCATAATTCCGATGTTCACCTAAATACAGGCCTTGCCAGGTTCCTAAATTAAATCGGCCATTTGTGATTGGAATCGTTACTGAATGACCCAATAAAGCTGATTTGATGTGTGCAGGCATGTCGTCTGAACCTTCCAAGGTGTGCTTGTAATACGGCGCATTTTCGGGTACCATTTTATTAAAATGACTTTCAAAATCTTGCCGCACGGTTGGGTCGGCATTTTCATTAATACACAGTCCCGCTGAGGTGTGTTGAATAAAAACATGTGCTAAGCCAACACGAAATTCGCTCAGCTCAGGCAGCAAATCTTCAACGATATGAGTGATGATGTGGAATCCTCTTCTAAAAGCGGGCAATTGAATGGTTTGTTGATATACTTCTTGCATCATCTCGGTTTTAAACACACATACTATTCAAACAAATCTTCATCTCGCTCAACCATTAATATAGAATGTTGAGGTACGATGTAATACTTTTCACCTTCGTACATTACTTCAAAAGCACTTTTTATGAGGAATAGCGCTAAATCGCCTTCTCGAACCTGTAAAGGCATGTATTTTACTTTCTCGTCTACTTCTTTCCAAGGTTCATCGTATTCATCGGTAGGAGCAGGCATGGGAAATCCTGGACCGACTTTAATGATGTAGCCACTTTGTACCTTTTCTTTTTCTTGTACACTTGCTGGTAAATACAAGCCACTATCGGTTCGATCAGCAGGGGACTTTGGTTTAATCAATACACGATCCCCAATGATGATCAGATTCTTTAACTTATTTTCTTTAGTAACAATCATGGTTGTTAATTGTAAAATCACAAAATTGTAGGAAGTGTCAGAACTTCACTAAAACGGTTTGCAAAATTAGAGAATAATCTGTTTAGGATGGGTTGATTTAGGAAATTTCCTCATCAGGAACGGGGCTTGGCGTAATGTTTTCTACACGCGATAGCGGCATTTCAATATAGAATGAAGTTCCCGCATTTTCTTGTGTTTCAAACCAAATTTGACCGCCTAAATGTTCGATTGCGCGTTTAGAAATGGCTAAACCTATTCCCGATCCACCCGATTTGGTCGTAAAGTTAGGTACAAACACTTTCCCTTGGATATCTTCTGGAATCCCACTGCCATTATCGGTAAAACGGAATACTACAGTTTTATCTCGCTGATGAACGGAAACTTTAATTTCGGGTTCTCTACTATTTGGAACAGCCTGTATCCCATTGATAATCAAATTACTAAACACCCTGCCAATTAGCTGAGGGTCACCAATAATATAGAAGTCGCGATCAGGCATATCTAAGTTCACCTGATGGCGTTGTCCATCTTGATGTAAGGTTACACTTTGCCTTAAGGCCACGCTTACATTAAACAACTCTTCTTTTGGCGTAGGCATCTCTGCAAAGTTAGAGAAAGAGGTTGCAATATCACTCAGGGTATCAATTTGATTGAGCAAGGTGCGTATTTTCCGCTTCATCATGTCGTCCGCATCACCCAGAAGTCGTTCCAACTGCTGAATGTTCAACTTCATGGGCGTGAGTGGGTTCTTAATCTCATGAGCCACCTGTTTAGCCATTTCTCGCCAAGCAGATTCTTTTTCACTCTTTGAAAGCTTTTCCTTACTTTCTTCGAGCTTCACCAACATCTTATTGTATTCGCCCACGAGTAAGCCAATTTCATCGTCAGAAGTGTATTCTAACGGTTCACTTCGCTGTTCCAGACTTACTTTGCGCAAGCGCTGGCGAATGACGCGCAGTGGTGCGGTGAGTGAGCGGGCCGATAGGTAGGAAATCGCCAACAGGCTGATTAAGATAAAGGCAAAAGCTTGAACAATCTTGGAAAGTACATCAATGACTTGCTGTTCATACCGATACTTAGAGCCAAAGAATGGAATCCCGACAATCCCTAAAATATCTCCTGTTTCAAGTGATTTGATGCTCACATAAGCGGCATTAAATTTCAAGGTGCCAATGGTTTCATCCATCATGGTTTTGTTTTGATTTTGCTCCACAATTTGTGCATAAGCATAAGGATTTACCACTTCGGCCATCAGCTGGTTTTCGTAAATGTAATCTTGATTGGCTACAATTAATTTCCCTTTCGTATCAAACAAGACCATATCTGATTGTGTAATATTAGCCACCTCTGAAACGGTAGCTTGCAATTCCTCTTTTTCTAAAATGCCATCGTAATAATCTTGCAAATCAGTTGCTACATCACTGGCCACGCTTTGGGCTTTGTCGAGGTAATAGGCTTTAGTTTCAGCAATATTGGATGAGTTTAGAATAGTAACAATGATGATACTTACGACAATCAATGGTAAGAAAAAAGCAAAATTGAGGTAGAGCTGAATCTTCGTATTAAAGTTTAATTTATTGTTGTCGTGACGGATATAGAGGTTATACACTGTAATGAACACCAACAAGACAAATACCAAGAGTAAAAACAAGAAAGAGAAATTGGTTAATATATTACTCGATGGATATTCTGGGGAAGAGATCACGATATTTTGATCCTGATCATTGGGCAATAGTAAATGATGATACCCATTGGCATTTATTTCTTCCCTTAAAAAACCGATTTCATGCTGAAAGTGATCTAAAAATCGGTTATCGTATCGATACTCACCCGAACTAAACAATAAATTCGTAGATGAATAAATGGCATAACTGTAATTGTTCCGAGGGTTCTCAGGATCAATGACTTGGTACTTTTTATCTACAAAGAAATTGGGATGAATACTATTCGGAATGACTCGGCGGAGCTTTAACTTCATCACAATATGTCCGACGGCACCTTTCCGAATGGGGATAAATACCACATAACTTTTACTTCCAGTAGCTAGTTCATTAATGAAATAAATATTCTTATATTCTGTTTCATAGCGTTGTTTATTATGCACGGTGAGCATTACATTATAACGTTGCCGTGTATTTCTTGGATTCCCTTCTTTATCAAAGAACCAAGTATCTACATTGTATTTATCGAAATAGCGATTTAGGTAAACTCGTCTAATTTTTTTACTAATCCACTCTATCGAAGCACTTGATCCATCTCCCATTCTACTTTGAATGCCCTGATCTTGTTGGATTTTCTCCATCATCTTATTGAGGTAATATTCGCCCAACAAATCGTTTTCAATTAATAATGAAGTCGCATATTTCGATTTATTTTCAATGTTTCGCTCTTCCCCAAATTTATAAATGGAATAACCTCCTGCTGCGGAAACAATGACGGCACAAACAAATAGGTAGATATAGGTACTGTAATCCGATCTTCTGAGCGATAGCGGCAAACTCAAGAAAGAAATAAAGAGCACATAAATGGCATTGACGTTAAATATGGTAATGTCATCAAATCCAAAAATTAAGCTCAATAAATAAAAAATTAAACTACCAGCTACAAACCGAATAGGAATATCGTAAATGGAGCTTGAGAGCTTGATCAGGATTTTAGCCGCAATGTGTGTGGTAAAAAAGTAAATCACTGCCAGTAGTACAAAAATCAATAAAAAAGCGATTTTCACTACTGGAAAAGCAATGCTTTCGGTTACATCTAAAGAAATGCGGGAATGGGTATATACCGTTTCGAAAATGAAATGCACAAAATTAATGGCAAAGTAAGTGACAACCACACAAGCAGTGGTTACAATGCCCTTGCCTAATTCTCCCATCTTCACGATTTGCTTGTAGCGAATGATTTTGGGATAATTGCTGTAGATAAATACCAGAATAATGAGTAGGCAAAACAGGTTTAAAAACAAGTCTCCCAATGAAGGACTAATTGCTGAAGATGCAAATACTTTTGGTTCAAAGAGTTGATATTCTACGTAATCGTAAGGAATTTGATAGTAGAGCATAATTGCTCGCATGCCCACAAGACCACTCACTAATAGTAAGGTTGCTCTTAGCGTTCTGTTTTTCTCTAGCAGGTATAATAAATATTTATCGAGCTGTAAGGCCAAAAACAATACGGCAAGCCCGACAAACAGTAGCATCAACCACCGTTTATCTGAATGATAGGTAAAGTCATCAGGAAAAATGATGGAAAATAAATAGGTTCCGTAAGGATTTTTAATATCTACCCCACTGCCCTCATCTACGCTAATTCGTACGCGATGCCCCGGAAAAATTTCTGGGTTGAGTACTGGCCTCAAAAACTCATTTTCAACTTGATAACGTTTCCGTATGGGAATCAGGGCGATGACTTCATAATCTTGATTTCGTAAAGTAATCAAGGACTTTTTCACTAAATAAACCCCATTTCCCGTTTCAATGCATCGCTCGGCATAGTACTTATAATTTGCATTCAGGTCGAAATAATTAACGTGATGGGTGTGATCTGACCAATAAACTAAACGCTTTTTATGATAAATGAAGATGGGGTATTTACTTCCTGCCAAGGAATTTGTAAAGTTCACTCCTTGGTCTTGTTGAAAGTTCTTTTTTACGCTAAAAATCTCATTTTCTGCAATTTCAGACTCAATCTGAATTCGTTCTTTGATGTGCTCAACATATAAATCGATATTTGCGGAGCTAAAAAAGAATTGCCTCAATACCACCACGATGATGATGGAAATTAACGATAGAATGAGGTATGTGTGTTTCTGAGGCTTCAAGACCTATGAATTAATAAGGGCAACAAAAGATCAAAACTGCATGAATATCAGAGCTTATGATTAAGCAATTTACTCATTATCATCTAATAACGAACAATAATCGTACTAAGAGCTATTTTGAAGTTTAGATTTTAGATTGAAAATATCATATTTTATCGTTGATTAATGAAAGTTCTAATGATTTTGCCTTATTGAGTCACAAAATATTCATGTATGATGGTTAAATCGGCTAGATCTGGTTACCATTTTAAAGCCTAATCTGCATTTATAATTTCCTGAAATAGTTTCAGCATTTCTTCGGATACTTCTTGCCCTGTTTTGTATTGAAAATATTCTTTAAATAAGGTTTCCCGATTTTGACTTAAATCTACTTTTTGCCGTCCTCCTACAACCGATGCGGCATTTTTTACTTCAGGAATAATCGCCATAATGCCCGCATGTAGCTGCTGAAATTGCTTTTTAATCGCTGCTTCTAAATAATCATCGCTAACTACAGTGAGCTCTACATAGACATCCTGATTTGCGGCTAACCAATTCATGGCTTCATCTACCTCCTCAAACTTTTTCCGAACTAGGCGTTTCCCTTGGGTAATTGGTACCTTTTTTACCACTACTTCTTGTTGCGGTTCTGCTTCAACAATCAAGACATACTTTTGCTGGTTGGTTTCGCTAAAACTATATTCCAGTATGCTTCCACTATAGGCCACCTGATTGGGGTGTCCAGATACAAAGTGATGACGGTGCAAATGTCCTAATGCTGTGTATTGAATTTGTTTAGGAATATTTGATGTAAAAATGGCTTGTGCTCCTCCAATGTGAAGAATATGTCGCTCATCTTCAGGCTCTTCGGGCTTCTTCCCACCCTCTTTCATCATCAATAAATGAGAAACTAACAAATTCACTCCTTTGTGATCACAAAACTGATTCGTCAAGGCTTCCCACTGCGTTTGTAACAATTGTCGTAGGGATTCTTCGCTGTCTTCGGTTCCCAAAAAAGCCCTCAAACGCGCTTCATTTGCATAGGGCGTTGTGAGTATGCGCAATGGATGATGCTGTTTGGGAAGGGTGAGCTCAATAAAACCCGATGTACTTTGGGTAATTGCCAATCCTGTGTTTAAGGAAAATGCCTCGACTTTTGAATTTGGATAACCGAGCAAAATGATGCCACATGCTCTGGCTAAAGGATCTACCGCTTCAATGCGTTCAGCCGAATCGTGATTGCCCGCTATAGCGATGACGGCACGTTCACCATTTGCCGCCAATTGATGCAAGGTTTTATAAAATAACTCTATGGCTTCGTTAGGAGGGTTAAAACTATCGTACAAATCACCAGCCACTACAATCGCGTCTACTTCTTCACGAGCTGCAATTTCTACAATTTCTTTCAGTACCAATCGCTGTTCTTCTATTCTCGATTGATCGTACAGGCGTTTTCCTAAATGCCAATCGGCTGTATGTAATATCTTCATGCTATTTGATAAACTGATGCCCTTGATTAATCAGGCTTTCCACTAAAATCAGTTTTTGGGAAATGGTATCTAAAATGTGTTCCTCATTTGCAATGAGGCTTTTGGTAAATTCAATAAACCCCGCTGACTTGGGCAAGTAGTCTCCTTCAAAAATGTATATGTTCTGATTTTTAACCTTTTTAGTATATAGAATTTTTTTATCATTTAAGGCAGGTAACTGATTACTCATATGGATGTGATAAATCAATTCATATTTTTTGATGATTACATCTTCCATACTTGCTTTTTTTAGCATCAATTGCCTGCGCTGATAATGAAGATCAAACTGTTGTTGTTCTTCATAATCTTTCGCTTCGTGTAAATCTTTTTCGGTAATTAATTCACATAATGCTAAGCCTTTCTTCTTGAGTTCAGCAATGTGTTCTTTGGTTTTATCCAATAGCTCTGTTTGCGTAGCAATAATGGCTAAGTTTTTATGGAAGAGTTCAATCTCAAAGTCTGTGTACTTAAAATCATTATCTAAGACACAAAGCTTGGAGCCATCTGCATCTTTGTATCGAAAAATAACGGAAAGAAAATTCAAATGTTGAGGAATAGGTTCTTGACGAATGTGATAGTACAGGCCAAAAGTATCTTTGATGTACTTTTGTGTAGCCGCCTGAAACTTTTCCAAATCTTTCAGCTCCCTTAGCACTTGTCGTAACTGTAAAGCAGCTCTATTCATTCGTTTGATGAGTTTAGGATATTTAGGAAGCTGTTTGAACTTTTTCTTTTGGCTACAATTGACCGATTTGCACTAAACCAAAAATTCAAACAGCCTCTAAGGTAATTTAAAGCTAACAATTAAATGTCAATTTTTTGCCAAAAATGATGCGCGAATTCCCCGTTAAAATTACACCTGCACAGATTTTATGTAGCTCATAAGTCATTCCGTCTTCTAAAACTTCAAAGATTCTTCCGAAAAGGTGTTTACCTATTCCAGTAAATTGCATTAATAGATGTAAGCAGTTCCAAAGTTAGATTGCGCTTTAGACAGATAAGGACCTCTGTTAGTAAATGCTGTCTCTTGCTGACGAAATGCTGAAGTATCACACAATAGAATGTACAAACCCACCATCTCCATGCAAAACTGCAAGAGAAAATCTGGAATAAGCGCCTTTTTGTAAAAGGTGCTTTTTTTATCCCCTCACTTTTTTCCGAACAAAAGCAGATAATACTAAAAATGGCGCTAGGAATGCGGCAAGGCGACCAATGATATCGCCAATTTGTGCATACAAAGTCAGCTCGTTATTCGATTTGATGGTTCCATTTAAAGCAATCATTTCATCATACTTGGATTCCTGAATAATATCTCCGCGCTGATTGATAAAGCCTGATACTCCTGTATTAGCCGATCGCGCCACGGCACGTCTCAATTCAATGGCTCGTAATCGCGCATAGTTCATATGTTGGCGATGTCCTGAAGTATTTCCCCACCAGCCATCATTGGTGACAATGGCAATAAAGGTTGCCCCTTTTTGTACATATTCGGTCATAAAATCACCATAAACAGACTCATAACAAATGACAGGTGCCGCTCCTTCTTCCTGATTGAAAAATACTTCTCGCTCTTTTTGGCTGCCTAAGCCGCCTGACGAACCGCCAAAGTCCATGATTAACGACCTGAGTACGGAAGGAAATGGGATGGTTTCTACCCCAATAACGAGTTTCGATTTATGGTAAATTTCAAAACTTGGCGTTCCCGTAAAAAACGCTGCTGAGCCAAACACGTCATAATACCCTAAACTTTTATGATGTCTGGTAGTAATCGTATGCTCACTAGGATCTTTATATTGCTCAATTGTGCTTATTCCTGAGATTAATCGAGCATTTGGATGCCGTTTAATCAGTGAATCAGCTTTTCTGAAATCATTGTATTGAAACGGAATAGCCGCATTTAGTGTTTGATGCATTGCGGTTTCTGGCCAAAGCACAAATTGGGTTTTATCGGTCATTTTTTCTTCAGAGAGCGAAATTAACCGATTCAGCTGTTCTTTGTAAGGCACATGAGAAGTCTGATTGCGTTGGCCTGTTTTGGCATTGTATGAAAATTTCTCTGTGTAGCAATCTAAATTAGGTTGTACAACCACTGCTTCAATATCTTTTCCTGTTTCTTCATAACTAAAATACAGGATGTATGAAACGACCATTGGAAAGATGATACACAACGCGACATTCAACTTGGAGCGACCTAAAAGTAGCGCTCGATAGGCCAATACATTAGCAATTAATATCCAAATTGTGCCTCCAAAGCTTCCTATGTATTCGTACCATTGTACCCAAGCTGGTACATTGGCAAAAACATTTCCCAAGTTGAGCCAAACCCATGATAAATCCCAATTGAGGTGTACGTACTCAAAAGCAACCCAAAAAACGACAAATGGGATAAATCCAAACTTATCGTTAGAAGCACGCTTGGTAAGTTGAAAGAGAATTAATGGAAAAGTTTGTAATACGGCATTGGCTCCCCAAGCACCTAACGTGGCAAAACCAGAAGCATTCCACAACCACCAAATTACCCCAATATTCCATAGCGTCATACTCACTAAAGCATACAACCAAAAAGTTAGCTTGGGCCATTTGTAGTCTCCCTCATAGATTTGATTTTCCAATTCTAGTAAAGGTACCAGTGCAATGAATGCCAGTAGCGTGAATGGAAAGTACCAAGAAAGCGATAAGAGTGCCCCTGAAAGTACAGATAGGGTGAGTAAGTAGAAACGTTTTCCTCGAAATTGTTGGATTTTTTCTAACATGGGAATGGGATTATTAGCCAGCCAAAACTAGTTTTTTTTGTGCTGGTGGACAAATAGCTCCCCAATAAGTAAATGTGAAATTATTTTAATTTGAAGGTTTATTAACGTAATGCTTGCTCAGAATAAATTACTAAACACCTCATCCAACTTACTCATTGCATGAATTTGAATATCAAAGTCATC
>JBMYQA010000213.1:0-10612 GCA_049600855.1 Flammeovirgaceae bacterium | reverse complement strand
TATTGAGGTAATGGTACTATTATGGCTAATACGAATCTTCTGGTAAGAAAACGCTGAACCATTTTGATGCATATCTACGATATAAACATCTTTTGGATCAAAGGAGTCTTCGATCATAAAGATATAATCATCATTTACAGCGAGGATTTTAGGACCAGTCTGCATAACCTTGCTGAATTCAGCGTCTGCTTTGACCCCTTGCCTTTCTGTATCTACTATAATAGTTGGTCTAACAGGATTTTGAATTGATGTAATGATTAAACGCCCATTCAAAAAGTTGATATATTTATCTTTGTAGAAGAACGTTGCATATCCAGCTTGATCGTTCGTAGGCATAGCAGGAGTTGTATTCACTGTGATGAATTTGGAGGGCTGCTGAACATCATGTAATGTATAGGGGTACATCACCAAATTACCTGTAAAAAACAGCTTGAATCCATTATGCTCATGGGTTAAATTAACTGTCCCATTTATATCTTTTTGAATGTTTTTACTGAGTTGGGCTGCTGTAACTTCAGTTTTTTCAGACGAATTCAAGTCTACCATTATCCATTTATCGTGTGGTTCTTGTGGATTTTGCCATCTCCTTATTTTAAAGTATAAAAACGATGGAGTAGCATCTTGATAAACCTGTGGGAGTAGATTCATCTCAATGGCTGAATCCTTAAATAAGCTCATATAAGTATGGGTATTGAGGTCTATATAGCCCAATTCTTTATCTGAGGGACTATTATTTAATGCACGATCATAAAAGAATAAATAAAGTTTTTGACCATATTTCCATGCTTGTACACAAGGCCGATTATCCCACTTTAGTGGGTTGGTCACGCGAGTCTTTGTCTTCGTTTTATGTTGCAGATCGTACTTAAATAGATAAAAAGGTCGGTTTGATGGATCGTTTTGGTACGCATATGAATTATCAGAGCCCAATCCATAAAGTGCATCATTACTAATAAAAGGAGCTGTGTAATACACATCTGGTGTGATGTATTCCGTTATGGATAAGGCTTTTAGCTGCCTTTCTTCGGTCAACTGGAAAAGCTGAAACGGTTCTTCGGGTGTTTTTCCTTGAAAAACCAAGTATTGCTGGGCGGATAGCATTCCAGCAAATACATAATCAGACATTTCCCCAGAAATCACATTTTTTAATCCGATGTACTTCGAACTAACAGCACCTTTATCTACAATCAGATTACCAAAATCTACACGTACATCACCACCTGCTACTTGTAATTTAGCATTTGGCGTATTGGTACCAATCCCCACATGTTGTCCGCGATAAACAATAGGAGATTTCTGAATGCTCACCGTATACCGTCCATCGGCATAAGAATGATCACCTTTTCCTAAATCATGGTAATCCAAATAAAGATTTCCAGTACCATCAGGAGTAGAAGAGATCAATTTACTAATGACAATAAATATGGAGTGTTCAGGAGCGATACTTAAATCATCATGTTGTCGGTGGAGTGTCCAAGTAGTGATTGCATCTTCCTCATTTTTGATGACTTTCCAATCAGTGTAATCAAAGACTTCTTCCATTAACTTTCCGTTGGTATCGAAAGAGGATTGTCCTTGAACTGCTTCTCGCTTAGCTAAAATGGCTTCCAGAGTGTTCAACTGATCTGCTTGAGTAGCTGTGATGACTTGTATCTCCACTTCATTAATTTCGTCCATTGTACCCACTGCCCAATCCATCTCGCCTTGATCAAAGGACAGCATGAAATCGGAAGCAGGATTAGTGGCTTGTTTGAACACGATGTCATGATCCCGATTATTCGTAATTTTTAGAATTAATGTGTTATCTGCTGAACCATCATTTAAAATGGTATTCGACCCTAAAAAACCCACATGGAAAGGCAGACCTGTTGGTTTTAAGCTTTCGTTCTGCACCCCTAATTGGTTCACAACATTGATTGCCTGTTGCAAATAACCGGATAACGACTCTGAGAGCAAGCTATGTTTGCCTTGGTTATCGGTGATGTAAATATTGTGGTAACGAATTTCGATTCGTGTTCCTCTAGCGCCATCATGCCCAATTTGGGCATGGAGGTTTTGGATCGCCAATTTCATACTCGCTTGAGCGTTGATTACGAATGAATCTTTATGCGCAAAATAGAAAGACACGTAACTGTCTTGATGCACATCGGCAGCTGACATTACCCAAGTAGTATTGGCATCATTTAATTGGATCGGATGCGTCGTATCGTCTAACTTTAAGGTGCCTGGTCTAAATCGCAATTCTAAATGACATTGATCTGCAGTAGGTGCATGATTTTGGAGGGTAAGCTGCTGAAAGAGTAATGGGGTATCTGTTTTATTTGTGATCGTTAGGTAACTATCGCTTAGCTGTGCATTTTGGTTTTTAATGTATAAATGGGGTTGATGGTTTTGGTCTTCTAAGCTGAAATGAAAAATACTTGGCCGAGGCCCTTCTGGAATTTTGGGCAATAGGTCAAGACCTGACTTACCTAAATCCTCTTGCTGAATCGTATAAATATTTTCAGCAGTGAGCGTACAATTGTATAACCTAAATTGAGTAATTAAGACATTTTGACTAATATAGGGTAGTAACCAAATTGCACTATTACTTAAAAAAGGATTTCCTGTTATACTTTGCTGTAGACCTACTTCTCCGTTAATCCAAAAGGTAGCTTGAGTAGCTGTATATACTAAAGTAACATGTGTCCACCCTGATAACTGGAGTGTTTTATAATGGCTTTTACTTTTATATTGCAAATCTGCTGTAAATAGAGTACCTTCTGAAGGGTCGGGTTCGCAATTGATAAACGCTTTCAAATCACTGGAACCAGATAAGCCCAATTGCAATATCGAAATATGTTTCGTTACCCTTTTGCCAAAGTGTAACCAAAAAGAAAATGAAAGTTGTTTTTGTTGTTCATAAGTCTTATGTAAATCAATCCCAGTGATTTTTATAGCATGATCACCCTTATCTGGAGCTTGTAACACTTTTGAAAAATGTTGATCTGTTACTTGCGTTACGGTATTGGAGAAAATAATTTCCGCATTACTTCCAATAACCCGATTAACTTTAGTAGTATCTGCTAACGGATAATGGACGATTAAATGGTCTTTTAGCTCGCTCATTGTTCTATATTCAAGTTTTTTTAATTCATTAAATCAATTGAAAAAATTACCAGCTTAGTCATTCAACTTGCTCAGTTTCAACCAACCTTCTCGAATGACGCTTTCTCCGTCAAAAGTTACTCCTTGTTCAAAGGGCTTCACGCGCTTGCTATAATTCCGCAAAATGGTTTCGATTGCATCGGTGTCATTTTTCCAATCTTCACTCAACTTAGTGTGCTGCCGTAAATCTTTTCGTACCACATGTGCCCAATCTTTTTGATGTGTTGCTTGCAACCAAGCTTGGCGGTGCAATTCATCCCATAAAGGTTGTGATTGAATGAGCTGGAGATGTGCTAACCAAGCCTTTATAAAGTCAGCTTTCTTAAAGGCTTTTCCCTGTATAAATGGCTCACTTGCCAATACTGCTTCAATTTCAGGTTTTTGTGCTTCCCAATGCGCATCTAAACTCATTGATTTCCGATGAGCAATCGGTGTACATCGTTTGTTGAAAATCCATAACCAAGCTACCTCAGGAGCTTGTAAAAACTTCCATGCTTTTTCTGCTGAAATTGACGGATTGTGCCCTTGCCATTTCGACTGAAACACTTCCCAATATATGGGAATCCAAGCCTCACTTTGCGCGCCTAAAGTTTTAAACATCGTTTCAATGGCCGTTTGTACCGCACCTCCCCAATCCCCTGTTGGATCAAATGCCTTTTGAGGCCAATGATTTATAGGACACATACATACATTTGGCTCAATCCACTGAATTGTTGACTGGTTTAGTTCTTCCCAAAGTAAGTTGGCCTCTTGCAGCATGGCTTTCTTAGATAACTTAATCCAATTATCAATGAATTGAGTTTTGTTAATGGGCACAAAATGTTTTTCTTGTAACAAGTATTTCAACATTGATCCCACCAAAATTTTATTCATCCCACTTGTCCAAACTGAAGTAAGCGCTTGAACATTTTTATTATAAAATGGTGAGTATAATGTTCCTGATGTAATCCATTTTTTAGCGACTAATTCATTCCAAAGATTTGTACCACTTAAATTAAGGGATGAATGTGCCCATTGTGCAGCGAATGTTTTACGGTTAATCATAGGGCTTTCCCACCAAATGAGGTTTCCATTGAACCGTTGTGCTTCTACCCACGACCATGCATAGCCTTTTTCTTTTGGGAAGGAAACTTGCCATTGGTCTTGCTGACTAAGTACAGGAGCAGTTAAAAAGGTGACTTCAATCTTTTGAAGTGCTGCTTTGTATTGGTTCATCGGAATATTAATTTCCTTTACAGGTAATATTCCTGTTGTGGCATGCAAAGAACCTGTGGGATCAAATAAAGCAGTAATTACTTTTGGTGGATCAGCGATGGACTGCCTAACATACTGATGTTTATCAATATTAATTTTTGTAGGCAAATCAGTTTTTACGTCCTCATCAGCTTGTGGAGCATAAAAGGTGAGTTGCTCTGCATCTGTTGCTTGATACTTGGCAAAATTGTATTCCCAATAGCCTAATAAGCCATCGTTTAGTTTTTCATCATCACCAATCTTAACTGGAAAATCTACTTTTGTAAATTGATAAGTTTCCCGATACTGTTGGATAAAGCGCTCAATTTGATCGGTAGTCATTCCCTGCATTTTTAATGCTTTTGCCATGGATAAACGGAATTGCGTCCAACCTTGATGTACTGCGGGTAAACCTTTCAAATTAATTCCTAACGAACAGCGCACTACAGCAATAGGGCGTCCCATCAATAACACGAGGTCTTGGTGCTTCTCGAAAGATTCGGGTTGAATATTTTCTAAGGCATCGTCTAAGACTTCTTGAAGGTGTTTTAAATATTCAGCTCCTTTACGTTGCCAATGAATGATGAGGTTCCGAAGGGTATCATTTGGAATTAAAGCTTTGAGTTGTGTCACATCTTGGAAAGTTGCCTGATCAATCCGCTTGGTTACCGCACCTGGTGCAGCTTGCCAATTTCCTTCCCTATCGAAATAGCCTAACATGTTACCCGTATGTTCATAGAGCATCAAACTTCGATCTAGGTTATTCGGAACTACCCATCCGCAAATAGGGCTTGTTGCAGGATGGGTATTCATTTCATCATCTCCATAGAAAGCTGATAACCATCGGAAACGCAAGTGGGCAGGTTGTGTTAATCGAGGAGGTAGCTTAATAAAGTCTTGACCAAGAAGTTGCGTAGCTGATGTACGCATTTTACTACTGGTTAGGGGATTTTGCAAGTTCAACTTTACATATTGCCCAAAAGTATCTATTACACTCAACTCCCGTATCTGAAGCCACCCTGCTCGAATAGGATTAAAATCATTTAAGGGCTCAGGAGCTACTAAATTAAATTTGCCAACTGCTTTTTTAACAGCTTGCGCAAAGCGTTGGTAATCCTGAAAGCCAATTGGATCTGCTACAGCGAGTTGTAAGGTTTGTTTATGCATGAGTAGCGCATCATTAAAGCCACTCAGCGATTGAGATAATCCTTGAGTAGATTCAAGATGCTTTAAGGCAAGTAAGGCCGTATAAACACCATCTTTATGTGCTTGCCCTTCAACTATTGGGTAACTTTCTATGATCTGATCAAGCTCATTTACAGTAAAATCATCCAATTTCTCAGTTAAGAAAGTTTTTAAAATCATTTTACAATGATCTGCCGTATTGGATACGAGCACGCTCCTGCCTTTATATAAACTCGGGTGTTTTGTTGGCCTCTTCCCTCCCTCTTTAATCGTAAAATCAGGACTATCACTTTCTAAATCGTAATTTCTGGTAATAAATGTAGTGTCGTAACCTAAATTTGGAGGGTTTCCATGTGTAGCCATAGGATCATTAATTGCATAAAAGCCAACCGCCCATTCTAACAAAATTGGATGCCAAGGCTGCTCACTACAGGTGTTAAACCCAATATAATGCTCAAAAGCAGTTTGCAAATCATCGACGAGCTGCTGTATTGCTACTGTTGTTGTTTTAATGTTGGCTTTAGTGATTGGAAGTGCTTGTGAATGTTCTGCATTCCACAAAATGCATTGTAACCATCCATCTGCTCTAAAACTTCCATCTTTTCCGTGGCGAATTGTTGCGGGAAACAGATCACCTGTTAATAAAATATGAGGTTCCGTAGGTTCCCAAAAACGTGGACTAGGCACTTGTTGTAAATCGTATTGATTCCCTTTTTGCTTTGCCAACGCTTTATTCCATTGCTGCAAAGCCACTACGAGTTCATTTACTTTTTTAGCAACTTGATGAGCTAATGAATTCGTATAATCCGCTCCAATCCCTTCTTCTGCATAGGCACTTGCCTCAATCATCTGTTTCGGTGGTCGATGTAAAAACAAAGAGCCTGTTGCTTTTTTAAGCTGATGTAAGGGAAGTAGCATCGCTTGTTCAATAAAATACTTCACCTCATCAATGTTCGGATACCCTCCTCTAGAATGTTCAATCGGATAAGCAGCCAGCATGTACTTATACCAATCCGAAAACAATTGACTTTGCATTGATTCTATTTGTTCCAAGGCGTGTTCGTAGCGATACTGTACGCTGTTTAATTCATTGAGTTGGTGTGCTAATGCTAATGGCAATGCCGTGGATAGTTGAGCCCTATTTGCCTTCTCCGCATTTCCGCTAGATACTTCCCTGATAGTCCAAATCGTGCCTCCTTTGTAAGCTTTAAATTCTTTCTCATGCCTTAATGCTTTGAACTTCGCTCCAATATCTAATGTCTTCTTTTCTAAAATTCGAGAAAAATGAATGGCTTCTAGTTGATCTTCAATAATGGCTTGATGGTTAGCGTCAATGAGGTGAGCCATTTTTGCTGAAAAAGCTTCGGTTCCTGTATTGGCAATGGTGATATCCACTTCTGGTGTACGAATGATCTGATTTTTAATCGCACTTCCTAGAGTCAAGTTCACTCGACCAAAGTAAATACTTGAGCTCGGAATGGTTTGCTCTACATAAGCCAACTCAAACAGTTCCAACACATTAGCTTCATAGGCTTTAACTAAGCCCTCTAAAGGTTTCCGCATGGTGTCAGGCTGAATGACCGCTCTGCTTTGATCATCATTTATAGCCAACAACCATGATTTTGTCAACAATTGCTGCCAAACCGTATCCAGTAAATCTGTATGATTGGGATTGTTAAAAACTCGCTGCCACGTTTGATCAGATTTCGAAATGATCACGCCTGCCATCCAACTGGTTTCATGCCGTAGTTCTTGTTCAAAAAATCGCTTGTAAACGATTTCAATGAATTGTTTGGCTTGTAAAGCATCTTCCTCATGATCTGTTTTCAGCTCTTGGTGTGTGAGCCAAGGCTTTTCCCCATTTAGTATGCCTAATTTATCTTGAGCAGCAGTAATCCAATTTTTATCTAGTAAGTCTTTCCAAAAAGCTTCGCCTTCTGTACGAAAATATTGCAGTAATTCTTGTTTCTTCAACAGGTTTTTACCGCTCAAAAAATCTTTTAATAAAGAAACAAAAACGCTATAATCTCCATCTAATCCCTTCGCTTGATCAGCATGATAATATGCTTGATCATAAGCAGAAGGAGCCTTAGCGTTTTGTTCTACAGGACTAAGCCACTGTTGGTAATACATTTCTATCCACAACTTATTTGCTAGATGCTCAAAAGCTTGAATCATGGTTAACCGATCAATCTGATTAACAATGGGATGTAATGGATCAGGCTTGTAAATCAGTAAATGAGAAATATGTGGCTGAAATAGGACAAAATGTTGAGCCAACGGTTTTCTAAATTGCTCCTGGTTAATCCTAGCTTCTGCTGCAATTAACCACTTTTGAGTGAAAAATTGTTCCCAAATTCCATCACTCCATAAAGCAAACTGATGACCAAGTTGTTTTTTTCTAATTTGATGATTAGCAGCTGCTATTTCTGTCAAAAATTGCTTTAAAGGTATGGCATAGGGCCAATCCTGAAGTGCCGTTCCTAGCTGATCAACATGTAATTGTCCTGCAATGGTGTCAATCACTTTTTTTGAACGAAGTTCAGACCACAATTGCGAATGAGTCGCAAAGCGGGCTTCCACTTCTTCTTGCGTAACTTTAGAAAAGTCTGCATGTGGACTTAGGATTCGATGTTGAAGCTTGTGATTTGCAACGGCCTTATCAATCTTGAGGTGATCTACAAAATCATTTTTAAATAAGATACATTCTTTTTTAGTTAAAAATGCTTGATCGAGGGGTAAGCGTTCCCTAATCTTTTTAATCCATGCATATGAACTTCCTTTCTCTATAGGAATCAACCATTGGTTACCCGTGTTAGGCTGATTGATCAAGTGATTCCAAATCAATTTCCCTTGTTCACCATAACGATGGATAAAGCGATCTTGATGAATCATCCATGGTCGCTTCGAGTCAGTGAGTAGTTTTTCAAGAAGCAAACGTAAAGGTTTAAAAAATGGAAACTTCTTTTGCCAATTTTCCCACTTTTCATCCGTCAAACTGATGATCGCATAGGTTGAATTCGTACCCGTTACTTTCGTTAAAAGTGCTGTGCGCATTAAAGAATTCCAGAGTTGTTTGATGACAAGCTTGGGTAATTGATTGACTACTTTATCTTTTGATATCCAATTCGGTAATTTGGGATCCGTTAATGTAGTACGAATCGATTCGCTTACTACACGATCTACATGAAGTTGTGATTTCCATTGTCCTTGCGGATTTACAATGGCAGTTCCATTCGCCACATCCAACAACTGAATCCATTTATTGTTGCGAAGTGATTTCCATACTTCATCTGTAATTGCATGGTTTTGCCTTTGCGCCACTTTTTTGGTAATGAGCTTTGAATGCGCTTGCTCAAAGACCAGTTGTTTTAAACTCGCTTGCCAATCATTAAACTTGCTATCCAGTACAACCTCCTTCTTTGAAGCATCAATTTCACCTGATGGCTTAATCCAAGCCTTTGTGAGTAACTCCTTCCATATAGCATCTTGAATGGGTTGCAACTGCTGGTGAATACTTGCCAATAGCTCTTTTTGAGATAATGCTTCTAGCCGAATGGCCTGCGCTAATGGACGTGGATAAGCTAATGCTTTCATTGCTAATTTACTTGGATTGTCTATCGGCCAATCCCATTGAGCTACATCTTTTTGGATTTGTGCGATTGTTGGTGTAATTGCTGCTGTTTCAACGAGGCGGTTCCAAGTAACTTCTCCCAAGTGCTGTATGAAGTGCTGATCTAACTGTTGTTTATATATTTTAATGGTTTTCTTGTGTAATTTTTGTTGAAAGCGGAGCATAAAATCCATTTCAGCATCGCTATACCAACCGATTACTTCATATTGAAATCCAGCTGCTTGATCACCAAAATAAGCTTCATCTTGAAATCCAAAAACACTGAAGCAATTTGGGTAAAAAGCTGCAAAAGCGGGTTCTCCATACCCTGTTGCGGTTAACGGTTTCTTCCATACCTCTTTCCAAGTTTGAACGTTGTTGGCTTGCGTCAACCACTGCTCCAACTGCATAGATTGCCCCATGTAGCGAAAAGGCTGGCCTTTTTCTCCAAACGCCATTGGTATTGGTACGATTACACAGGGTTTTATGGGCTTATTTACAGATAATGCATCACTTTCTACTAACCACTGCTGAAAGACTTGATTATTCGATGCATGTTTTCGAGTAATTAACCAACGGTTGGGTACAGCCGGGTAGGTTCCGTCTGCTTCAGCAGTAGTTAATGCATCTGGTAATGCCCAATGCAAGTGAATTCCTTTTGGAAGAGTTAAGTTTTGATTTTGAAAAGGTTTAGACACCACAGCCTCACTGATGTATGGTGTATCAGCATTTGCATCGTAAGTTTCATACGCATCTGCTTGATTTGTATTCAAATAAGGCAAGCGTTCAAAGTCAGCCATAGCTTCAGCTACAGTCTGTTCTTTTTCCAAGTTTAATGCATCTACTCGAATAGGAATAAGTAGTGCACTGCTTTTGTTACTACACAATCTTAAATGAGATTTTGGTTGAATAATTAGATTTGAGGCAATGGTATATTTAGCTCAATTTACTTGAAGAGACTGTTTAAACTTTTTCTTTACAGATCAAATTCAAACAGTCCCTAAGAGCTAGTTGTATTCACATCCTCCATTCTTTAGACACTTTGCGAAAAGTTTAGGTTGATGGTTAGGTGAAAGTGGGGTTGATCAAGCAAAACAGTTAAATCACTTGAATAACCTCTTCAAATCTATTATTTTTCAGTGTGTTATGACATAAACATTTCTGACATAATCATGAACAAATGCGACAATATGAGTTAAAACATCATATTTTTCAATCGTTCTCGGATTTCAAGAGGTTAAAAAAAACTTTGGAAAACTGAAGGTTTAACGACATCTAAAGGCACAATTTTTCATACTCATTTAAGAATCGGTTGATGAAAGTCTAATGACGATTTTGAGATTACTATTTCTTTTTAGCTGTTTCTTTTTATATCCCATACTTAGTTTTGGGCAGCACTACATTACCAATATTAAAAAATTTGGTTTAGCAGAT
>JBMYQA010000212.1:2969-10676 GCA_049600855.1 Flammeovirgaceae bacterium | reverse complement strand
CATTGAGTCAAAGCGTTGAAACGTTGACTAGCATAATTTATGTATTTGATTATCAACATCTTACAAAACCATCGGGTAGAGTACACTTAGACAACCTCATAAAAAAAGGCACTCAAATGAGCGCCTTTCTACAATACTATGTTTCAAAAGGATTAGTCAGCAGATATTACTTTAACAGCAACCGTGTGCTTTACTTCTTTGTGTAAATCCAAGGTAGCCGTATAATCGCCTAACTCTTTGATATCAGAAGTAAAAGAGATTTTCTTACGATCTACTTCGTATCCTTTTGCGTTCAAGCCTTCTGCAATTTGAAGTGGGGTAACCGCACCGAAGATACGACCAGACTCACCTGCTTTAGCTTGTACCACAATTTCCAAATCACCGATTCTTGCCGCCAAATCTTCAGCATCTTGCTTGATTTTAGCTTTCTTGTGTGCTGCTTGCTTTAAGTTTTCTGCTAACATTTTTTTGTTAGATGCACTAGCAATCACAGCAAATCCTTGAGGAATCAGGTAGTTTCTTGCATAACCGGGCTTAACTGTCACAAGATCATCTTTGTAACCGAGCCCTTTTACGTCTTCTTTTAAAATAATTTCCATGACTGTCAATTAAATACTTTCAGATTAAGTAAAGAGAACTACGGCTTATTTTAAACCGTCAGTTACATAAGGTAAAATTGCGATATGTCGAGCACGTTTGATGGCTACAGACAATTTCTTTTGGTATTTCTGGCTTGTACCAGTAATTCTTCTAGGAAGAATTTTGCCTTGCTCGTTCAAGAATTTAATCAAGAACTCAGGGTCTTTGTAATCAATGTAATTGATTCTGTACTTCTTGAATCGGCAGTACTTTTTCTTTACTTCCTTCCGATTGATAGGTTCGTTCATTAATGTCATGATGCAGCCTCCTCTTTTTTGTTAAAACCTTTTTTTCTTCTTTTCTCCGCATATTCCAATGCATATCTATCTAAGTGGACAGTGATTTGACGAATTACGTTTTCATCACGTCTAAACTCAGTTTCCCAAGCTTTGATAAATGAAGGATCTGCTTTGAACTCGAACAGGTTGTAATAACCTGTAGTTTTATTGTTGATTGCGTAGGCTAATTTTTTTAAGCCCCAATCTTCTGTGTGGTAGAGGTCACCACCATGATCACTCACCAAGCTTTTAAACTTGGCAACGGTATCCTTTATCTGCTGCTCAGATAAAACGGGATTTACAATGAATACCGTTTCGTAATTTTTCTGACTCATAAAATGATAAAAATAAAGAACTAATTAAAATTGGATTGCAAAGGTAAAAATTTATTTGGGAATACCTGTCTTTAATCGTTATTATTTAAAATAAAATACACTCATCCGCCCTAGTCATTCTACTGCTTTATGAAGTACTTTTTAGAACGATACAGTAGAAAGCTCTACTCATTATTGATGAGAAAGTATACATGATTCTATGTATTTTCATGATTTAAAGGCTAAATTACCAAACATTTTGGAGGTTACTGCGTGTAAACTTTATACATTTACTGATGTATGTTTTAACCATTGAAATCATTTTATAAAATTAGCATTAACGAGCAATCTAAATGAAAGCGAAAATTCGACAGATCAAAGAGCTTATCCGCAATGATAAATTGAAAGAAGCAATTGACGCATTACTCCTTTTATCTAGTGATAAACCGTTGATTGATGACGCTATCGTGATGGCTAGTCGCAGCTTAAACGGTCTTGTCGCCAAAGAAATGGAAGGCACAATCGGTTTTGAGGCAGCAGGACAAGAACGTAATCGAATATCTAAAGCATTATTAAAAATTTGTACAGATTTAGAAAATTATAAAAATGAACCTGCACAAGCAGCTGCTCATTACTTGCATCAATTTGCCCAAGGCCCAATGGTTGAGGGCCATCACATCAGTCAAAGAATCGTAGAAGCGTATGCCACGTTAATTAATTCCACGAGAGCACTGAGTGTAATCAATGAAGCAAATCAATTTCGTAAACAAGCAGATCCAGAAGACAGCACCCTTATTGAAGCATTTGATTTACCCAACCCTAATCAGGTTCCGTCAATGACGTTTTGGTTAGATGCTTTCCACCAAGCACGATTACATGGTCCTCGGATGTTAGCAGCATTATTACATGTTGTTCCAGATGCCCAATTTCCAAATGAGGCAAAAGAGGCAAAGCAAAAATTAATGATATACTTAAAACATTTTAATAAAAACTAGCACCTAAATGGATATCTCTAAATTAAAGTACTCATTGTTTCGCACAACAATGAGCCAAATCGGTATTGCCCTCATTTTATTGCTGGGCTTGAACATGATCACGGCACCGCTATTGGGTCAAAACCCTTCCAAGGAGGATTTGAATAATGCAGTTCAGTCAATTGCTCGGTACACCACTCCGAGTGTAGACCGAACGAGCCAACTGTTGGCCAGTTACGGTTATCAACCTCCTGCCTATTTAAAAAACGAGTGGAGGAGTTTTCCTGCGATCCGAAAAATAGAAATGGCTTATGAAGCTGCAGAAGCCGTTCCTGCTCAAAGGGGCAAAGGGGGCGAGCGCTTATTGGCGTTAATGTCTCAGGATTTAGCACGAAAATATAATGGTGCAAGAGCAGAAGCACCACTCAAAAATTTGATAGCAAAACCACTTGGTGATCGAAAAATTAGCTTTACACATCCAAGCAGTTATGGTCAAGTGAATTTGCCAAAGCACATTAAAACACAAATTACTACAATCAGTAAATATACTGAAAGTGGTGCTTTAGGTGGTAATCGTGGAGTACTCAAGTATTACATGGGCTTAACAGACAATCTAGTATATGACATCCTTCGCAACAGCAAATCTTCTAAAGATGCCATAGAAAGAGGTTTGAAAAAAGCCAAAGTTCCTCCAACACAGGAGCAACGAATCAAAAATATGGGAGATGCACTACAGAATAAGTATGAAGCGGCTCGTCATGATGCAGATTTGAATAACATCACTAAAAAGGCTACTCAGTCTTCTACCAAGCCCTCCGTAAAACCGCAAAGTGTTTTAGGAGATTTACCCAAAAAGCCCATGAATGCTAGGCCGAACAACCCACATTCAAGAGCCGTTTACAATCATTTTGTTAAGCGAAATTATGCAACAAGAGCTGCTAAAAAAATGGGAGCGATGAAGGTGAATATCAAAGGCTTTGGTGGGGTAATTTTTGGAAATGAGGTTATCGATAAAAGTAATTTACCTGCTTTAAAAACGATCATGTTCACCCCTACAGAACCACACCCTACAACTGGTTTGGAAATGGGTCACCTTGAATTCAAGTTCGAAAATGGCACAGAGGTTTTATACCCCGACTTATTTGTGGAAGATATTCAGGCAGCTTATGAAATGATATTTGGACCAAATAGGGACTATGAAATAGGAGATGGAGTTGGATTGGTGGGTGTTGAAGGATCAGGTTTTAATAAGACGTATAATGTAATCATACATCCTTCTATCCAACATTTGCAGCTGGGTTGGGCAGCACTTATGACAGATATTTTGCCGATTTCTAAATCTGAAATTAGAGCAGTTCCTACAATTGATGAATCACTGGTAGAGGCGTGGTTTGATAAAGGGTATAATAATTGGAAAGTAACGGATATTCCTTTAGAAATTCATGTTCAGCATGGGCAGGTTCAATTGAAAGGCATTGCGTCCAATGCGACTACTCAATCTTATTTAACTATGGAAGGATTCTATTGGGGGGAACATTTGGGAGAAATTACGGAGTTTCGGGAAGTTTCGCCCACATTAATTGAACATATCAGTGAATATGCTCGATTAAATGATTTTGCCAAAGTGTTTGCATTATTGCGGTGGGCAAAAATGAAAGGGGGGTCATTTACCGCTTCACCTCAGGTGAGCAACTATTACCCTAATCCCATCTTTGCCTTCATAAAAAATGAACGTGCCCAAGCACTTTCACATCAAGGTCTACAAAAATATTATAAAACACAAGTTACAAATACAATGAACGACTTCTTGAAACAAGAGCGTGAAGGGAAGCTAGAAAATACATCTGACTCGCTAAACGTGGCTTTTAAGACCGCACTCAAAACATATACTGCGGCTACCCAAAAAACTTGGTTAGCGCTCGAAAATCTTGATAATTCGACATGCGATATTAAACTCGTCCACCTTCTTGACGAATTTGATTACATTAGATGTCCGATTGAAATGGAAAGAGTCATTCGCATTACCAAAGAAGAATACGAAGCTTTGTATATGCTCCGCGAATATTATTGCCTTCAAGATGAATAGGGTTTTCATCAAAAAAGCCGCTCTCTAGCGGCTTTTCTTTTTATAACTTCGTAATCTTAAACTCTACCCTTCGATTTTTCTTCCGATTCTCTTCGGTGTTATTGGGGGCAATGGGTCTTGAGCGGCCATAGCCTCTGCCACCGATGCGTTTGTCTGAAATTCCTTTGCTCACCAAGTAGCGCTTTACTGCTTTTACACGATCATTGGAAAGTTTCATCAGCAAAACAGGATTTCCTATGCCATCGGTATGCCCTCCCAACTCAATCTCCATTCTTGGGTGCGTATTCATCAACTCTACAATACGGTCTAACTCTGGAAAGGATTTGGGCAACAATTCGGGTTTACTCCTTGCAAAAAATACATTATTTACCCGCACTGTTTTTCCGACCTCTAAAGGCACCAAGTACAAGTTTTTCTCAATCTCAATGTATTCCCCACTCCCCGTTACCTTGATATTGGCCGAAGCAGAAATGTGTTTATCTTCCTCAGCCACAATGCCATAGTGTTCGCCAAATGGTAATACCAACTTGTAATCGCCTGTGGTGGGATTAGAGCTTGCAATTCCTAATTCTTCTTTTGAATCTAAGTCTTCGTAGGTAATCCTCGCTTCTAAGGGTTTATTGGTATTGGCATCTAATATTTTACCATAAATTACCACGACAGGATCAGGCACAAATGAAGGTTTATCTTCTTTACTTTTATCGCCTGTATTAATCACAATCTCCCCTTCATTGGGATCAGCCTCAATTTCTCCCTCTTCAGGTTGGGTCAAATCAAATAGCTCGTCCCGAGATGGTTCTTCTACTTCATCCATCACAATGACCTCTTCCTCTTCTTCCTCTTGCAGCTTGATGCGAAAGATATCTTCTTTGCCCAGCGATCCTTTTTTTGAAACCAGATACGCATAATTTCCTTTGGCAGGTACGGTGAAATAAGCATCCCACAAATTCGTATTAATCTCAGGCCCCAAATTTTCGGGTTTTGTCCATTTTGTCCACCCAGAGCCAATCCGTTTAGTTACAAAAATATCGGCACTGCCATAGCCGGGATGACCTTGAGAAGCAAAATACATGGTTCTGCCGTCCGCAGTAATAAATGGGGCAAACTCTTTGGCAAAGGTATTGATTACGGGACCCATATTTTTGGGCTTTGTCCAAGTGCCATCCGATTTTAACTCGCTGTAACACAAGTCTTGATCGCCATAAGAATCCTTTCGCTGAACGGCCATGATTAACACCTTTCGATTTGGTGCTAAACAGTAATTCACATATTTATTGTCATTGTAATAATCTTCAATTTTTTGTTCTTTGGGTATTTCCCACCCTTTGGCTGTTCGATGGGTAATCGAAACGCCTGCTCCCTTATCGGTGCCATCCGAATTATAGGTATTTCCTACCAATAAGGTATTGTTATCAGGCGTAATGGATACCACAAAATTATGTCCATCATTGTTAATGGGCCACACCATTTTTTTTGCCTTTCCCCAATTCCCATTTTCTTCTTCCGCATACCAAGCATCATCTTTCCCACTCGTATTACTCGGATGATCAGCCCTAGTGAAGTAAAGCGTTTTGCCATCGTGAGAAATTTTGGGTGATTTCTCGATGTATGAAGAGTTCACAAGCGAACCTAAGTTTTCTTTTACAAAACCTTGCCGCGCGTTTTTTACTAGGTTAATTTCTTTCGCAGTGTATTCTAATACGAGGTAATCCGATTTTACTTTCATGGCCGCTTTTAAGTTAAATCCAAACTTAAAACCCATGAATGCCCTGTCGTTCATTACGTGAACTTCTTTGCCATTCACATAAAAGGACAGCTGATTAGCCCTTCTTTTTACAGCTAATAAGTTGTATTGGAATTTTGGCTTGATGTTGTCAATTTTTGTCCAAGCTTGTAAGGCGGTATATTTTCCTCCTTTCCATTCTCCTATGGTGAAATAACCATTGGAGGAAATTAAAAAATTATAGCAATCATTTCCTCCTTTACCGCCCCACAAAAGGCCATATCCGTGATTGTCGGCACCTATGGTTTGCATAATTTTACTTTCAAAGTAAAAGTCTGCATGATAATCCATGAAAAAGTCGCGGTAAAAGGTGTAGCCACCCGATGACCGTTTGTGATACAATTCATAATGTCCATAAACGACTTTCGTAGATGTTTTTTCATTTGATCCTTCTGACCAATTGCTTTCATTATTATTGAAATCATCACGGAAACGAATGAGTCGTTGCGCATTCACAGAAAGGGAGAAAATAATTAATATAAATAATACAGATAAAGCTCGGTTCATGTTGTTATATGTAGTTTGGGTGGTAATTAAATCTAAGAAAGATTCCCTACAGTAACGTTTAAATTTAGTATGAACTTGTTTAATATTAATTTTTTCGACTGAAAAAGCACTAAAAAGTTTCCAACTATTGTTGTAACCCAACAGTTGTCTTTTTGTTTGTTGTAACAGAACTGCTTCAATTAGAATAAATGAATGAGTACTACGAATAAAGAAAACTGTTTTGTGATCCTTACCATTAATGTTAGACAAGTTCTATATGAATATCGGCAGTTTTTGGGAAATGGGCAAATTCATTTACCCATCCATCCATGCCATGAACTCTGCTACTTTCGCTCTACTGACAATCACCTCATCAGATGTGGGTGGTTCTAAATTGAGTAATAATCGACTATTAAAATATTTATTAATCTCTTTTATTGAATTGATATTCGCGATGTACTTGCGTGTAATCCTAAAAAATAATACAGGATCTAATACTTGAGAGAGTTGATCTAACTTGTAATTGATTACAAACTTACGGGTTTGCTTGGTCACCATAAATACCGTATTGTCATCTGCATAAAAATAGGCAATATCCTCAACAGGCACTTGCATAATCCGTTCTCCTAGCGTAGCCACAAATCGCTTTTTGTATTCTTGAGGCTTTCCTACCGTTAGCAGTTGCTTGATTTGATCTTCGGAAAGCACTGGTTTCGCCTCCTTTTGACTATGCAACTTTCGAAACTTATCTAGTGCCGCTAACAAATAATCAATTCCGATCGGTTTGAGTAAGTAATCAATGCTATTTACTTTAAAGGCTTGAATGGCATAATCGTCAAATGCGGTTGTAAAGATAACGGGCACTTCTACACTTACCTGATTGAAAATTTCAAAACTTTTTCCATCAGCCAATTGAATATCCATAAATATCAAATCCACGGGATTTCCTGAACGCAACCAATCTACTGCATCTTCTACCGTATCGATGTAATCGACTACCTGTATAAATTCATCAATGATAGGAGAACATTCATTTAACAAACGTTCTAATTCATTTTGTGCAGGTTCTAATGGTGGCATATCTTCATCAGTACTACCAATTTCAGAACCAGCATCTTCACCAATAACAAAACCTTGTGCTTCACAT
>JBMYQA010000212.1:0-2959 GCA_049600855.1 Flammeovirgaceae bacterium | reverse complement strand
TAAACGTTTCCTTATCCTTCTTCTGCAAAAGCCAATAAAGGCAACCTCACCGAAAATTGCTGCTCATTGTGTAATACTTCCACTTTTTCATCTGTCAAAAAGGCATACCGACTTTGAATATTTTTCAAGCCTATTCCAGAAGAATACCCAATCCGCTTTTTGAGTTGGAGATTATTACTTACTTCTACCTTATTTCCTTCCATCCGAATATGAATGGATAAAGGCTTCCGCTTCGACTTCACATTATGCTTGATGGCATTTTCTACGAGCATTTGTATCGTCATTGGCGCAATAAATTGTGTCCTAAACTTTCTAGGAATATCAATGTAAAAAGCAAGGCTAGCTCCAAATCGGATCGCTAATAAAGAAATGTAGTCTTCCAAAAATCGCATTTCTTCTGACAAAACCACTACTTCTCGTTCTCGATTTTCCAATACATAACGGTACACTTTGGAAAGTCTTTGCACAAATTGAGCGGCTTGTTCCTGATTTTGGAAAATCAATGAGGAAAGTGTATTTAGGCTATTAAATAAAAAATGTGGATTTACTTGAGATTTTAGCGTAGCTAATTGAAACTCAATACTTTCACGTTTAAAATGCTCTAGCTCTGTTAATGATTTTCGCCAGTGATTCAACAGAAATATGCCTAAATCTACCAGCTCAACAATGATTAATAAGGCAATTACAACTACATTAATGACTACCTGTTCCCAAAGCATAATGGCTTTATTGGGAAAAAAGACAATCAAAAAGGCAATGCGCAAGCCATTGTTGACAAACAAGAAATAAACAATGTTGGTTACTCCTTGAATGACAAAACGCCTAAATGGACTAACTTCCCACGGGTAATAATCGTTGAGTACGCGATTGATAAAGCGAATGCCCTCAACGATCACAAAAGCAAAAGCAATGGTTAGGAAATAGTTGAGTAAACTTCGCCACGAAAAGAGGACGTAGTTTTTGTACATGAGCGCAAAAACCATATCGATCACTAAACGTGCGATAATACCCAAAAACACAATGCTGCCCCACCTCCACCAACCATAACTTAACTTCAGAAATGGTAATGGATTATTCCAATTTTGACTAATATTTATACTGTATTGACGCATTAAGGCAAATTCATCTTATTGACGAATTTACCCAAAATTTATGCGCTTTATACACAATCGTTTGAGATAAAAACAGAGTGGCTAATCTGGCCTTATGTCACATTAAATCTCATATGACGATGTAAAACCCCCACTTCTTCAAAGGGTTCTCCATAAATTTCAAAGCCCAATTTGCTGTAAAAATTAATTGCATTTTCACGGGCATGACAAACCACTTCTCGGATGCCTTCCTCAGCACAGAACCCTAACAACTGATGGACCAATTGTTTACCAATTCCTTGCCCCTGAAATTGCTCACTTACGGCCATTTGCATTAGCTGAACACGCGCTACTTGTTGATCAAGTGGTCTTAACACCACACAACCAACTAACTGCTCATCTGCTAAAGCCACAAAGTGCCAAGCGCTTTGGTCATGCATTTCCCAAGCGTGATCAGGAATTCCTATAGGACGTAGGAGCACCTCATTCCGCAATTCCTGCTCTAAAGGATATAATTCGTGAGTAATGTCTATGCGTTTGATTAAAATCATGCGTTTTAAGAGTTAGTTGTTACAGGTAATGTTCCCGCTTGCGGGTTTGTTTTCGAAGCTTTCTGATGTGATAAACATGAATTCCAACGGCAATGGCACAACCTATAAAAATAGGATAAGCATCCAGTAGTAATGCATAAATCATATACATCACATTCGCTAACAGTGAAAGTATACGAAGACGCATCATGTCTTTCATTGCCATGGCACTTAGCCCTAACAATACACCTAAATAACCTAGTAAATCAATCAAAGTTTTTGGTACATTATAAGGGCATTGGTTAACCCTAATTCTTGATGTTGAAACGCTTCTGGAATTTCCCCAATTACTTGAAAACCCAGCTTTTTCCACAATTGAATGGCGCGTATATTACTTTTGATCACTAAGTTAAACTGCAAAGCAACATAGCCTAATCGCTTGGCTTCTTTCATGGAAAACAAGCACATGGCTTTCCCTATTCCGAGCCCTCCATAGGCCGTATCTACCATATAGCCCGCATTTGCGATGTGCGAACCCAACCCAGGTTGATTGGCTTGTAACACAAAAGTACCTACTAGTTTTCCATCATACTCCGCCACATAGGTATGCTTGCGAATCCCCATCCAATAACTGAGCATCTCTTCTTTACTCGACGAAGGAGCAAAGGCATAGGTATCGCCTTTTGCAATGATCGGTTGAATGATGGACCAAATGGCAGTTGCGTCACTAGGTTCAGCTTGTCGCAAGGAGAGTCTTTCCATCATGGGAATTGATTTTTTCACCGACTTCTCGAATAACTTGAACTAAAAAGTCGAGGTTTTGCGCTTGCAAGCGATGATTGATTAAGCAAGCTCGAATGACAGGTCGATTATCGAGCAAAGTGCCTGTAATAAATACCCGGCCATCTTTTTCTAAAGCAGGTATGATATCCCGATTGAGTTGATCAATCGCTTTTTCATCTAATTGCCGTGCTGGATTGCCCAAATAGCGGAAGCACAAAGCACCCAACTGCGGTTCATTGCACGTTTCGAAGTCTGCTGCAGCTTTCAGTGTATCCTTTAAATAGTGTGTCAATTGAATGTCTTTTTCAATCATGCTCACTATTTTTTCTTTACCAAACGCTTTAAAACTCATCCAAACTTTAAACGCTTTTGCATTTCTGGAGAGTTGAAAGTGATGTTCATTGAAATCGAAACGGCCATCTCCTTTTACATCTGTAGAAAGGTAGGATGCTTTTTTATAGTAGGTACGATTCAGTTGGCTCCAATTTTTTACTAATGCACACCCCGCTTCAAAAGGCTGATACAACCATTTATGAAAATCCATTGCTAAGGAAT
>JBMYQA010000211.1:0-10954 GCA_049600855.1 Flammeovirgaceae bacterium | reverse complement strand
CGAGTTTTAAGCAAGTTAGGGAGCTTGCAATAATTGAGTCAAAGTTATGCATTTGATTATCAGAACCCTGCAGAACCATCGGGTAGCGTATCATCAAACAACAGCACTAAAAAAACACTTCGCATGACTTCAAGTAACCCATTTATTGATCGTATCCTTCAAAGTCGCTGGTTATCTCATTTATTATTTTGGGGTGGTTTTTTATTTGTATTCATTTTATTGGCAAGTTTGAATTCTGGATCAATCAAAAAACACTTCATCAACTACCTCGTATTACTTCCCGCACAATTGATAGGAGCCTATACCTTGGTGTATTATCAAGTTCCCAAGCTACTTCTAAAAAAGAAATACCTGTTGTTCATGCTGTCGTTTTCCATTTCGGTCTATGTGGTTTCCATCATCGCCCGACTAAGCATTGTATACATTGCAGAACCATTAATTCGAAAAGATTTTATCCAAGAAAGTTTGGGTGAAATTTTAGCAGATCCCGCTTATTTACTTGTGGTCTATTTTCCAATCGTATACCTCATGGCTTTTTTACTACTTGCTTTAAAAACCATCAAAGAGCGCTTTGAGGAAAAGAATATGATGGAAATTCTCCGAAAAGAGAAAGCAACCAATGAATTAAAGTTCCTAAAATCCCAAATCCACCCTCACTTTCTATTCAACACACTCAACAGTTTATATGCCTTAACCTTGACGAAATCTGATGTAGCTCCCAAAGTAGTAGTCAAGCTTTCTGAAATGTTAGATTACATGTTGTATCAGTGCAATGTTCCGAGATTAGCCATTCAGAAAGAAATTGACTTAATTCAAAACTTTATGGATTTAGAAAAGCTGCGGCATGGGACTCAATTGGAATTAAGTTTTGAACATCAAGTAGATGCCACACAACCTCAAATTGCTCCCCTCATTTTATTGTCACTGGTTGAAAATGCGTTTAAGCATGGAGCCTCTGGTAATTTCTTAAATCCCAAAATCCACATTCAATTGACGGTGAAGGATGAACGACTTCATTTTGAGGTGTTTAATACGAAGCCACCTATTGCCGCACCTCAACCTGAATCAACACCTAAACAGGGCATTGGGTTATACAATGTGAAAAGGCAATTGGTACTCAACTACCCCAGCAAGCATCAATTGGCTATTGATGAGACAGATGAAACCTATTTGGTCACCTTAAACATTGATTTACATGATTAAGTGCTTGATTATTGACGATGAGCCATTGGCCATCCAAATTATTACACAACACCTGGAGCAGCTCCCTGATTTTGAACTCGTTCATACTTTTCAAAATCCCATAGATGGGTTCAACTTTCTCAAAACTACCCCCATCGATTTGTTATTTCTCGACATACAAATGCCATTATTAACTGGAATTGATTTGATTAAATCGCTGGAAAATCCACCGCCAATCATTTTTACCACCGCACATCGAAACTACGCCATTGAGAGCTATGAACTTGATGTAGTGGATTACCTGCTGAAGCCCATTGCCTTTACCCGATTTTTTAAAGCCATCAATAAATTTAAAAGCTTGAGGCAAATTCCCGTTCCTTCCACACCAATTCAGCATGCCGAGCCCACGAATGATCACCTGTATGTGAATGCTAACAAAAGGTATATCAAGGTATTATTTGCCCAAATCAACTATGTAGAAAGCATTAAAGATTACATTCGGATTCATTCGGGCGATCAAACCATTATCACGAAAGAAAAGATCAGTGAATTTGAGCAAAAACTTCCACATGGATTTTTAAGAATACACCGCTCTTTTATTGTCAACTTAGCAAAGATTTCAGCCTTTACCTCGAAAGATGTGGAAATTGGCGAGCAAGAAATCCCAATTGGTGAGAGTTATAAAAAACTGGTTATAAATGTTTTACGAGGTAAATAGAGCCTTCGTAAGAACACTTCTGCGAACTCCAGCTTATGCAAGGGCCGATAGTATCAAATTTCAAATTTTGTCTTAACTTTGGCTTGAATACCAAGCTAAGAAAGGCAGAATAACATGAAAAAAATCAGATACATTGATCGCGAAACTGGTTTAGAAAAAGTAGAAATCCCTCCAGGTGAAGCTTTTTTGAAGTTTTTATATCATCATCCATTTGGCGGATTAGCCTTAAACGTGCTGGTAAAACGGAAATTCCTTTCTGAAACTTATGGTCGAATGATGAATGGCGCCAATTCAACCAAACGCATTAAACCTTTTGTCGATCGGTTAGGCATTGATATGAGTGAATCGTTAAAATCAATTGACGAGTTCGCTTCATTTAATGATTTTTTTTACCGAAAACTAAAGCCCAACCTCCGACCCATTCAAGAAGGCATCGTTTCTCCAGGTGATGGTAAAGTCATCGCTTTTGAAAGCATTGGCGATGTCAATGAATTCTTTGTCAAAGGAACCAAGTTTACCCTAAAAGCTTTCCTTGCCAATGACGCATTAGCCAAGAAATATCAGGATTCTTCCATGTTTATCATTCGCTTAGCACCCAACGATTACCACCGATTCCATTTTCCCTATTCAGGGCTGGCCTCCCAACCTTACAAAATTAAAGGTGCTTATTTTTCGGTTTCTCCCTATGCTTTAGCCGCAAATTTTACCAAAGTCTTTTGTGAAAACAAACGCGAATTCACCATTCTAAAAACACACGATAAAGGTGATATCTTGATCAGCCCTGTAGGTGCTACCATGGTTGGAAGCATTGTGGAAACCTATCAATCCAACACTGAAGTCGCGAAAGGCGATGAAATGGGTTACTTTGCCTTTGGCGGTTCAACCATTGTGCTCTTAGTCGATCGTCAGCAAGTCCAGATTGATGCAGACATCTTAGCAAACACCAAAAAGGGAATGGAAACTTCCATTCGCATGGGCGAACGAATGGGGCTTTAATGGTTTTGCAGCATTTAAAATGAGCATTCAAGCGCACTTTTTCATCTAAATAATTCATTATCTTAGACATTCCTTCTACTGAACTAAGCTATGAAACAACTCCTATCAACTACCTTTCTATTTTTTAGTTTGATCTCATTTCTCCAAGCCCAACAAAAAGTCCAAACCATTATCCAACAAGGGCATGGGGAATCGGTAAAAGCCGTTGCGCTGAGTACGAATGGCAAATACCTCCTTTCTGCTAGTCGCGATCAAACTATTAAACTTTGGGATGTGCAATCGGCACATGAAATCCGTACTTTTTCGGGGCATACCCATACGGTGAATTCCATTGATTTTGCGGCTAACGACAAGCACTTTGCCTCTGGCAGTGCCGATAAAACCGCTAAAGTTTGGGAATTGGCTACAGGCAAACAAGTGTGGAGCAGTCCTGAGTGGAAACAATACGTCACCACCGTAGCCCTCCATCCCACCCGACCTTGGGTAGCTGTAGGCGGTTATGATCTAAACGTAAAGGTTTGGGACTGGAAAAAAGACGTGGTCATTGCCGAATTTAAAGTTAATCCAGATCGTGGTACAGGCTATGGCGTACACGTGGATTTTAGTCCTGATGGAAACTGGTTAGCCATTGGTCAAGATAACCGCTTGGTTCAAGTATATGCCACCCACGATTGGGAAGAGCAATGGACGTTTCAACCCAGTGAAGGCCGGTGTGGAGGTTGTGGCACTTTGGTGGCCTTTTCTCCCGATAGTAAATTCTTATTACGCGCCAATCGGCGGGCGGGCTTAGTGGAGTTTGATGTGATTACAGGAAAACAAACCGTACAGTTCAAGCAAACCATTAAAGATCTTGGCGGGATTAACTATCATTCTGATGGGAAATCCATTGCTTTAACTACCGAAGATAGTTTGTTCATTTACAATCGAAAAGGACAACTTGTGTCTGCGCATCAGCCAAGTAAAACGTCATTGAATGATGGCGTATTTGTGGGAGAAACAGAAGTTATTTTAGCAGAAGATGACGGTTTTATTTTACGTTATGACATTGGCACTTCAACACCTAGCGGTGAGTTTGCTGGCACACTCAACAAAAGAGATTTTGGAGGATTAGCACATGATTTATCCAACTATTGGGAGCACAATATTGCCAAACACATCAAATACAAAAATGAGCAATTACTCATTGATAACAAATGGCTATTACGTGGAAAAATGGGTACAAAAGGCGTACTTTGGAACTTAGGTTCAGGCCGTCCAACGCACGAGTTAGTGGGTCATAAAAAAGGTGTCATTTGTTTTGATTATGACCAATCAACCAACTACATTTTTACAGGTTCGGGAGATGGCGAAATCATTCGCTGGGATGCCAAATCGGGAAAAGAGCTCATGCGCTACACAGCACATCGCGCACCTGTTTTTGATGTGGTGGTCAGCCACAATCACAAATGGTTAGCGAGCACTTCTTGGGATGGCTATATCATTGTTTGGGATATTGAAACAGGTAAAAAAGTCAATTTGCTGTATTTTGATAAAGTATCTGGCTATGAATTGGCTTTCTCCTTAAACGATGAATACCTCCTTATCGGATTTTTAGATAAAACCCTCCAGTTGTGGGATATTGCCTCAGAAACCAAGGTAAAAGACTTCATTGGCCATACGGAAATTGTCACCTCAATTGCAGTGCTGGACGATGAACATTTCATGAGTACTGCTAAAGATGGGAGAGCCTTTAAATGGCACATGGGTTACGGCTTAAAAAAAGCCAAAATTGAACATCCAGCAGGAGCTATTCACGCACAACTTTGGCTCAATAATAAGCAGCAAGTCATTACAGCAGGCGGCGATAAAATGATTCGATTATGGAACTCCAATTTGACTCAAGTAGAACGCACATTTATTGGTCATCAAAATGAAGTCACCGCCCTAACCCTCAGCGCTGATGCGAAACGCCTCTATTCCTTAGACATTGATGGTGTGACCAAAGTATGGGATTTAGCCTCAGGGAAGGAAATTTACGAATTTATCCAAGTTTCTCGATCGGATTGGATCATTAAATCTCCTAGAGGCTTTTTTAACGGTACGCCTTCCGCCATGAAACTGGTTCATTTTGTAAAAGGCCTAAAAAGTTATTCCTTAGATCAGTTCTTTGAGATTTTCTATCAGCCGAAAGCCATTTCCGATTTATTGAGTTTAGGAAAAATTAAGCATCGGGGAGAGATTGAAGAATTGATGGCTAAAGTCAATCCTCCAGAAGTAAAGTTGGCGATACTAAGCAATGCCGAAGAAACCGAAGCGCATTTGTACCTTAAAATCATGGGAAAGGATGTCACCTCTATTCAGATTCAACATAACGGAAAACGTTTACCCATAACGATGGAGCAATTAACCGAATTATCCAAAAGTGACAGCTCGGTGAGTTACAAAACCTTATTGCCCCTCGTTGGCGGTCATAACGAATTCTCTTGTCGGGCAATGAATAAAAATGAGATAGAATCGCCGTTAACTCGTGTGAGCATTTCCTCCAAAAGCACGACCTTAGGCACCGATTGCCATATTGTTGCCATTGGCATAGACCAATACAAAAACTCAGCACTTAACCTCAACTATGCCACTAACGATGCCCAAGCTTTTACCGACTCCATGAAAAAATTTAGCCAAGGCATTTACCGCGATATCTACACCTATACGCTTTACGATGAACAAGCCAATAAAGCTAACATCGAGCAGCTATTGGATAGTTTAGCAGGTAAAATAACGATCAATGATGTTTTTATTTTTTACTATGCAGGTCATGGTAGCATGACCAATGGGCACTTTTATTTCATTACGCACGAAACGACACAACTCTATGCTGATGAAAAACGCATGACCCGTTATGCCATTTCGGAAGAGGAAATGATGAAAAAGTTTCAACAAATCAAAGCCCTCAAGCAAGTGGCTGTTATGGATGCATGCCATAGTGGTGGGGCAGTAGAGAAACTGGCTCATCGAGGTGCTTTGCAAGAGAAAGCCATTGCGCAATTATCCAGAAGTTCAGGAATTCATGTGTTGGCAGCCGCAGGTAGCGAGCAATTTGCCACCGAATACGATAGTTTAGGACATGGCTTATTTACCTATTGCCTATTGGAAGCCCTATCTGGCAAAGCCGATGGCGCTCCCGCCGATAAAAAAGTGACGCTATTCGAAATTAAATCGTTTCTACACGATCAGGTACCTAGCATTAGCATGGAGTTGAAAGGATCTGCCCAATATCCATTCACCTTTTCTCGTGGACATGATTTCCCAATTGTTATTGAACAAAAAGAATAGGGCTACCTATTACGCCCGAAGATTTTTTTCGGGCAATACGTTAGAAAGTTTAGGCTGTTCCATTTCACTCACGGCATAAATCGTCACTCCAGCTCTTTTTCCCTTTAGTTCTACCGTTCCCAATTTATCAAAACGCTTTCCTACACCGCTCAATTTCTGTTTCAGGCTTTCAGAAATCAACAACCTACGTTTAAAAAAATTGCACTGGCCTTGAATTCTAGCGGCGGTATTAATGGCATCGCCATGATAGGCAATTTCCTTCTTGTATTTTCCCACTTCGGTCACAGTCACCAATCCTTCATTCATGCCCGCTTTAAAAAAGGGCAGACAACCGTAATGTTCCAAATAATGCGCCTCCCGACTTTTGAGTTTTTTTTGAAATTAAAATACGCATTCAAGCAATTTTGATTGCGTAAACCATCTGCTAATTCCCAAGTGAGTACTACCTCATCGCCTACATACTGGTAAATTTCTGCTTCATTTTCCATCACAATATCCAAATCATCGAAGCAATCTTGAATGAGCATGCTGTATTTGATGTGTCCTAATTGCTCTGCCATTTGCGTAGAAGATTGTAAATCCAAAAACATGAAAATTCGCTCTTCTTCATGTGGTGTGTAAAACTTGCCTTGCAGGAGTTTAATCAACTTTCCATTTCCTAACAGTAAATTTACTTGCCGCAAAATAGCCATAAAGAAATCGACTACTAGCACATAAAAGTAATTGGCAAAGCTGCCCGTATCAAAAGCGAAGGTGAACACATCTATGGTTGTACCGAAATAAGCTTGATATACGCCATAGGAAATCAAAACCAAGAGTGATATAAATAGAAAAGCATAAATTAATCGCAGTGTGAGAAACTTCTTCAGCGAAATGTGCTTGTACACACGTTCTTCCATCCATATTTGTGTATATCCTGAAATTATGCCAACGATTGGGCCAATGGTTAAGGCAAGTAATAAACTAGAAGGCATATCAAATTTCAACAAGCCTTTCTCTTCGGTTCCTACCCCTCTTACGATGAGCAAAAATAAAAATGACAATGTCCAGCCTATGCAATAGTCTTTAATAATTTGCCAACGTTGCTTGTTTTTAAATTTCATGGCTTAATACCGTTCAAATTCGATCTTTTTGGACTTTTACTCCTTCCACTCCTCGAAATACTAATTTTTCGATAACTTCCCAAATTTCAGTACCTAAAAAGCTCAATTCATTGGTAAATAGAAAGGTGTTTTGTGCAAAGACTCAAAAAGAATTGGTGCTTAAATCAATTGGGAAATTATGGAAAAAATAAGAAGACCTTACACTCTTTTTATAAATATATTACCATTTATTATTATAAGAATCCCAAACAGAAGAAACAAAGTGACTTTCTTCATTGTAAATTTGATAAAACTGTATTTATACACATGCAAATGGGATTCTCTTACAATTGTTTAGATGGTTATTCAATATTAATTATTGATGATGATTTACTCATTCAGCAAAGTATTTATCAAATGCTTGCTGATAGTACAGCGGAATATTTATCAGCTCCCAATGCGGAAATTGGGATAAAATTAGCACACAAAAAACAACCCGATATCATCTTATTGGATTGGAACATGCCTAATATGTCGGGCATAGATGCGTTGAGGCTATTAAAAGCAAATGAACAAACCCGACAAATACCTGTCGTGATGATGACGGCTTTTTCTAAATCCAGCCAACATGCGTTTAATGCTTTAAGCATTGGCGCAGATGACTTTCTTAGAAAGCCCTTCGAAAAGCCCGAATTAATTGGAAGATTGTGCGCCATCAGAAGACTTTATGATGCTAAAGCCAAAATTCAACGGCAAAATACGCGGCTTGAGAAATTGGCTCATGAAAAGTCTAAATTACTGTCAATCATTTCGCATGATCTGAAAACACCTTTAAATAATATTGAAGGTTTAGTTCACCTAGTTAAAAATGAGCTAAATCAAGCATTGGACAACACCAATTCCAAACAATACCTCGACATGATTACTAAAATTACCACGCAAGAGCGGGTAACGATTAATCAAGTGTTGGAGATTTATGAATACGAAAAAAGTAGTTTACAAAATGTACAAACGATAGATTGGATTCCGTTCATTACTCAAGTATTGGATAGTTATCTTCACAATTCAAAAAATATACGCATACATTTCCAAGCTAATCGTTCAAAATTAGTCAGCCAAACCAGTCCAATTTACATCAAAAAAATCATTGATAACTTACTATCCAATGCCATAAAATATTCATTTCCAAATTCCAGCATTCAAGTTATTTTAGAGAATCATCAAAAATACATCTATTTATCCATCAAAGACCAAGGGCAAGGGTTTCATCCCGATGAATTAGAAAAGGTGTTTAAAGAATTTGGCAAGTTTAGTGCTCAGCCCACTGGAGGAGAATCTTCAACTGGAATTGGTTTATACATTGTCAAAAGTATCATTGATCGTTTGGGTGGTAGTATTCAGGTAAAAAGTACCTATAGCAAAGGAAGTGAATTCATGGTGCTCATTCCATGCACTACAGATGCTCAATCACAACAGTCAATTGCCCAATAATTTTTTCATAGCTAACTATTTCGCATTAACTTACTTATCAATTGTACTTCTCAACAAAGCTAAAGTACGTGATAAATATGAGTGGAAATCATACATATAAAATTCATCTATTTAAAGAAAAGCGAGCAATTACTTGTCCTGCGGAAAGCACGATATTAGAAGCCACCTTAGCAGCCAATATCAACCATACCCATGCCTGTGGAGCTAAAGGGAAATGCTCTACCTGTAAAGTCAGTATTATGGAAGGCATTGAGAATTGCAGTCCCCGCAATAATCGGGAACAGAAAATTGCAACTAAATTGAGCTTTCCTTCAGAGATCAGATTGGCGTGCCAAACTAAACTGACGGGCAATATCGCAATTCGAAGGATGGTTTCTGATCAAATGGATGTAGACATGGTTCTTGAGCAAATTTCCAAAACATCTGACATCACCTTGGGCAGTCAACAAAAACTGACTGTTGTCTTTACAGATATTGAGAACTACACCAGCCTAGCAGAAAGATTTCCTCCTTACGACACTGTTTACGTGCTCAACCGCTATTACCGAATCATGAATGCGATTATCGAAGCGCATCATGGCCTTATTAGTGACGTAGCTGGCGATGGTATTTTAGCGGTATTTGGGTTCAGCAAGAAATGCAAAAACAGTGTACTTGATGCTGTACGATCCATTAAAAAAATGAATGAGCGCTTAGTCCAATTCAATGCTTATTTGAGCGAAAATTTTAATACGACTTTTGGGATTCGAGCAGGTGTACATTACGGAAATGTGATTGCAGGGCCATTTGATACAGGAGCCATGAAAAAACTGGCTGTAATTGGCGATACCGTAAACTATGCCAGCCGAATTGAATCAGCAAATAAAGAATTTGGCACCAAGCTTTTACTTTCCGAAGAAGCCTATCAAGAAATTAAAAGCCACTACCCAAACCATAAAGTTTACGAAACCACCCTGAAAGGCAAAACAGGACGTTACAAGCTGTATTCCTTGTAATTACCTTCCAATCATCACAAAAGCCCCCCAATAAAATGGTTCAGGATATTTGTCCTTCATTTCCTGTTGCGCCCTGCGGAAAGCTTTACGCTTATCGCCCATTTCCAACCAATATTCGTAAAAATGTACCATCAACTCTTTCGTTTCCTTATCGGGAACCTTCCACATACTCATGAGCACATTAGATGCGCCGGCAATTTGGAAAGCCCGTTGCAAGCCATAAACCCCTTCCCCATTTTTATTTACCCCTAGTCCTGTTTCGCAGGCAGAGAGGGTGACGAGTTCGGTGCCAAGTAACGATAAATTGAGCACTTCATAGGCGGTTAATATTCCATCTCGTTGTTTTGCCGATTGCTGAATTCTACTGGTTTCTGCTCCCGCTAGTAATAAGCCTGAGCGTAAGAGTGGATTAACTGCTTGGGTGGGATGCGGCGGTTTAATCATAGGGCGTTTTTTCAACAAAGTATCCTCTTCTTGAAAAAAACCGTGAGTTGAAAAATGTAACAGTTGAGGAATTTTAATCGCTGATAAGTCCTCATTTACCTGTTCTTCTGTTGCTTCAGCATCGTAATGAGCAAACACCGTCCATTGGTTAGTTTTTAATAGGTATTCAATCTCTTGTACTTCCTGTTTTGCTCCTGGCAAATAGGCAATCTTTGGTATGCCTTTATAATCTTTAGGGGCTCCTGCCAAATAATCGGGACCACCTATTAAATAAGCAAGCTTAGATTTGACCATATCTTCCTCTTCTTCTGAATGTAAGATATCTTTTAAGCTTCCTAATACATGAACTTCCCATTCCTCTATCAAAAACTTTCCAGTATCCGCATTGAACAAGGTCTGCACATTAATTTGATTGTAAACGCCGTCAGGCGAAAAATAGACTTTTTCATAATCACCTATTTCTGCTGCTAAAGCCCCCCAAAAAGCATCATACAATTCGCCATTGCTTGCATCTGATGTGTTAAAATCATCCTCATCATCCTCCAACATGGCTCGCTTAGAGGTGTAAGTTGTTTTGATTGATAACTGATACCGTTCTGCAAACTCATTTTCTAATTCCGCTCCATTTTCTACAACAACGCAAATCGGTTGATCAGTTGTTGGCGTAATGATCAGAAAAGCATACTGAATAGCTCCTACTAGCTTACCTGATGAAGTCTGATAGGTACGCATCACTT
>JBMYQA010000210.1:0-10962 GCA_049600855.1 Flammeovirgaceae bacterium | reverse complement strand
ACTGAGTGCTTCTTAACTCTTTTTCACTCGAAAAAACTAATGTTAGACAAGTTCAATGAATGCAACACTCAAATTCAATTCATATGAAAAATGGATTAGGGAAAATGAAACCCTCAGAACATTTTATGATTCTTGTAGATAGTGTAAGCCCTATAGAAGCTGGTATGAATACCAATGATAGTTTAGTTGCTTTCAGTGTCAAAAGATTTATGGCCACTACGAATGAAAATTATTCGATATTCACTCAAAATGAAATTGACATGCAAAAAGTATTTAGTATTGTTACCGCAGCATTTGACTCCTGCGAAGATGCCATAGAGGCAACCGGTTTATTAATGGAGAATGGATTAGAAGAAAAGAATATATCGGTAATTGGCAAGTATAAATTACTCGAAGACTTGATTGAAGAGGAATATGAGTTTGATGAAATGGATGACGATGATGCACCTCTATCCTCTTTTGACAATTTTGGCACCATAGAGTTACCTGCGGTAGATACTGTTTTTGTAGCAGGTGCCTTAATGGGAAAGCATAAGGTAAATGGTACCATTGTGAGTTTAGATACTACAAACTTGTTGCAAATCTTGAAAAGTTGGGGCTTAGGGCACGCGCTGATTCAACGTTATTTCGATCTGATTGCTACAGATAAAACCTTGGTGTTAGCCGTTGGAGAACCTACCGAAATTAGTCGTGCTTCATCCACATTAAAGTACGATACAATGGCTAAAGGAGTAGATTTGTTTGCCAAAAAACAAATGATAGCATTCGAATATATTGATTTAGAAGCCGAAGAAGATATTGAAGCAGACCTCGAAGAAGATATTGATGTGTTGTAATAAAAAAATGAACTGGCGCTGTTAGCTTCTCTAGTGATTTTACTTAGAGAAGCTTTTATTTTTTTAGCTCATAAAATTCTTTTATCTTACTTTAGAGCCTGTTTGAATTTTTTGTTTAGCCGAAAGAAAAAAATCAAACAAACTTTGAGACAAGCCCATTAATTTACCTAGTAAACGATGCACATCAAAGAAACCAAAAAAGCCAATGATTTCTTGCTTTCCATCATGAGTAATGCCCCTTACGGAATCATTGCCTTGGATTGGGATGGTACGATTGTGATGGTCAATCAAAAAGCGCGGCAATTTATGGACATTACCCCGCAAGTGCCTCAATTGGTAGAGCAAGATATCCGTCATTTTATTGCACATATTCCAGAGTTGCATCAACAGGTTTGCCAATGCTTGGAAAAAGGGTTTGAGCCTTTTGATTTAGATGCCATTCCTTTTCAGGAACGATTTTATAATGTAAAAGGACGAGCAATGAAAAATGGCTTTATCCTAACCATTGAAGATATTTCCAATATCAAAGAAATGGAAGCAGAAGCCATTACCTCCATGTTAGAAGGCCAAGAGTTAGAGCGAAAACGATTAGCCAGAGAAATTCACGATGGCGTAGGGCCAATGCTCTCCACCGTAAAACATCATTTGGAAAGTATTCGAACCGAAGTACATACGGATAAACGGCTACGCGAGAAGTTTGACCGCATCTCTGATTTAATTGATAATTTAGCAACAGAAATGCGGGATATTTCCCACGCTTTAATGCCAAAAGCACTCATGGATTTTGGCGTGGTATCAGCACTTCAAAACTTTACTGAAAAACTGTCTAATAAGAAGGTGAATATTCAATTTATGCACATGGGTATGAATGAACGCTTACCGCAGTTAGTAGAATTGGGTTTATATCGTATTGCGCAAGAGCTAGTTGGAAATGCCTTGAAACATGCCCAAGCAAGTGAAATTAATTTGCAACTTATTCGACATGCCCATAGTGTAGTGTTGATTGTGGAAGATGATGGAATTGGCTTTGACTTGGCCAAGTTAGCTGGAAACGATGGGATTGGTCTGCAAAATGTGGAAACGCGGGCACAGTCACTTGGAGGCATTTGCGATGTAGATGCAGGGCAGGGGATAGGGGTAACGGTAACCGTAGATATTCCGATTTAATGATTAGGAGAAATGAATGAACCAATACATATACTGATTGCAGACGATCATAAAATTTTTAGGGAAGGATTGATTTCACTATTTGAGCGAGAACCGCAGATTCAAGTAGTAGGTGAAGCCAAAGATACGCAGGAAATCCTGAAAGCCTTGGAGAAACAAATGGTGCAAGTCATCTTGATGGATGTAGACATGGGGGGAAGTAATGGAATTGATGCGACCACAATTGTAAAAACAAATTATCCTGAGGTACAAGTATTAGCACTCACGATGCATGCTGAGCAAGAATACATTCTCCGAATGCTAGATGCAGGAGCAATTGGGTATATTTTAAAGAATACTGGGAAACAAGAAATGTTAACGGCAATAAAAGCGGTGGCAGCAGGTGAAACGTATTACTCACAACAAGTTTCCGCCACACTCATTCAACACCTCCGACAACCGTCTAAAGCGAAAGTGAAGAAAGAAGGAATTCCGCTAACCAAGCGAGAGTTAGAAGTACTTCGATTAATTGTAGAAGAGTGCTCGAATACGGAGATTGCCGAAAAACTCTTTATCAGCATTCGAACGGTAGATACCCACCGAAGAAATCTAATTCAGAAGTTAGGCGTAAAGAATACGGCTGGTTTGGTAAAGTACGCGATTCAGAATTATGAATTCTAGTTTTTATATTCGAGCATAACTTAAAACAACGTTCATTTCAACCTTAAATGTATTGATATGATTCTTACACTGACTGTTAATCCTGCGCTTGATAAGAGTAGTTCAGTAACACAAGTGGTGCCCGATAATAAGTTGCAATGCCGTCCGCCTAACTATGATCCAGGAGGTGGAGGAATAAATGTAGCGCGTGTCATCAAGCGGCTAGGTGGCGATCCCCTTGCACTTTTTCAAGCTTCTGGCCCTGCTGGTAATCTACTTCAATCGTTGCTGCAAGAAGAAGGGGTAAATACAACTACCTATGATACCGCTGCATGGACGCGAGAAAACTTTGTGGTAGTGGATGAGTCTACGAAGCAACAATACCGATTTGGCATGCAGGGGCCGACCTATACTATAGATGAAGTTCAACAGTGTCAACAACTCGTTTATGAGACTGCCAAGGATCTTGAGTTTTTGGTGTTGAGTGGAAGTTTAGCGCCCGGTATGCCTGCCGACTTTTATGCGGATATTTGCAGGTGGGCAAAAAATAATGGGATTAAGGTGATTTTGGATACTTCAGGGGAGGCGCTTCCTGAAGGGCTCAAAGAAGGGGTACATCTGATTAAACCTAATTTACGAGAATTGAGCTTACTGGCTGGTCGGGAAAGTATTTCTGGTTTGGAGCAAGAGGATATTGCCATGCAGTTTGTTCAAGAGGGCAAAGCTGAAATCATTGTGGTGTCATTGGGACCTAGAGGGGCAATGATGGCTTCAAAAGAGGGCATTCATTACGTTACGCCACCCACTATTGTTCCAAAAAGTACAGTTGGGGCTGGCGACAGCATGGTAGCAGGAATGACTTGGGCACTATCCAATAAACTGCCCTTAAAAACAACCTTACAATATGGAGTGGCCTGTGGTACAGCCGCTACCATGAATGAAGGAACAGGACTTTGCAAAGTCGAAGACATCAAATTGATTTATAATTGGTTAGTCAAACAGTAAAGTACGACACAGCAATTACCCATAAGAATCATTACAGTTTCTTAGAAAAAGGATTTGTAACTGATTGATTATTAGTGTAATCAATAAAAAAAGTGTGAGAAGCTCTTAGGATGAATTCTACGAGAATCTCGCACTTTTCATGTTTTTGCGCAAAATGTAAAATACGCTTTTTCACGCTAATTTTGGATTGGAAACTCGTCTACTTTAGTCCCATCAAATTAGATAAACAACTAAAGATATGACAACATTTCCAGCAGTAAAATTATCAGACGAGCAGTTGTTGAACGCATTCAACAGCGGAGAAACTCGCGCCTTAGATGAGCTTTATAAAAGACATTACCCTAAGGTTTTACAGCATTGTCTTTCTTTCACAAAAGATACTGATGAAGCGTATGATTTAGCACAAGAAGTGTTACTGAAAGCATTAAGTAAATTAGGCAATTTCAACGAGCAAGCTCGCTTTTCTACTTGGCTTTATGCCATCGCTCATAACTATTGTGTAGACTGGTTTCGAAAATCGCGAAACCAGTATTTTCAACGCCTTGATGATAGCTTTGATTTGGTAGATGAGGTTGATGAAGAAGAAGACTTGCTTGAAACGGAGAAAAATAGCCAAAAGGTATTACTCTTGTTATCCTCCTTACCAGAGCAAGACAAACAATTACTGATCTTAAAATACGAAAAAGGATATTCTATTAAGCAATTGCAAGAACTATTTGGGCTTTCTTCAAGCGCTGTGAAAATGAGGTTGAAACGGGCAAAACTGAAAATTTCACAAATGCGCCAAAAAGCTGCCTAAAGCAAGTGACTTTTTTCACAGGTTACGTCTAATTTAAAAATGAGATTGACATGGCTAAGCAAAAATCTGTAAAGAGTGTTGTAGAACGCTGTAGAGAATGCGGAGCAACATCATATGAAGCATTCTTGGAACGAATGAAAGGAACAAAACAGTATATATGCGATGAGTGTGCCGAAGAGTTGGCATTCCCCCGTAATTCAGCGAAGTACAAGGGCAAGTCCTTTCCCGTTTATGACGATGAGTTTAATGACGAGTATTTGTTTATTTAATTATTGATTCTATTCACATCAGGCTCATGGTACTCAATCGTATCATGGGCTTTTTTTTGACAGTTAAAATACCTGTAATTCAATGAAACAGACACCTATTCGAGGTTTTTTAGAGAAGTATTTCCTCCACTTTAATGCCGCTACAGTAGTGGATGCAGCCAAAGGGTACGAAGCTTTGTTGGCGCAAAAGGGCAAAATGATGATTACCCTCGCAGGTGCAATGAGTACCGCTGAGATCGGAAAAATTTTGGCAGAAATGATTCGGCAAGATAAAGTTCAAATCATTTCTTGTACAGGAGCCAACTTAGAAGAAGATGTCATGAACTTAGTAGCCCATAGCCACTATAAAAGAATACCACATTATCGTCAGTTAAGCGCTGAGGAAGAGTGGGACTTGCTCGAGCAGGGGTTAAATCGCGTTACAGATACTTGTATTCCCGAAGAAGAAGCCTTTAGGCGATTGCAACGCCACTTATTCGATGCTTGGCAAACTGCCGAAAAGCAAGGCAAACGCTACTTTCCTCATGAATACCTATACCAAGTACTCAATTCAGGAATATTGGCGCAGTATTATGAAATTGATCCAAAAGATAGTTGGATGCTTGCCGCAGCAGAAAAAAACTTGCCGATTGTGGTACCAGGCTGGGAAGACAGCACCTTGGGAAACATCTTCGCCTCTTATGTGGTGACTGGCGATTTGAAAGCAGCTACCGTAAAATCGGGGATTGAATACATGGCCGAACTAGCCAGTTGGTACACCGAAAACTCAGCCAATGGCATTGGTTTTTTCCAAATTGGTGGTGGTATTGCTGGCGATTTCCCGATTTGTGTCGTACCCATGCTCAAACAAGATTTAGAAAAAGAAAACACCCCATTTTGGGCTTATTTCTGCCAAATTTCAGATTCTACAACCAGCTATGGTTCTTATTCGGGGGCAGTACCAAATGAAAAAATCACTTGGGGAAAATTGGGCATTGAGACTCCTAAATTTATCATTGAATCGGACGCAACGATTGTGGCTCCACTCATTTTTGCTTATTTACTAAATCTGTAAAAAAAGTTAGAGATTTTGAGTGACCACCCAACTAATGATGCGTCTAATAAACAGTTTAGGCGATGAGCCAAGATGTTCATCAAAATCAATTAAAAACATGAAAAAAGTATTTTTGTCCGTTTTGACCTTTATCGTTTTGGGCATCGCCATGAATGCTCAAGCAAATGTAAAAGAAGAAGCACCAAATGCGGTGATGACGGCTTTTAACAAGTTATTCCCAAAAGCAACTGATTTGGTATGGGAACAGGATGAGCTAGCACACATCGTTTATTTCAACGAAGGTGAAACTGCAAAGTATTGCCGCTTGGATGCTACAGGAAAATGGCTCGAAAAAGGAGTTGCCATTACTACTGACTTGCCAAAAAGTATAACCGATGTGATTGGAAGTCGTTACGAAACGTTTGAAATTGCTGAACAATATGCGGTAACGCTTGCGAATAAAAAAAGTGCAACATCAGTCATCTTTTCAGTAGAAGGAGAATACATCGAACTGTTAATTTCTGCTGAAGGTAAAGTATTGCGCGAACGCTTCTTACCAACTCAAGAAGAATGGGAAGAAGAAGCGGGCGATGAGGATGACGACTGGAAATAATCTTTTGTTGTGATTTGATTTGTTAAAATCATAAAATGTGTGATTTGAAAAAAAAGCAAGGGAATTTTTCTCTTGCTTTTTTAACACCTAAGTGCTTGACCATAATTAATCGCATATTTTTTCTTCGTCTTTTTCACTACCATTTCGTTAGGAAATATTGCTTTAGCGCTGCTAGAGCTGCATTTCCTGCCTCACGGTAGCAAAAAAATACTTTGAATAAATTATACACTTAATTATGTCCAAGCACTTACTTAAAATTAGCAATTTTGGTTATCTAATCATTTCCACTTGCTGCTTAACTTACATCATCACCAAAAAATAGCGGCAAATGGAATATGTAATTTTTTCTTTCGGAACCAGTATCTGCCTCGTTTTAAGCATCCTTGTGCCTTTAGGTATTATTTGGGGACTTAATCAAGTCTACAAATCTCAACAGATGGAAGAAACACAACGGAAATCCATCATGAAGAAAGTCACATTGGGCATGCTTACGTGGGTACTACTGGTTAGTGGCGTTTCACTAACTGGCTTCTTCTACAATTTCAATTTACCTCCAAGGCTATTTCTACTATTTATAGGCATATTTGGAATTTCCTTTGGCCTTACCTTTTCTAAGCAGTTTACTACGCTATTGGCGAGTATTCCTCCAAGTTGGTTAATGCACATTCAATTTTTCAGAGTGCCAGTAGAAATCATGCTATGGATTTTATTTCTGGAAGGCATTGCACCCCAACAAATGACTTTTGAAGGACAAAACTGGGACATTCTCGCAGGCATTACCGCACCTGTTTTTGGATATTTCTGCTTCAAAGAAGGCGGTTGGGGCAGAAAAGTGGCCATTTGGTGGAATATTGGAGGGTTAGCTTTACTCGCAAATATCATCACGGTTGCCATTCTTTCGCTGCCCACACCATTTCGCGTGTTTATGAATGAACCAACCAATACAATGGTTGCTAAATTCCCAATGGTATTATTGCCTGCCGTTTTAGTGACAGTCGCACTTGCCATGCATTTATTTTCCCTTCGTCAATTACTCGTACATAAAAACAGCTTCAAAAATTAGTATTTTATCTCATGAATAGTATGATTTTAAGATTTAGAGAAAGTACATTTCTTCTCAAATCACTCATTTCATCAGCTGATCATACCGAGCTTTTAAGGAAAGCAATATCGAGTTTCGCTGAGCTGTGACTGGTGTAAAAGCATAAAGATTAGGGCGTTAGTGAATTCGTTTCATGCTAGATTAGAATAATTTTCACGATAATATCCATAAATTGGGGAGAGGAACCATTTTATTTTTTCAAAAATGGCATTTTTCGAATATTTAGAAATTTGTTAATAGATCGGCTTTTATATTTTTTTTCTCGAAATTACTGCATCTTTGCAGCAATGAATTTTGCCAAATGCGCAAGGATTCAGCAAAGCATTGAATAAAAGTCAAATCCTTTTAGATATGAGAAGAGAGATCACTCGTTGGTTTAGTCCTAGCTTAAATAAAGAGATGGACATTGCCGTTTATGGACACTACGGTCCAGCCGTTTTGATGTTTCCAAGTGCGGCAGCAGATTTCTTGGAATATGAGCGTTTCCATGTTATTGATACGCTTAGGCATTTGGTAGAGGCTGGTAAATTTAAGCTGTATTCCATTAATAGTATCAATAGTGAAGCTTGGTTAAACAACCACATGCCCAATCACTATAAAGGCATTCGCCAAAACCAATACAACGATTACATTGTGAATGAGGTCGTTCCTTTCATTCATAACGATTGTGGTGGATTAGTGCCCATTTACACCACTGGCGTTTCTTTTGGCGCATTATTAGCCGCAAATACCTTTTTCCGTAGACCAGATATCTTTAGTGGAACCTTTGCGTTAAGTGGATCTTACGACTTAAAAGACTATACCAAAGGGTATTTTGACGAAAATGTATATTTCAACTCTCCCGCAGACTATGTTCCTCGTGTGGATGATCATTATCAATTAGAAAAAATGAGAAGAGGACGAATCGTCATTGCTACAGGTTCAGGTGATTGGGAAAAACCTGATCGTTCGGTAACCTTCTCTCATATCTTAAATAGCAAAAGCATTCCGCATTACTTAGATGTTTGGGGACACGATATCCCGCACGATTGGGTAAGCTGGAGAAAAATGTTCCCTCATTTTTTGAGTAGCTTATAAGATTATATCCGTTTTTTTTAAGAGAACTTGTCTAACATTAGTTTTTTCGAGTGAAAAAGAGTTAAGAAGCACTCAATTAAGGCACTTTTTCGTAGGAATAGCAGCGCTCTTTCAAGAAAAAGTAACGAAAAGTGAGGGTTTCTTAGCCTTTTGTAACCGAAATAAATTAATGTTAGACAAGTTCAAAATTTTGAAAACCATCTCCGTATTTTGGGATGGTTTTTTGGGCTTTTTGGGAAGTGGAAAAATCGTTTCGGAAAAAAATAAAAAGTTTCGGAAAGTAAAAAGAGTGCTTCGGAAAGTATTTTGCCGTTTGGGAAAATAAACATGTTATTCGGGATATTTTTTCGCTCCTTTGGAAAAGAAAGGAATTGATAAAGACTTATAGTTAATTGATTATGAGTCACTTAAGATATCAAAAATCTTTTTTATCCATTCTTAAATGAGAAATCCAAAAAGCCCAGGACAGAAGGGAAGCATATGCTTCCCTTTTGTTTTTTTGCATTTTTAGGAAGTTATTCGGAAGTGAAAAAGGGGGCTTTGGGAAAAATCAGTCAGTTTTAGCCGAAGGAAAAAGCTCAAATAGGCTCTTGCTACGTTCCCTCCCAAATTTTAACGCTCCTGTACTTTTATTTTTTATCCTACGGTGCATCTCCTTATTTTGTGCTCACAATGAATGAGTTGAAGAAAATAAGGAACCATAAGCGCATCTCCCTTTATTGGAGGTGCCAATTACTCGGCTGGGGAATACTCTCTACCTATTGGGCATACCGAGTAATGACCATGGCTAATTATGGTTTTGCGTTCAACTTACTCAACTATTTTCTTGATATCGCCATTGGAATAGCCATCACACACTTTTACAGGTTCATGGTACTGGAATTAAAATGGAATGCCCTCACACTCCCATTGTTATTTCGGAGGATTATCCCTTCCATTATCGTATTATCAGTGGTGTTTATGTTCCTCAATAACCTAAAGTGGCATTATTACCGCGTATGGATACTCGGTAAAGATGTGGAGCTATTAACTACCCTGTTAACTTGGGACCCTATTTTAATAACTGGATTGCGTACCATGTCCATTTGGGTGTTGGCTTATCATTTATACCATTACTATCAAAAAGAAATTGCAATAGCCAAACTCAATGCTGAGCTTTCTATAATTGCAAAACAAGCTCAACTTGACAATTTAGCCGTTCAATTAAATCCTCACTTCTTGTTTAATTCACTTAATTCCATCAAGTCATTAGTACTTGAAAAGCCTGAAAAAGCGAGAAGGGCGGTAGATTTATTATCAGACATTCTGCGTTCATCGCTTTATGAGAATGATGCGCTTGTTACCATTAAAAACGAGTTAAACTTGGTAAAAGACTATATTGAGCTGGAGAAGATGCGATTTGAGGAACGTTTACATACAGCGATCACCATAGATAGCGCTTTGGAGAACCATCTGATTCTTCCGCTAAGCATTCAGCTTCTAGTAGAAAATGCCATTAAGCATGGTATCGATAAACGCATGCATGGTGGAACCATCGTTTTGTCCATTACGAAAACCAACGGATACCTTCAAATTGTTGTCCAAAATCCAGGGCAGCTCGTTGATCGTGACTCCAATACTGGTTTAGGGATAAAGAACTTAAGCAAGCGATTGCAGATTCAGTATAATGGTAAGGCTACTCTCACACTGAACAACGAGACAGCAGCTATTGTAACCGCTACTTTACTCATTCCACTTCAAGCACATGAATAAATACAAGACCATAATTATAGACGATGAGCGTTTAGCGCGCGAGGAAGTGAAAAGGGCCCTTTCACACTATTCAGAATTTGTGGTATTGGGTGAAGCAGCTAATGTCAATGAGGCGCTTATTTTGATTGAAAAAGAACGCCCCGATTTGATTTTTTTAGACATCCATATGCCCGAAAAATCAGGTTTTGATTTATTGCAGGAACTCACAGTCACCCCTAAAGTGGTGTTCACAACCGCATATCATCAATATGCCGTAAAAGCGTTTGAAGCTAATGCGCTAGATTACTTGGTAAAGCCATTGCGAGAGGAGCGTTTTTCCATGACCATTGAGAAGATAAAAACGGAGCTATCTAAAACAGAAACAAAGGAAGAAACTTTACCCATGCAAGGGAAAATATTCATTAAGGATGGGGAGAATTGTTATTTTATTCCACTTACCACGATTAGACTCATTCAGTCTATGGATAATTATGCCTGTTTGTATTTTGGAAAAAATAAGGCGATGATTAAAAAATCATTGAATCTCATTGAGAAAAAGCTAGATCCTACTGTGTTTTTCCGAATTAATCGAAGCCAAATCGTGAATCCGGACTACATCAAGCAGATACATCCACAATTCAAAAACAGACTGAGTATTCAACTAATTACTGGAGAAGAACTGGAGGTTTCG
>JBMYQA010000209.1:0-10976 GCA_049600855.1 Flammeovirgaceae bacterium | reverse complement strand
GAGGGTAACCAAATTAGACTGAATGATATCAATCAGGTTCTTTCTAATTATGAAGGAATTATGGAACTCGACCCAATTACTCCAAACAAGTATGAAGGCAAAGGATTCACCGTTCGCATCAATCAAAAAAGTATTAGTCTAAATCATGAAGAATTACGAAATACTTACCTTGTATTTTATGATGAGCGAACGATGTCTTTACTCCAATACATTAATGCGGAGGGAGCCTTTATGATTAACTTTGATCAACCCGAATATGTGTACCATCATAAACGCATTTTTAAGGACAGTCAATTGCTCGGAAACTTAGATATATTTTATAACACATTTCAGCCAAACAATAAACTCATCTTAGTAACCTCTGAAAAAGGCAATAACTATACTCCAACTACTCAACAGTTTAGTAGTGATTCCATTTTTCATTTTATTGAATCGGAGTTTGGACCTCAAACAACGATTATGATTTGTGATGATTACGGCACAGAATGGGGAGATTTCATAGCAATAGATTCTGAGGAAATTATATTTTATCATGCTAAATATGCGAAAAAAAGCTTATCGGCTTCAAAACTTGAAGAAGTATTTGGGCAGATAACAAAAAATTTAGGATATCTTGTCCTTAATGAAGATATGATTGAAACTAGAAAAAATAGATGGTTAGATACTTACCGACATAAGAAAGTAAAGACTCAAATCAATCGCATTCGGAAGGTACCAATCGCTCATCATGACAAAATTTACTTAATTCACGAAATAGCACGACAAGCAAATAATAATCCATATGTACGAAAAAAAATGTATGCTGTTATTAACTTTTTATCCTTATCAGAGTTGAAACAAAGTATCGCTTTACTACAAAAAGGACAGAAGTTTGTTCACCGAGGAGTGACACTTCAAATTCTTTGGTTTGTCAACGCTATGGTAGCGAATGCACTTGACCAAGATGTAGAGTTTAGGATCATTTGTATGCCGTAATAAATGATTTGGGCTATTTTATGAGTAAATAGTACGATATAATTGAATAACTCAGAACTGCTATGCTTTGATGAAAAAAGGGGCTATCTCAACTTATGAGAAAGTCACAGCACAAATGTTTAACTCACCTCAAAACCACAATCGCTCCTCGATAAACTTCCTTATCGCCATTACGCAGTTCTATTTCAAAAATATAGGTATATACGCCAGGGCTTAGTTTTTCACCTTTGTGGCTGTTGCCATCCCATAGTGCATCAAAGGCGCTGGCATTTGTTAGGCCGTAAATGGCTTGTCCCCAACGGTTGTAGATGGTGATGTAGTTGATCTGCCCATTAAAGTCATCAGGGATTTTGATTCGGAACTCATCGTTTATACCATCGCCGTTGGGCGAGAACGCATTGGGAATGTAAATGGAGCAGTTGCCTTCTTCAATGCTTACTAAACGACTGGCTTGGCAATTTTTTTCATCAGTTACACTTAGTATATAATTTCCTGATAACAGTTGTAGAAATATACTGTCAGTTTGTTCCAAATCGTTGAGCTTATAGCTTAATAGTCCTGTACCTCCTTGTGTTCGGATGTCAAGTTGGGCATTGGCCGCACCGCAAACGGCTGGTGTAATGAAGAGTTCTTGAATATGTACTTGAGGCGAACCAGCAATGAAAATAGAACCTTCCGTTACACAATGGTCAACGTCTTGTACATAAATTAAATAGGTACCTGCGTTTAGTCCATTGAAAATGGAACTTTCTTGGTAGGTGATTCCATCCAATGAATAGGATAACTCGCCTTCTCCCCCACTGGCTTCAATCGTTACCTGTCCATTAGCCTGCTCACAAGTAGCTTGTTCTACCTGGATGTGTTGAATCAGCGGCGGTGCACTGGATGTTAGTGCTACTTCGCGTGAATCAGTACACTCATTTTCATCTTTAATGGTTACTTGATAAACAGCTGCTCCTAAATCATTGAATTGATTTGAAGTTTGAAAGTTGACACCATCTAAGCTATAGTAAACCGTATTTCCTCCTGTACTTGCGACCGCTATGCGGCCATTAGCGTCATTACAAGTCGCATTTTTAATACTTACACCATCTATTTTGGCTGGCGTTATGCTTTCTAGTTCTACATTCAATTGGGTTCGGCACCCAACGCTATCGATCATATAAACCGTATACACACCTGCATTTAGGTTTGGAAATGTGCCTGAATTCTGGAAATCTAAGTTGTTCAAAGAGTAGCGATAGGGAACAGTTCCTAAATCGCCGCTTACCTCGATCACTCCATTTGCTGCTTCACAGGTTATTGGATTAGCTGCAACAAGAGACAATATCAAGTTTTCATTAGTAACCGTTACCGTTTGCTTCGTTTCACATTGATTTTCATCAATCACGGTTACTTCATAATCGCCAATTGCTAGGTTTTCAAACAGCCCTACTTGTTGGAAGCTTCCCCCATTTAACGCATAAGATAATAAGCCTTTTCCACCACTTGCTTGTATCGCAATACTGCCATCCTCAATTCCACAGGTTGCCTTATCTACATCAATTTGCAAGATTTGAGGTAACTCATCACGCCCTATTGCAACACTTTGAGATCTGGTACAATTATTCGCATCTTTCACATAAATCGTGTAGTTTCCTTCGGGTAAATCATTAAAGGAATTATCTAACTGAAAGGTTGTCCCATCAATGGAATACTGAAGTGGCAAACTTGCTCCTGTAGCAGTAATCGAAAATGAGCCATATGCATTCAAACAGGTGGTATTTTGAATGGCTACATGAGTAACCTCAGGCGCATTTGGCGGAGCTAAGTAAAAGTCTAAAGTGGTCTTACACTGTTCGCTCGCTTTAATGTGAACGGTGTAATTCCCTGTCTCCAAGTTTTCAAATATGCCATGCTCTTGAAAATTTGTACCATCAATGGAATAATTGAGCGGCCCTCCACCTCCTGTGGCAACTACTGAAATAGAACCATCATTTACTCCACAGTTTGGGTTTTCGTAGTGTGAACTTTCAATAGTTATTGGCGCAGATCCAAAAAACTCAAAGGTACTTGCTCCTCCGCTTACATCTATATCTAAGTCGCAGACAAATGTTAAGGAATTAGTCGCTAAATCGACCTTGTAAATATCTGCATTATACCCCGTAAGCACATAGGTATCGATATCGCTACAATCTTCGGCAAAAGACACAATGCCAAATATGGAACCATTTACATTTTGTGTAATGACTACCTGACTGTTTGATGGATTAGTGATATCTACTCGCACAATTTGATTGCCCGATGCCGCCACATACAACTCCCCATTGATAAAGGTCAAATCACCCGTTGCCGCATAGCCCATATTCCCTAAATATGTGGCATCGCTCGCATTGAGATCGTAACTCCATAAATTTCCACTCCAACCTGTAGCATAGATCATCCCATCTGCCGAGGTGGTCAGTGAGTTAAAACCTCCATCAAATTGATAAACAAATTCAGTCTGGCCAGTTAAGGTATCTATTTTGAAAAACGTACCATCACCCGATATGCCATAAATATCTCCATTGGGGTGAAATGAAATGTCAAAAAGTTGAGCATTAACCGTTACGATTTCCTCATAACTGCAATTTTCAATGTCTAAACGGTAGAGTTTGTTTTCTAAAGAACTGACGTGAATAACTTGTGCAAAGACATTGGAAGTAAGTAATAGTAAATAGGTAGATAAAATAATTGATTTCATAGTAATTGATTTGTAGTATCCATGGTTAATGCCTGTAAATAAATGTCATTATAAAGACAACCACAAACCCTAAAAAACCAATCTTTCACAAAAAAATATAAAATCACCTCACTGCAAAAAATCTATTTTTATCAGATCAATTTTTCATTATAAAATCATTACGATTCAACAACGTTAGGGGCTTCGTGTTCCCTTTCCACACCTCCCACCCCATCACCCCAAATACCACCATATACTCTAATCCAACTAACCACAAATTCTCTACATAAGCATCAGTTTGATAGGCGGCATACGAAAGTAAAGCTAAGCCCGACCAATAGATGGGAAATTGGTAACGCAACATGACCGCAAAGAAAACTAGGGTAGAAATGTACCAGGGATGTACAATGGTAGAAGCAAATAGATAGCAAGCAAATGCCCAAAACATGAGCTGAATCATAGGAGTTTGTTTGTATTTAGGATGAAAGGTCATCCAAAAAATACTGATGACTACTGCTAAAGAGAGGCTGCGCCCTGCATAAGCGATAATATTATAGCCCGTTACCTCATAGCCAATCCAGCGGACGATGTAATACAAACTGGCATTAAATTCAAAGGATTTGAAATAGAGATTGATACTGTTTGAAAGGTGCTCAATCATTTCCAAACTCAAAAATGGCGTAAAGCATAACAATGTCAACCCGCCAACAATGGCATAGTAACGAATGCTTTTTATCCAACCTAATCTTGGTAACAATAAAGGCAGCAACATTAAAGGAAGCAATTTAGAATTTACTGATAAGGCAAAAAATACAGCAGATAAATCCAGTTTTCCTTTTAGATAGTGATAGATTGCCATACACAAAAAGGCAATCATCATCGCTTCAAAGTGGAGATTTCCGACTAACTCTACGATAATGAGTGGATTGAGCGCATAAATCATGCTCTTCCGTTCATCTATTCCAACGTGTTTACAGATTTTGATGAGGTAAACAATGGTTAGCCCCTCGCCAAATAATAACACCAAACGCATCAATACGACACTCACTAAAAAGTCATTTCCCGAATACCCCAATGCACCTAATGCGAAAGTTAACTGATTTACAGGCGGATAAATGGTGAAATAATTGGGAGAGTTTAAGTGATCGAACAGTGCTTTGGTTATTCCTGAAACTTCAGGTGCGCCTTCTTGCATGTAATAAGATGGCAGTTCGAAAAAGGGATTAATACCATTCAGACTGAGTAAACCATCCCATATAAATCGAAAATAATCATCGGATAAGGCTGGAATTGAAAATAGGAAAATCAGGCGCGAAAATATGGCAACGGCAATCAGCCACTTCATGGATAGTTTTAATTGCAGTACGATGGCATAGCCCATAAATCCTAATCCAAAAAATAAGATCAATTCCCCAAATGCACTACGATCCGTAAAAAAGGCTAATTTGCCAAAGCAAGCCATGAGCAATGCCATGGCTAACATCATCCAAATTGTTCGGTGTTTCTGAAATAGCTCACGCATCTGGTTATTCTCTTGATTTTTCTTTGCAACAAATATAAGAATCAAAATATTCCATTTATGCGGAAAACTTCAATCGTTTGCAGCCCTAAAACCGCATTTCTGCGTCGTAAAAATGAATTTATAGACAGATTTTTAATTAAATTGCTTGTTACATAAACCCAAAAACCCAACGCTCAATCAACTCAGCGTGGCTTTTCTGCTTCAGCAGCAAACCACTAACTAACGTACGGAAATGAAAATGAAAAACGGTTACTTTTACAGTAAATACACTGCCTGTGTATTCGCTCAGTTGTTCCTATGTATTGGTATAAGCTTAGTTGCCCAGCCTATTTCTGCTCAAACTACTTTCCTCACGACTCAATTCAACAATATTACTCCTACTGGGTGTAGCAATAATTATAGTGCTGGCTGTTCGATGAATACCAGTGCGGGTGGAACCTACCTCATGATTGCCTCACCCACTGGAACGGGCGATAACTTTTTCCGATTTAGAAGTTCGGGAGGAACCGAACGACAGCCTCCAAGTAATGGTGATGTAATTGGACTCAATCAGGCAAGTCCTCATACCAACATTCAAGATGGCAATGCAAATGCCTTTAAAATCACAGGGGCTAATACGGCTCATGCTTATGTATTTAAAGTAGATGAGGATATTGATAATATCGCCATTTTTGAAATTCAAAGTACAACGATCCGATCCATTTCTACGGTTTCTCGCAATCCATCAAGTACCGTATATCCTGGCCAGAATGTCACCATAACAGCCACGTTAGATGGAGCTTTTAATACTGGCCAAGCAGCCTATTTGCGCTATTCGACGGATGGTTTTTCCACTTCTACAATTATAAAAATGGCAGGAAGTGGCACCACCTATACGGCTGATATTCCTGCCTCAGTAAATAATGCTGGTGTTTCGGTAAGCTATTATACATTTACTTCTGGTGATGTTTCTTCCATTTCGAGTGCAAACGCCGATTTATATACCATTAACCTCAATAACAACAGTGGTTCCAACTACAGCTACACCGTTGCAAGTACTTGGGAAAGTAGCTCAACTGGCAATTGGTCTGCGGCTGCTACTTGGCTTGGCGGTGCTGTTCCTGCCGATGATCAACCTGTCACCATAAAGAATGGTCATAACATTACGGTAGATGACGACATCAATATTGCTACATTAACCATTGAAACAGGTGCCACCCTTACCGCTGATGATGGAGCAGTGCGCAATATTAATATAGCCAATACTGGTTCAATCATCAATAATGGCACCTTCACTTCTAATAATGAAATCATCAATTGTGCAGGAAACTGCACCTTTTCAGGAGTCATTGCGATGAATGATTTGATTGCAAATGGGGGAATCACTTTTGGTTCAACTAGCACCATCAATGGCACTTTTCAAATTAACTTTAGCGGCTTTGCCTTTGATTCCCCTACCTATGGAGCTGCTGCTACTTTACTTTACAACACAGGCGGTACGTTTAATCGAAATGCAGAATGGTCTGCCACTTCTGGTGCAGGCTATCCCAATCACGTTCAAATTAGCAATAACACTACGTTTCAATTGGCTAATGGCAGTAATGATGCCCGACAAATTGCAGGAAATCTCACCATTGATAACGGGTCCTCGTTGAGTATGGAAAGCATGACAGGAAATTTTCGTGTACTTGGAAATCTCACAAACAATGGAACCTTAACACTTTCGAGTGCATTGGGTGGAGATCTTCAGCTTGGCGGAAACTGGACTAAAGGTAATACAGCAACCTTTACGCCTAATAATCGTGCCGTCACCTTCAATGGTTCAAGCACTCAAACGATTCGTGTTACTGGTGGAGGTACGGAAGAATTTGATTTTTTAGTTGTCAATAACACAGCTGCAAATGTACAACTCAGCAACGCTCCATCAACGAATGTAAATGTACACGGTGCTACTGCTGATGTGCTGCAATTATTAGCTGGAAACATTGATTTGAATGGACAAATGATGACACTAACTGGTTCAGGGGGAAACATTCAAGTAGATGGAGCTGCAAGAACTATTACGGGTAGTGTTGGCAGTATCTTCAAAATCAGTTGTGCTACGTCCACCACTTGTAAAAACCTAAACGCCACCAACAGTGGTACTTTTGTGCTAGATACTGATGTTACCATGGAATTGGAAAATGGAGGAATTAATTTTGGAAGTGGAATCAGTACCATTAATGGAACCTTAGCGCTTAAAAGTGCTTCGTTTGTTGATACCAACTCCCCTACTTATGGGACTTCTTCGCTGCTCAACTACAATACAGGAGGTAGTTTTAATCGTAACATTGAATGGAATGATGCCTCATTAAATGACGTAACCATTACTGCTGGTACTACACTAAACTTTGGGAATGAAGATCCAACCAGTAAACGTAGTCTAAGTGGCGATTTACTCATTGAAGGATCACTAGAAATGAATGGAAGTACAACCAATTTATCGGATAGCTTAACCATTGGCGGAGATTGTACCATTGCTTCAGGAGGCTCACTCACCTTATCCAACTCAATGGGTGGAGATTTAAAACTGAAGGGGAATTTCACCAATAATGGCACTTTCACAGGCAATGAACGACCCGTACTTTTTGAAGGAAGTAGCGTACAGCAACTCGATGGGAATACAGTAACTACCATCGATTATTTACATCTCACCAACACTGGTGGTGGATTAACGCTTCAACAAACAGTCAATGTAGACAACGAGTTGCACCTTAGCAATGGCATTATGACCACTGATGCTGCCAATCAATTAATCCTACTCGAAAACGCCATCATGGGAGTTGGAGCTGAGGGAAGTACGAGCAGTTATGTCAATGGGCCAATGGTAAAAAAGACTAACTCCACCAATGCGTTTACTTTTCCAACTGGCAAAAACGGCATATTAGCTCAAATCGGCATTTCGCCTCAGTCTGCTGATGCTACTGATTTTACTGCGGAATATGTTAACGAGAGTGCGCACCCAACTTATGATCAAACCAGTTTAGCTGCTTCCATTCATCATGTGAGCGAAATTGAATATTGGCTATTAGATCGAAGTTCAGCAGGTACTGCTGCGAATGCCACCGTAACGCTGCATTGGAATTCGCATAGTGATGTCAGTAGTAGCAGTTCAGATCACAACGCCTTGCGCGTAGCTCGTTGGAACGGTTCGCAATGGGTGAATGAAGGCGGCAATGCGATCAATACAGGAATTCCAGGTTCTGTAACCTCCGATATCATTAGTTCTTTCAGTCCATTTACCTTAGCGACAACCATTGAAGACAATGTACTTCCCGTCGAATTACTCCGTTTTGATGCAGAACGCTTGCCGAATAATGAGGTGCGTGTATTTTGGGAAACGATCCAAGAAATTGAACATGATTTTTTTGTAGTGGAACATTCGAAAGATGGGGAATCCTTTGAGGAAATTGGAGTTATCCAAGGGCAAGGAAATAGTCAGGTACTACAGGCTTATGAATTCATCGATACCGAACCGTATCACGGCATCAATTATTACCGCCTCAAAGATGTTGCTTTTGATGGCACGGTTGGCTTCTCCAAAATCATCAGTGTATTTATTGAAGGCGATCATGGATTAGACATTGCCCTCTTCCCCAATCCATCCTATGGAGCGGCAACACTGGAGATTTGGTCAGACGTTCAAGGCCAACACGAACTCACTATTTTTGATATGGCAGGAAAGGTCATTCTCAAGCAAGCGATTAATTCCAACAGTCAACTTTGGGAAGGCAGCATCCAACTGTCTACCTTACCCAAGGGTACCTACTTGATTCGAGTGAGTAATCAGCAAACTAGTAGAAGCAGGAAATTTATTCGACTGTAATCCTGTGCTTTATCTTCAAAACTTTTAACTTTGCAGCCTTGTTAAAATTTCCCCTGTACTTACACTGCTTTAAGGGAGATTAGAAAGGAGATTTACGCGCTGATTACGTAACGCTAAAAAACAGCTACAGCCAATGAATGCTAGCATCACTTTTTTAGGGTTACTCAACTAAAAAAGAGATTTCAATCATGGCAGATATAGTAGCAATTGTAGGAAGACCCAATGTAGGGAAATCTACACTTTTTAACCGCTTAGTTGAACGTAGAGATGCGATTATGGACAATACCAGTGGAGTCACCCGTGATCGTCATTATGGCAAAGTAGTTTGGACCGATAAAGAGTTTACCGCCATTGACACAGGTGGGTATGTGGTGGGTTCTGAAGACACCTTTGAAGGGGCTATTCGAGAACAAGTGTCCATTGCCATGGAAGAAGCTTCTGTACTGGTGTTTGTGGTAGATTGTGAAGCAGGATTGCTCGGATTAGATAAGGAATTTGCCAATGTAGTTCGGCAATCTAAAAAGCCCGTCTATGTAGCAGCAAATAAGGCCGACAACTACGATCGAAGGCATTTAGCTTCCGAGTTTTATGAGTTAGGCTTAGGGGATGTCTATCCGATTTCAGCCATGAATGGCTCAGGAACAGGAGATTTGCTTGATGCGGTAGTAAGTCATTTTGAAGTACCTGCTGATGAAGAAGAATCTCCGCTCCCTAAAATTGCCGTAGTTGGCCGACCAAATGCTGGAAAATCTTCATTTGTCAACCTCTTGCTCAATGAAGAAAGAAGTATTGTAACAGATATTGCGGGGACTACGCGCGATTCAGTAAATGGTCATTACAAAGGTTTTGGGCACGAGCTCATTATTACCGATACTGCAGGAATCCGAAGAAAATCCAGAATCAAAGAAAATGTAGAATTTTATTCGATCCTCCGTGCCATCAAATCTATTGAAGAATCTGATGTATGTGTAGTGATGATTGATGCTACGCGGGGATTAGAATCTCAAGACCTCAACATTATCCATCTAGCGCACAAAAATCGCAAGGGCATCATGATCATGGTCAATAAGTGGGATTTGGTGAAAAAAGAAACCAATACCGCTCGAGATTTTGAACGCGCTATGCGTGAAAAATTGGCTCCTAACGATTACATGCCGATTGTATTTACTTCTGTATTGAGTAAACAGCGTATTGTTAAAACGATTGAATTAGCCATTCAAGTGTACCACAATCGCCAACAAAAAGTCTCGACTTCAAAATTAAATGAGGTAATGCTGAGAGAAATTGAACGTACTCCTCCTCCTGCCTATCGAGGGAAACACATCAAAATCAAATACATCACGCAATTGCCTACAAAAGCACCTACTTTCGCATTTTTCTGTAACTTTCCTACACATATCAAAGAGCCTTATACACGCTTTTTAATGAATAAAATGAGGAAGCATTTCGACTTCTCTGGAGTACCCATCAAAATCGTGTACCGAAAAAAATGATACATTTTCTAGGAAATATCATATAATCATTATATTTGCCTACGGATTATTGACGATAAACTAACTATTTATTCAACTATGCGGAAGCTATTAGCTTTTTTCTTGATTAGCGGAATGCTCGCATTTGTTGCTTGTAGCCAAAGTGATAAACTTGTACAGAGCCGTGATGCTAACACTAAAATCGAATTAAGAAAGTAAAAAAATTCAAGTCCTTCAAATAAAAAATGAAGGACTTTTTATCGCCCGTTTGTGTGCAAACGTTTGCGAAAAACCGATTTAAGTTTAAGTTTTTGACAATCAATTGAGTTTGGAAAAGCGTACTGTTTTCAGTACGCTTTTTTTGAGTTAAACCCATTATCGCATATTTTTTCTTCGTCTTTGTCACTTTAAGCTAGGAAGCTTAAAGGCATTTAAATTGAAGGTAAGAACCTTCAACTAGCT
>JBMYQA010000208.1:0-10979 GCA_049600855.1 Flammeovirgaceae bacterium | reverse complement strand
CAAGGCTCAGAAGCCTTGAATAGCAGATTTAAGTGTTAAACCATCGGGTAGAATAAGCAGGATTACATGCAGTAGGAAAAGGGGAGGAATTCCCCTTTTTTTATGACCGAACCACATAATCTACGTGATGTGCTTCCCAAGGAGCAGGAATTTCTAATTTACGAATCATCCGTTCAATCACGGCTTCTGGTACAACATGCTCCCGATTTCTATTCTGTGCAAGTAATTCGCGATAAGGTGCCTCAAGGTAGATGATGCGTACACGAGCACCGTAAGTTCTGAAAAATTGAATGAGCATTTTGCGTAACTCCCGAGTAAGGTTAGTCGCATTCCAAACAAAAGACGTTCTTTTGCGCATGTAAGCCTTAGCTGCTTCTTTTGCGGCTTGTACAACCCTTCCCGTACCCGATTTATCAGTAGGCTTGATCTTCCATTTGCGCCTGAAATCGTCAAGGGAAATCATGGGCCAATCGGCTAAATGTTGCTGAATGTAGGTGTCTTTTCCCGAACCAGGCAATGCACTCATCAAAATAACTTCGAACTTGCTATCGTCGTAAGCCTGAAAACTCGGCAGTACATCCGCCTTTTCAAAATAAAAGTATTTGGAAAAATGATCTGTAAATGTTCTTGCATGACCGTAGCAATTTTGTTCGTGGCAGAGTTCTCGAAACAATTCCACCCGATAGTTTAATTCATCTTGATCTTGACAGATTCTTCCTAATACATCTGCTTGAGCCAGTAGTGCCAAATGTTGCGTGTTCACTTCTAAACTGGCTTTAATTACCGCTTTAGCAGGATTATGCTTTTCCAGTGCCCATAAAGGTAAACCATGATACCGAACGAGTTTAGCCACTTGCTCTCGGATGGCATATGGGGTACTAATTTCCTTATACAGTAGTGTACGACTCGTGTATTCTCCTTTTTTAGCATGTCCTTTGGAAGTAATGCTGCCATCGCTTTCTATAACGGTAGTTGAGCGTTTTTCCACATCGTGGAGCAGTGCCGCCGCAATTAAAATATGCCGATCCTGTTCGCTCAAAGCCTTAAATTCATCCAAACTTGTAAGAGCCTTTACTACCAGTTGGGTATGAATGGCAACATCTCCCTCAGCATGGTATATGGGGTCTTGAGGGACTCCAACCATGTCTTGAATCCAAGAGAATTGCTGTCTGAGCAATTCCCAATCGTAATGATGACTTATTTTCCACATGATAGTTAGGGTTTTTGTGTGTATTCCCAATGCAATGGGGCTCTCTTCCAATTTCTTGACCAATGTTGAGCTGTTTTTACATGGCCTTTGCGTACATATTTAAAAACGTGCTGTTTAAAGTCGTGGATGGAAAAATCAGCAATGGTGCGGCTGACTAAGCCTTCCATCGTACAAGGTTCTTTTGTAAATGTATCGATGGAGCCAAAATAGCTCGCTTGTTGGCTTAATTGAATAACTTCCTTTTGTAAGGTATTCGGTTGAGTAGGGGAGCTAAACGCGAGTTCAGGAACCATGTGAAAATCCAACAGGGCTGCGTAAAACTTCGTTTCTTCCCAAGATAACCAACGGTCTAATTCCCGAATGCCAAAAACATAAAAATGTGCCTCTATGGATTGATATTGAATGGAATGTATCGCATAAATATTTTCACCAAAAATTTCTAAGTTACCCAAATCATATTTGATCATAGCCCACTTTTCTTTGAGGTAATTGGCCCAAGGGTGTTGAGTTGGCGCGGCATGTGAGCGCGCAAATACGCCATATTTATTCAAACAGGTGTTTTCACCATCCAGTTTTTCGGTGTGTACAAGTTGCTTGATGGATTGCATGTCTGCCCAATAATTGTGATTAATCCGATCATCACTGGTAGCGCCTGGAGAAAATGGGTAATGGTAAGTTCGCCCATATTTTCTTGAAAGTGACATAATTGTAATGGTTTAGTCCTATTGATCGAGGTATAGGGTTTGTTCATAAAAAACGCTCATTGAGCTAGGAAGCTCAACCCTATTCCAATTGAAACTAAGAAGCTTCAATGAGCATTTACTGACTTTTTATGAAAAAGCCCTATATAGAGGTATTTCCGCGTGGAAAATCACACTCAATATCATTTAAAGTAATGAGAATTTCTACTCTATAAAAGAGCGGATAGAAGGGGAAATATGTGATTAAACCATTACATGACTTGAAGTATAAACAGGTGTGAAATGTTTCTTTCAATTCTTACGCATACCAAACCTAAAAGTTATCCTAGTTTTCATCGCAGCAAGTTAAGGTGGCTTCTCCAAGCTATTCTATCAGAGAAATGCCATTGAGATCAGTCGTTAAGATATCACTCATATAGTCGAGGAAAGGACGCATTTGCTGAAATGTGTAGGAAAGTTTTTGTACGAAGTCGTCTGATAAGGCTTCTTCATCGGTAAAATCATGCTTCAAAATGAACTGTTTGAAACGGAGCAAATCAATGGCCGGATCGTCTTTCGAGAAGCCTTTAGGAGCTGTTTTTACCTGATCGCCGATTAGTTCCCCAAAATAGTCGTTGAACGTTTGGCTGGCTAAAATTTCTCGTAATGGGTCGGGGTCTTGGGCAATTTGATTTCTGAGGTGTTTTAAATCAGCAGAGTTTGGTCCCCAAAAGCCACCAGCAGCAAAGGTATTGCCCGCTTCAATGTGGAAGTAATATCCGCCTCGTAATGCCTTTGTAGCACGCTTAAAGCTGCCAGAAAAATGAGATTTATAAGGTGATTTATTTTTAGAAAAACGAACATCTCGATAAATGCGAAATAAGCTTTTTTTGCCAGAAGGAGTTTCAAGGTCATCGTGCTGTTGCATTTCCAATAAAAGTGCATCCGCAAATGCGATTACATTTTCATGCGCTTGTGTATAAACCGCTTTATTTTCCTGAAACCATTCACGGTTGTTGTTCTCTTTAAGATCAAGTAAAAAGTTGAACGTAGCTTCTTTAATTGCAGGCATAGGGCTTGTGAAATTTTTGAGGGAAGTTAGTGAAATCTATGCTGATTAAAAATTCATGGCTTAATTTATAGAATGTACTATGTTAAATTTCTTTCTTTTGTATTATTTAAATGATTAGTAGTAAAATATTATAATGTCCCCTAAAAGTCCCTTGAAAATCCAGCGTACAATTATTATTATATCGTTCTTACTCATAGCATATTAATTGATTTTAATAGCTGATTACGGTTAACACTACTATAAAAAGATGAAAAAGTATATCATTTTAATTTTAATGTCATGGATTTTAGGAGAGACGATTTCAACTCAAGCTGCAACTTGTACAGCAAGCTCTAGTGGTGATTGGAATAGTGTTGCTACTTGGGATTGTGGAGATGTGCCAGGACCAGATGATGATGTAATCATTGCCGGTAATAATACGGTAATAACCCTGAATACCGCTAGTAATCTTACCGTAAATTCCTTAACAATTAACTCTTCCAGTGGAGGAAATAATGTAGGTTTTACGGGAACAGGTTCGTTAACAATCACTACAGATGCTAATTTCTTCAATAAAGGAACGATGACTATTGGGGCAGATTTTACGGTTTTTATTGGGGGAAATATTAATTACTCTAATAATGGCAATGGCATCATTAATGGCACTGGAGGTTTGAGTGTGACAGGCTGTTTAAGTAAAAACTCAGGGAATGCTCAACTTAGTTTTATTTCTTCGGATTTGACATTTTGCATTGAAGGGAGTGGGGGATGCCCAAGTCAAGATTTATCTGGTGAGGGAAATAATGGTTGTTCACTTTTGCCCATCACGCTAATATATTTCCGTGCAGCATTGAATGAAAATCAAGTGGATTTAATGTGGGCTACAGCAAGTGAAGAAAATAACGATTTTTTTACAGTTGAAAAATCGTTAGATGGCATCAATTACACTAAGATAGGAGAAGTATTAGGAGCTGGAGAATCTCAACATTTGGAACAATATAGTTTGATAGATGGTGGGGAACTGGCATCAATTACTTATTACCGTTTAAAGCAAACAGACTATGATGGTACATTTTCGTATTCAAAAGTAATTCAGGTGTATAAAGAAAATGTAGGTGGATATGCGAACGTATTTCCTAATCCTACTGCAAGCAACACGTTTAAAGTGGATGGCTTTAACGTAGAACAATTGGTAGTTGATGTGTATACACTTTCTGGAAAACAGATTCCTATTTCAACTCATGTAAATCACTTTTCCTGGGGAGTTGAAGGCGAATATGTGTTAAGTAATCACGTTGCAGGCTTGGTAGTAGTGGTTGTTCAAACAGAAAAAGGCGTGTTTAAGGAAAAATTGTTAGTGAAGTAAAGCATTTTTATTGGGTGATATCAACATAAGAGGTAAGTTTATACTTGCCTTTTTTTGTTTGAACTAACTAGATGAGTTAGTGTTGTGCCCATATCTTTTAATCAAAATCAGAATCTTGATGCTACTTTGTGTGTATCACACCATATTTAGTTAATTTGCGTGACTATGGAAGAAGCAATGAAATATAATCCAAGATTAGAGCAGCAAATTAAAGTAACGGTAGATGCTGTTGTGTTTGGGTACGATCCTGAACCTAAAATTTCTGTATTATTAATTAAACGGAAGTATCCACCGTTTGAAGGGTGTTGGGCAATTCCTGGGGGATTTGTATTAAATCACGAAAGTCTTGAAGAAGCGGTTGAACGCGAGTTGAAAGAAGAAACAGGCGTGTTCATCAATTATTTAGAGCAACTGTATTCTTATGGCGATTGTGACCGTGATCCGCGCGAACGCGTAATTTCTGTCGCTTACTTTGGATTAATTCGACCTGATGGCTTGCAACTTAAAGCGGATACGGATGCGGCTGAAGCGCGTTGGTTTGATATCAACAAGTTGCCCGAATTAGCCTTTGATCATTCAAAAATACTGCGCATGGCAATCCAGCGTTTTCGGGCAAAAATCACCTATGAACCCGTAGGTTTTGAATTATTAGACCGAAAATTCCCCTTTTCTGATCTTGAAAAATTATATACCACTTTATTAGGACGCGAGATTGATCGTCGAAATTTTAGAAAAAAAATTATGAGCTTTGGCATTTTAGATGAGCTAGATGAAAAGCGATCAATAGGGGCGGGGAGACCTGCCTCTCTATTTCAGTTTAATAAAGAACGCTACTTTAAATTGAAGGAAGAAGGGATTGTTTTTGAAGTATAAGCGACAAGGGGTTTTAGGCTTCAGATTCATGGATAGGTCAAGTTATCGCTCACTCTAAATCCGATGAACGTTATATCATCGCGTTGCTTTTCCGATTGTTGGAAATCATTGATTGATTTGAGGTAAAACGCTTTTTGATCAGACATAGGCATATGTTGTGATTGACCTATCAATTCCTTTAATTTAGTGGAACCGAATTTCCTTCGTTGAGGATTAGCAGTGTCAACAATTAAATCTGAAGGTTTATAGCCACTTTAATCTAATAGATTTAGCAAATATTATTTTCAATTTCATTGAAGTTGTAGAAAACAAAAACTATATTTATTAGGACTTTTAGTTGCAAGTTGCAACTAAATAAAACTGAACTTTAACTAATCATTAAAATGTTCGATAAATTAGAAAAACTCAAGAAAATTGAGGATGAGTTTGAATGGTTAATTAAAAATGATCGTAAAAACTGGATTAAAGTAGCAAAACTACTTTTTCAAGTAGAGGAGGGAAAGTTATATGAAGTGAGGGCGAGGTCTTTTACCCAGTATGTACATGGTTTGGCACAACAAAATAAGATCAATGTATCTACGCTTTGGCGCGCTAAATCAGCTGCGGCAGTATACATGGAGATTTGTGGCATTTCCGAAGTGTTGTTATTGAATGAAAAAGAAGTAAAAGCAACTCCTGAGCAATTAGAACTTTATGGAAAGGTTCGAACGATAGCTCCTGAAGGAATTGTAAAAGAGTTGAAGGAGAAATTACTCAATGGTGAACCTGTTCGGATTGAGTTAAAAGCGTTGTGGCAAACATACAGACCGTTAAAACAGGGAAAAACAGAACGGGGACGAAAGCGTCACATTGAGTTAGAATATCAAGTTCCTGCAGCTGAACAAGCTCAATTTAGAGTGCCATTTTCACCACTAGAATTAGATATTAATCAACTCATAGAAGGTGAGCGATACGATGAAGAAAAGTTAGATGAACAAAAACGCAATAAGTATTTTGTGACTAGGGAAGAGGTGTTGAAAACTAACATCACCAATGCCTTGCGCTCAGACGACTGGTTCTCCTACACCTTACGAGAAAGTCATATAGGCAAGTATAGAGCCTTTCAATACATTCGCCCTGGTGCTTTTCAAGATCTGCCCATTACAGAACAAGGGAATGTGATTGATGTAATCGGGTTAGTCAGATCAAATGCAACAGGAGGGGAGCAGCCCGTTATTTTTGGTGCGAGTATAGCAAGCAACATTGCCTCATTAAGCTCAGATAAACGCTTGTTAGAAAATTTTGAGTATTGTCACTATTACTATTTAGCCATTCCTCTAAATGATGATTTTATCGAAAAAGCAACGAGGCAAATCAGTAGAAAAATTGGGATTATCGCGGTAGAAGAAGATGTACGTGATACCAAGCATCAAATTAGAATCGTAAGGCGTGCCCGCTATAATGAGATTAATTCCGCGAAACATAACGTTATTTTAGCAGAGTTACTAGGAGAGGCATTGGGCTGGTGATTTCTTGCTCAAGAATATTATTTGGGTCTTTGTGAAAAACTCTATTTAACATAATATAAATTATATAACAATTAATGTAGAAACTAGCTGATTTTAAATGGATACTCCTTTTCATTAGTTCGTTTCTCTAAATAGCTTATAATCAGCCCAAAATGTTCCTCCAGGAATTAATGATGCAATACCTGCTAAAATAAACTGTCCCCACGTCCAGTTGAATTGGAATTTGGCGCGCATAATTAAGTACACATACCACACAAATAATATACCGTGAGCCATGCCAACGGTCTTCACTAAAATGGGCTCGCCATACATGTATTTTAATGGCATGGCTATGAGCAACAAAACCAGAAAAGAAACGCCTTCCAAAAAGGCAATAACTCTTAATCGGGTGCGCAATGATTTAAAAAACGTGGAGATCATCATAGACTAACATTTTGCGCAAAAATAGTAAACGATGATCCCCTACCCTTCTTTTAGCGCATTTATTTTAAATGCCGTTGCAAGTTTATTCTATAATGATTTCATCCATGAATAACCATGTTTTCCCTCCTTTTCCTAAATGCCAATCTGGACAAACACCATAGTTTTGGGCCTCAACTTTAATGTAGCGCACATTAATGGGCTTACTTTTGTAAGAGAATCGCTTAGTAAAGGCTCCATAACGGTTGTCAGGAAAATCATTTTTAATCGTAGCTAACTCCTTGAAACTATGTGGGTTATCGGAAACTGAAATCTTTACTTGTGTTGGGAAAAATATCCATGATTTGATATCCTGTAAGGCACTCAGCTCAATTTTATTAATTTCCTCAATACTCCCCAAGTCAATAACTCCTTTAAAATCAGCACGATACCCTTGCCAATACCCGGTTCTAAAATTCTTTCCTCCATATAAATGATCGATTAAGGCATTATTGCCACCAGCTGAGTATTGATTACTATATTCAGACATCAACTGAATGCTCCGTCCTCCTTTTACCTTTTTATAAGTAGCTTCAACTGTTTTACTTCGCTGATTATCTCTAATAGCATAGGCATGAATTTTTGTATCTTTTTTAATCGTGATTGGAAGTTCGTATTTAGCATAGGCTTTGTCACCTGCTAACTGATAATAAATTTCACAATCCAAGCAAGCAGATGATAATTTGATAGTGAGCGAATCTGTAAAACTTTGGGAAGCTGCGGAAAAATAAGGTACAGGGACAATTTGATCTTTATGATGAATCCGAGACGCAGGAATATCACCTTTACTACTCCCCCACTCTTTATTCGGACTTTGCCCCATTTTAATGACCATTTCGCCACCATTCATGATATCTTCATGAGTAATGAAAGATTTAGAATATGGTTTTCCATTCAAGGTAACTTGTTGGATATAGCGATTTTGTTCAGAAAGATTTTGCGCTCGAATTTTAAATTGCTTTCCGCTCTCAAGTTGCAAGTTAACTTCCTCTAAATGAGGCTTTCCAATAGTATAATAACTCAAACCAGGCGTTACAGAATAAAAGCCCATGGAACTCAGTACATACCAAGCCGACATTTGCCCACAATCTTCATTCCCCGATAATCCATCAGGAGCTGTTGAATATTGTTCGGTTAAAATCTGATGAATGCGCTCCTGCGATTTCCAAGGTTTACCAATGTAGTTATACAAATAAGCCATATGATGACTCGGCTCGTTTCCGTGCGCATATTGTCCGATTAACCCCGTAATATCTACTTGATGTCGGCCACTCAACTCCATCTCCGTTTCAAAAAGTTGATCCAGCTTTTCTTCAAAAGCCGCTGCACCTCCATATAACTCAATCATCCCTTCAATATCTTGAATCGCAAACATGCTATACTGCCATGAATTCGCTTCTGTAAAATTAAAATTCACCTCAGCAGGATCAAAGCCTGTCGTCCAAGCGCCATTTAGTTTAGCCTGCATGAACCCAACCTCAGGATTAAAGATATTCTTGTAATATTGCCCACGCTGAATGTACTCATCGTATACTGCGGTATTTCCCATTTCTTTAGCCATTTGAGCAATACACCAATCATCATAAGCATATTCGAGGGTTTTAGAAACCGATTCAGCTTCATCTCCTGAGGCTATAAATCCCTTTTCTCGATAATCTTTTAGTCCTAAATGATCTAATTGAGCACTGTGTTGCATGGCTTCTAACGCGAGAGCTGCATCATAATCTCGCAAGCCTTTCAGGTAAGCATCCGCAATCACAGAAACGGAATGATACCCAATCATACAATCGGTTTCGTTTCCTGCCAATTCCCAAACGGGCAACCTCCCTCCTTCTTCATAATGCTTTAAAAAAGTCCTGATAAATTCGTTTGTTTTTTCCTGTTCGATAATCGTATACAATGGATGTGTTCCCCTAAAAGTATCCCAAAGTGAGAATATGGTATAGACTTCTCCTTTATCGGTCTGATGTATCGACTTATCCATTCCTCTGTATTCACCTGTCACATCAGAAAATACATTTGGGGCAATCATAGTATGATATAGTGCCGAATAAAAGATCACTAACTTTTCTTGATCCAAACTTTTTGCTTGAATTTTTGATAAAGCAGCAGACCACGTATCTTTTGCTTCTTGTTTGTAGGTGTCAAAATCCCAATGAGCTGCTTCCGATTGCAAGTTGGCTTTTGCTCCCTCAACACTTACCGCTGAAATTCCTACCTTAATAATGACTTCTGAAGGATTATTTACAAAGTTCAAAATTCTAAAAAAGGAATTTTCAGCATCATTTCCTGCTGGAATAAGCGCATGAAAAGGTACTGATGTTTGCATCACAAAATAGACATGCTGCTCGGTGGCCCATGCTTTCGAAATACGCTTTCCACTGATCGTCGTATCATTTTCTATAGTGATTTCATAATCAAGGAGTTCATCGCGATGATGCAGGTCTAAAAGCACTTTCGCTGACGCTGTTTTTTTAAAGTGATAACGATGAATTCCTACCCGTGTTGTGCTTGTTAATTGAACTGAAATTTGATCATCTTCTAGCTCAACGGCATAGTATCCAGGTTTTGCTTTTTCAGTTGTTTTCAAAAATTTTGAGGGAATGTGTTGCTTGCTCATTACCTCATCATGAGTATAATCCTTTTCACTCGTAAAGGGCATCAATAATACATCGCCATAATCCGAAACCCCCGTTCCACTTAAATGCGTATGCGAAAACCCATAAATGATCGAATCGGTATAGTGATAGCCAGAACAGCCATCCCAACCTGTTAAGCGTGTATCGGGACTGAGCTGAACCATACCAAAAGGCATGGTAGCGCCTGGATAGGTGTGTCCATGTCCGCCCGTTCCGATGAATGGATTGACTAGCTCATAAGGATCGTTGGCGGGTAACTCATCCGTTGTCGTTTTTTGTTGACAAGAAATTGTTAGAATAAGTAAAAAAAACGCCATGCTTTTTATCACGGCTACGCGTTGTTTAACAGTAATTAAGCTCATGAGTTGTTATGGTTGAAAAACTGACAATGGTTGAAAGTTGAGGCCTAATTTCCCCAAAAAACCCGAAATACGAAAAACATGACCCGTTTTATTTCTTAGCGGCTGTTTGAGCTTTTTCTTTCGCTAAACAAAAAAATCAAACAGCCACTAGGGTAAATGGTCTCACTATCCTAAGCATTTCATTGGTTAATAGTACATTTACAACTCTAAAAGAACTAGAATATCATTATGCAGCATATCAATAAACACGAGTCAAACGTTAGAGGGTACAGTAGAAATTTCCCTGTCACCTTTGAAAGTGCACACGGCGCAATCATCAAAGATACAGCAGGAAAACAATATGTCGATTTTCTGGCAGGTGCAGGAGCCTTGAACTATGGACACAACAACCCCTTCTTTAAAATAAAATTGATAGACTACATCGAAAAGAATGGGGTAACACATGGATTAGACTTGGCTACAGAGGCAAAAGAGCATTTCATTCATGTGTTTAACCAATACATATTAGCACCAAGGAAATTGGATTACAAGATTCAATTTACAGGTCCTACTGGTACCAATGCGGTTGAAGCGGCAATTAAATTGGCTCAATTGTATACTGGTCGAAATAACATCATCACCTTTACCAATGCCTACCATGGGCATACTAAAGGCGCATTACGCTTAACGGCAAACCAGCATTACCGACAAGGTTTGGAAGGAGAATTAAACCAAAACACCAACTTTTTGCCCTATTATGGTTATGTCAATGGTGCTTTTGATAGTGCCGATTATTTGGATCAGGTGTTAAGTGACAAAGGAAGTGGAGTGGCAATTCCTGCTGCGATTATT
>JBMYQA010000207.1:0-11100 GCA_049600855.1 Flammeovirgaceae bacterium | reverse complement strand
AAGAAGGGAGTTTTATTACACAAATTTTAAGAAAAGCTATGAACTTCCTGAAGCAATAGACGTTAATAATATAGAGGCAAGTTATGAAAATGGAATATTAATGATTAACTTACCTAAAGTGAAGGAAGCAGAAACAGTAGAACGAGAAATTAAGATACAATAATAAGGTTGATAAATTTGATTAGGTTTTAAGGTTGATTTAGGTTGAAAATGGGAAAGCACATGGCATTTTGCTGTGTGCTTTTTTTATTTGCGGCAATATAACAACTAAAATAGATCATGTCAAAGGATTCTGTTAAAAAAAGTAAACGCTACCCTAAGCTACAAGAGGGAGATTACTATTTTAATGAAGATGGATGGATGGTATTTACGCAACAATACCATTTAAGAAGAGGATATTGTTGTGAAAATGGTTGCCTACATTGCCCATATGGGTATAAAAAGTATGAAAAAGTGAATGAGAAAAAAGACAAAATATAAATTCTTCTTACTTAGAATAATCCTAAGTAAGAAACATGTTGGCCTTTACAAAAGTTGAAAACAGAATATTGAAAAATAGGGCAAGCAGTTTTACATTGAAGTGTAATACAAGGTCGAACAATTGTTTTCCACTAAAGTTTCATTAATTCTAGCTTGAATTTGTTGGGTACTTACAGCTTGAATTTTTCCAGCTTCGAGATTAATTAAGTTGGTATCACCCAATAAAGTAGAGTAGGCTAAATTCATGGCTCGATTCAAAATCTCTACTTCAGAGAACACTAAGGTGGCTTCAGCTTGATTTTTTACCTTACTGAGTTCTTCTTCTGAAACTCCATCAGATTTAAGTTTATCAATCTCAGCTTGGATGGCTTGATCCGCCTCTTGTAAACTTACCCCCTGATTTAATTTACCTGAGATCACCAAAAGGCCATCATCCATTGAGCCTGTAATGTAACTGTTGATGGAGTTGAATAATTTCTGATCTTGCAGTAAAGAAGCATAAAGTCTGGATGATTTTCCCCGCCCCAAAATATCGCTCACTAAGTCCGAAGAATGGAAGTGTGGAGAGGTTTTACCGCACATGTGGTAAGTCTTATAAATGGCATTTAGTGGAACATCTGCTGTTACCTCCAAAAACCGTGGTGCTGTTTGTTGAGGCTCTTGAGGCAAGCTTCTCACAGGCTTTTCGTACTTAGGAATGGAGCCGAACCATTTTTCTGCGAGTTTTCTCACCTGATCGTATGCCACATTACCCGCCACCACCATAATGGCATTACTTGGGGTATAAAACTTATGAAAAAATGTTTTTACATCTTCCATACTTGCTTGCTCAATATGCGTAATGTCCTTACCAATGGTAGGCCAACGATAAGGATGCACGGAATAGGCGAGCGGCCTCAATTTCAACCATAAATCGCCATAGGGCTGATTCAGGTATCGCTGTTTAAACTCTTCAATAACGACCTTGCGTTGGGTTTCCAATACCTGTGGGTCGAAAGACAGGCTTAACATGCGATCGGATTCTAGCCAAAATGCAGTTTCTAGGTTTTCTGCGGGTAGGGTAATGTAGTAATTGGTGATGTCAGGAGAGGTGAAAGCATTATTACTTCCACCTACTTTTTGTAAAGGCTTATCGTAATTCGGGATATGTTTAGAGCCTCCAAACATCAAGTGCTCAAATAAATGCGCAAAACCCGTTTTTTCGGGAGATTCGTCTTTCGAACCCACATCGTATAAAATATCTACAGCAGCAGTAGCAATCGTTTTATCTTCATGTACAATAACTTGAAGCCCATTTTCTAGCGTAAATGATTGAAAGTCGATCATGTGGTAAATCAGTTCTTGTGGGTGGTAATGGTTTAGTTGGTGAATTAGCCTAAAATTAAGATGCCTATAATGCTGAGAATGAAATACGAAACTAACGTGGCAGCTCCCGCATAGTCTTTAGCCAAACGTTGCCCAAAGAAAAGCATTAGAATACTTAATGCCGAAAGTTGTGCACCATATAACGCTAGTTCACTGCCCTTGCCCAACAGTAACATAACGGCACCTATAGCACTCAAAAGACCCGCTGCAATTTCAAAAATCGTGATTGTTCCCAGCATGAGCGGTACCATATTACTGAGTGGACTATCTTTAAAATGACCTGTAAGCCAGCTTAAATTTCCTTTCCAATCAACTACTTTGTCAATGCCTGATTGCAAAAAAAGTACAGCGAGAAAAGCCGCAACAAGTATTTGAGCAACCATAGACGCTTGAAATAATGAGTTTAAATCTATATAAGTAAGCAGGTTCATGATTCAGTATATTAAAGGTTATCTTAAATGAATGGCACAAAGATACTTAATTCATAGCAAGTAAACCTATGGATTTTGGATCATCAATTTTTGAGCAATAACCGCATTGCCTTTTTGAACCTTTAAGATATAAATCCCTTCAGCGAGTTGAGGTAAGTTCATTTGTTTCGCTTCGCTGCTGGAGTTTGAAAATTCTTTTTGCAGAATTACCTTTCCTGAAATGGTGTACAACACTGCTTGGTCTACTTCGCCACTGAGCCAAACCTGCTGCTGGGTAGGGTTGGGGTATACTTTCACTTGCTTCAGCATGGCTAAATCTTCATCTAACCCTGTAACGGTGCTTGGAAATTCAAATACTGGTCGAATCATTAAGCTACCTTGAAACTGTTTGTTTTGGAACCACTTTGTTCCTAAGTTGTAAAAAATCTTATCACCAGAATCTTGATTCTTATCAAAACCGATCATGATATTTTGATCAGAGAGTTGTTCAATGCCAATGAAAAAAGTGCCTGTTGGAAGCGGAATATAATCCTCAAGTTCTAATCGTTGAAAGGTATTCAGCCCTTCTTGATAGAGAATAGGCAAGGAGGTTGAGGTAAAAATCTCTACATCTTCACCCGTTAAGGTGTCTAAACTTTCCCACACTTTTATTTTAAAACTTCCAGAGGCTCGTCCGCCAAGTTGCGCTAAAAAAATGTCGATATAACGTAAAGTGTCCTCTTGGTAATTCTCAAACTGATAGGCAATTTTTCCAAACTTTTCATTAACACCATAACCCAGTTCTGCTGAGCCATCATCATAGGCGTAATAGTCAGAGAAAATGGTCGTGCTGATCAAGGTGTCATTGGCACTGGTTAATGCTTGGTCACTTGCCTGGGTTAGTAAGTCTACTACAAAAGTTTGTTTGAGGGTAATTGAATCTGTAGTTAATCCAGTAAATAGCGTAGGATCATTTTCAAATGCTAATGTAGTACTTGCCAGTGGATCTAATGCGGCCTGTATGTTTCCAAAAGGGGCACTAAAGGTAGAATCCACTCGGGTAGCGGAATCATATACTTCTGTAATCAAAGAGACTCTGCGAATATTTCGTGCTTGTGCAAATGCAGAACGTACGCCTACTTGTACGGTGTCATTCCATACTGAATCCATGTGATTGAGGAAATGGCTTTTAGGTAATGCGGTGTAAGTATGCAAGGCTTCCCTAGATACATTTGTCATCCCAAAGTCTATAGGCACATCCACATTGCGATTTGCTGTAGTATTGAGATAGACGTAATCCAAATTCCAAGTATCGTATCCTCCAGATAATCGCCCAAAAACGACAAATCTGAATTGAAATTGAGCATGCAAGTAGCTTGGATCGGTAATGGTAAATTCTTCATACTCAAAATCGGTCAGGGTATCTCCATTTACACGCCATTGTTCAATCCAGTCTCCTTGATTATTTAGAAATTCGAGCCTCAAGTAATCTTCAGGGTTAGGTAATTCTCCTAGTCCTTGTGCTTGCCAATAAAAACTGAGTAAAAGTGCATTTGCTTGGGTATATCCACTGAAATCAAAGCAATGCGAGGTCAGTTTGTCGGCTTCTCCTGTAAGGCCTAGCACATCAAGGCTATAAGGTTCTCCATTTTCCTTTAAGCCATCAAATGTGGCTACACCTGCGGTGTGTACATCAATTCCAAAGGTATTATTTACAAATACTCCTTCTCCACTCTGCCATTTGTTCGTATCAGGAGCGCCAACTTGCCCTGAAAAGTCATCAAAAAAAGGAAGGGTAACGAACACAGGGTCATCTCCACCTCCTTGAGTTCGGGCATTAGGGGTGGTGTGTGGTACAGATTGGTGTAAACGGATGGGATATAGCTTGGGCTGAGCAATTGTGTGCATTGAAATCACTACAAATAACCCTGCAAAAAAAAATGCCTTTGAAAATGAATCTTTCATATCGTGAGTGGTGAACGTACGTCAAAGCTTAAGCAAGCACAAATATAGGTGCTTTATTGATAGACAAAAGGGCTGGCTAACATGACAAGAAGATTTAACAAAAGAAAAAGGACTTCCCTGACGAGGAAAGCCCTTTTTCTTGAATAAGATTTATAATTAGTAGTTGTAACCAGCTCGAATCATGGCACAGCGGAATCCGATTGTAGCAGTTGCTGAATCTTCTTCCAAGTATCTTCGAGTACCAGGAGATAACCAGTAGGCTACATCTTTCCATGATCCGCCTTTGTAAACACGTACATGGTTGTCGATGAATGAGTTCCAGTTTGGCTTATCATATGTATATCCATAATCAGGGTCATCTAAGAAACCACTGTTACGTACTGGATTTAAGTCAGAGAAATCTTCAAATGAAAGAGGACGGTAAATATCTTCAACCCACTCATTTACATTACCTGCCATATTGTATAATCCAAAATCATTTGGAGGGTAAGCATAAATCCACTCTGTAATCATGGCTCCATCATTCAATTTACCTGCAATACCTGCATAGTCACCACGACCTCTTTTGAAGTTCGCTAAGAATGTACCCATTGATTTACCATAAGGGTTTCTTAATGAGTGACCATTCCAAGGATATAACCTTCTATGGCTGTGATTTTCATCGTTATACTGCACACCAATCAAAGCTTGTGCGGCATATTCCCACTCAGCTTCTGTAGGTAAACGGTACTCAGGCAATACGATACCAGATTCCAATGGAATTCGACCACCACTTTCAGCTGTAGCAACTTCTTCATCATTACCATTTTGCAAAGCAAGATTACGATTTACCATAGTGGTTCTCCACATACAGTAGTTATTGGCTTGTGTCCAAGTAACTCCTACTACAGGGAAGTATCTGAAACCAGGATATCTTAAATAATGATCTACATAAGGATCGTTGTAGGCTAATTCTTTAGCCCAAACTGTAGTATCAGGTAAGGCTTCTTCAAAATATTGCTGACCAGAATCTTTAGCATAATGTAAGTATTCTAACCAGTGAATGTTAGCAACCTCAGTTTGGTCCATATAAAATGAAGCAACGGAGACCGTTCTTTCTAAGTTATCTCTGGAGTTGAGTATATCTTCCTCAAAAGAACCAAGAATTACTCGACCACCTTCAATAAATACTAAGTCTGGCCCTTCTGGCTGACCGCGGAAGTCTCTTACTGCGAAAGCGCCTTCATCATCTTTTCCGCCAGCAAATTCAATTCCTGTTTTTGTACTGCCTTTTCCTGGGCTGTAGCTTGTTGGGTGTGCGTCTTTTTTTCCGCAGCTTGCTAGTACCACAAGAAAACCTAACAAGTAAACATAACTCCTAATCTTATTCATAATCTGTCGCTTTTACAATGGCAAGTGTAAAAGGGTTGCCATTAAAATAATGCCAAATTTATCTGATGAAATAATATTATCAAATCACTTTTCAGGTTTGTGTAAAAAGAGTGGAAAATCTTCGTGATTTTGCGTATTCTTTTTAGCCAACATTAGATAATCAATAACTATACCTAATCGGGGAGAATACAATTGTTTTAAAAAAAAACTTTGAAAAAATGTTGGTAAGTAGCTTATTATGAGATGGTTGTAGTTGTAAGGATTATTTTAACCTTATTCCGATGATAATCATATCATCCGTTTGCTTTTCATTGATCATCCATTCTTGAATATGTGTCTCGAGCATATGGGCTTGGTCTTGCATAGAATAAGGTTGGATGTCTGCTAAATATTTTCGGAAACGCTTACTCATAAACTTTTTTCCATCAGGACCGCCAAATTGATCTTGATACCCATCAGAGAAAATGTAGAAGGTATCATCGGTTTCATAATTGAAGGTATGAGTATTGAAGGGTTTACCTCGTTCTAACATGATTTTACCACCTAAACCTACTTTATCTCCTTTAATGTAATGCTGCCCTTCTTTATTGTAAAGTAACAATGGACGATTGGCACCAGCAAAGTGTAACTGTTTATTCTTCTGGTCAATTTTGCACAAAGCCATATCCATCCCGTCTTGAATAATTTGATCTTCCTCTTTGGTTTGGAAAAGCTTCATCACTTCTAATCCTAAGAGTGCAAGGATTTGAGAAGGGTCGGTAACGCCATCTCCATTTACAATTTTATTCAGGAGCGAATAGCCAAATACCGTCATAAATGCTCCTGGTACGCCATGCCCAGTACAGTCGATGGCAGCAATGATTTGCTCTTCTCCACGATTTACATACCAGAAGAAATCACCACTTACAATATCTTTAGGTTTGAGGAATACAAAAGAGTCTGGAAAGGCAAGTTCTATGGGTTCACCAGCTGCCAGCAGCGCTTTTTGAATGCGCCTACCATAGCGTATACTTCCCGTAATCTTTTCATTGCTGTAGGCAATAATCTTGTTTTTTTGTTCGAGTTCATCATTAGCCTTTTGTTTTAATTTATATCGGCTAAAGATGACCAAAAGTAAGGTAATTAATAATACGCCTCCGATTAATGAAAAGGCCGTGAGTTGATTCCGTTTATTTTTTTCCTCTTCTCTGCGCAATTGCTCATTTATAATTTCTTTTTGCAATCGTTCATTTTCTTTTGCCTTTTCCTTTACTTCATAGCTGTTTCGTAATTTTTCGATTGCTGCTGATACTTCACTACTGGTAATTGAATCTTTTACAGCGATATACTGTTTGTACGTTTCAAACGCTTTGGGAATATCGCCCATTACTTCGTAAAGCTTGGAGAGCTCTTCATACCCTTCTCGTTCAAAAGGTTTTGTATTATCGTGTTTTGCTTGTTGAACGGCTTGTGTTAATTGTTCAAGTGCTTGGTCGTACAAGCGCATTTTTCGATATAGTTTCCCTTCTAAAATTCGACAGGCAATAATGGATGAATTATCTCCCACTTCTTCAAAGCGCTCAATGGCTGAGGTAACGTATTTTAGGGCAGAATGATTGGAGTTTTGTTTCTCTAATACTTCGGCAATGGCAAAATAATCGAACGCAACGCCATAATCGTCTTCCATATCTTCATCGATCTTTTTTGCCCGAATGAAGTAATCCATGGCCTTATTGTAATTGCCTAGCTCAGCTTCACAACGCCCCATATTGGTGTAGGTGATCGCGATTTCTTCATAACTTCGATTATTTTCTAAGCTGTCGGCTAGCAGAATGTCGAGGGCTTCTTGGAAATAATCTAATGCGCTGTTGTACTTATTCTCATTGAGGTAAATTAATCCGATGCTTCCTAAAACAATCGCTTCATATTGTTTGTCACCCGTCTTCTCGAATATGGGCTTGGCATCAAGGTAGTATTTTAATGCGTCAGGGAGGTTGCCTTGATCTTTATAAATGTTACCAATAATCACACTTAATCTTCCAATTTGTGCTTCATTATTGATGCTATTAAATATTTCTAATGATTTTAAAGCAGCTTCCAGTTCATTGGTATCAAATCCAGGATAATACTCATAAAACTGGCTGAGATTGAGGTAGGCATCAGCTAAAATTTCTTGATTATTAGATTGGCGAGCTAATTCTATCGCTGTTAAAATGTATTGATGGGTTTTTGCAGAATCTTCAGTAACATAAGTACCAAAGTTATCATCGAGTAGGCTAAGAATGGTCTTGGCTTTCTTATCTCCTTGTACCTCCGATATTTTAGCTTCAATTTCTTCTATACTCTGTCCATTGAGGTGGGTTAGGAGCGAGAAGAAAAAGAAAAATATCAAATACTTTTGTCTCATTTGTTAGTTTGGTATGATGAAGCGTAGCACAAATCTAAATTTAGAACTGCAAAATGCGTCAAATATTACAAAAAGTACCTTGAATACCCATGATTTTTTTACGATTGAGAAGCTAGAAAAGATACTTTTTTACGGAATCGTTTGTTTGCGCTTGTGTTTAGAAAATTTTTAGATCAAGCAAAAATCCTATTATATTAGCATACCCTGTTATGCGAATGTATAAATGGGATTAATCTATGATGCCGTGTACGAATTTACTAAAATTGAGCGTATAGAGCCTTTAAAAAGGCCTACCAATGAGCGAGTTGCCAACTTCAAAGAAATTAATATTGTATATTCTAATGAAGAAGCAAGCTCACAAGCAAGCCGATGTATACAATGTGGAAACCCTTATTGTAGTTCTACAGGGTGTCCATTAAGTAATAGTATTCCACAGTGGTTGCGGTTTATTGCCGACAAAGATTTGGAGCTTGCCTTTCAAATTTCTAACGAAACTTCTCCTTTCCCTGAAATTTTGGGTCGAATTTGCCCACAAGATCGTTTGTGTGAAGGTGCTTGTACCCTCGAAGATGGATTTGGAGCGATTACCATTGGAGCCATTGAAGTTTCCATTTCAGAAAAAGGGTTTGAAGCTGGATTAAAACCTGAGTTTGCGCCCACTTTATTAAATAAACAAGTAGCCATTATCGGTTCTGGTCCTGCAGGTTTGTCATGTGCTACCTTTTTATTAAGAGCAGGGGTAAAACCCGTAATTTATGAGAAATCAGATGAAGCAGGAGGATTAATGACCTATGGCATTCCTGGTTTTAAATTAGAAAAAGAAGCGGTGCAACGCCGCGTAAAATTATTGTTAGAAGCAGGCATGGAGCTGAAGCTAGGGGTAGAAATTGGCAAAGACATCTCTTTTGAAGAAATCTGTGATACGCACGATGCTACCTTTCTAGCAATGGGGGCAATGGAAGGTAAAGTATTGAATGATGAAGGATATCAGTCTAAAAATATTTATATGGCTGTACCTTTTCTGACCAATATTCAAAAGAAGTTAGAAGCGAAACAGTTTGATAAAAAGTATGATGTGAAGGGGAAACGAGTGATCGTGATTGGTGGTGGCGATACGGCTATGGATTGTGTGAGAACGAGCATTCGAGAAGGTGCTACGCGTGTACAATGTGTTTACCGAAGGGATGAAACCAATATGCCTGGGAGTCAGAAGGAAGTAAAAGCTGCGAAAGAAGAAGGTGTGGAGTTTGTATTCATGACTTCTCCGAAAAACTTTGTAGCGGATAAAGCGGGAAATGTTACGGGAATGAAGTTCGTCAAAACGGAGCTTTCAGAGCCAGCAGCCGAGGGTAGGCAACGTGTGAACGAGATTGAAGGGTCAGAACACATCATGGAAGCTGATGTAATTATTTTAGCCTTGGGTTTTAATCATGAGAAGTTTAAGTTTTTGGAAGATGCAGGCGTAGCTTTAGATGAATGGGGCGCTATTCAAGTGAATGCACAAGGCGAAACCACTAAAACGGGCGTATATGCTGGAGGAGATGTTGTACGTGGTGCCGATTTAGTAGTAACAGCAGCATTAGACGGAAGAGAAGCAGCTATGAATATACTGGAAAGGATTCTGGTAGATCAATTGGAGTTTGTTTAAATACAACAAGCGAAACTAATAAGCCGATGTGATTACATCTACAAAATTGCGTAAATCGGTAAAGAAGTATGCGAGAAGCAGCCATTCTTCTTATGGATAAAACAAGTTAAGCTGCATAAAAATAATTACTGTGCGAGGTGTTAGCAGCAAATGAATATAGGATTGCTAAATCTTCCAGTAGATGATTTAACAATCCTAGACAATTGTATGATACTATGTTTCTCAGACCCAAGTCAAGGCTGTGACGTAGCTTGGGAATTATTTAATGTATTTTTATCGTCTAAAGCGGCCGCAGAAACGGGGTAAATCCAGAAATCTTTCAGTCGATGTCCTTGTTCTAGCAGCCAACTGGTAGCCTCAGTTTTATTTTCAAATGCACGTTCAGAGATTTGCCTAAAATTACCCTTATGAAGTTCCACCATAAAATGATCTAATACTTTTTCGGGATAGGTAATGGTAGAGGTGTATTGGATACGAAAAGCGCCCTTCCGATCATTATTTCGCTTTGCAATCATTGGGGAACTAACTGGCACCACACAAGGCTTTACAATGTAATACTCGAATTGTATATTATCAGCTCTCACCTTTTCGCCAATAGCTTTTGCTTGTTTGTAACTCGTGTAATAACGATCTGATATGACAAAGTACATAATCATATCGGTCATTACAAAAGGAAGAGCCACGGAGTTTTGTGGCATCGAAGTTACTTCAGTAACAATGGCATATTGAATCATGTATACGGTGTCGAATTCCAACTCGGTAAACTCTTCGATAAGTTTTTGATGAAAGATGGCTTCTTTATGGGTAATGATACTCGTATCTCGTACAGGGGAGATGTTCTTAGGTACTTTAACAGGAGTATCGGTTGATGATCCGCCAGTTTCTTCGCTTTGACTATAGCCTAAGGCATATGAACCAAGCAATAACAGGATGAATAGTAGTTTTTTCATGTTTAATCCCTCAATAGTGATAAGTATCTAGCTAAAAAGATCAAAAATTATATTGGTAACTTTTAATCAATAACTTTCATAGATAAAATAAGAATATACTAAAGTACAAAAATCTTTCGTTGCCTCCCTAATGTAAGAACGTGATAATCAGAAATTTCGTGTAAGTTCACCGTACGCTAACGTTAAATACTTCAATATCGTGGTTAAAATTAATTTAGACAAGCTGATTTTTGAATATTCGTGTAATAAAAAAAGCAAGTTCTATCTCTCAATAGTAACGATGATATATGAAAAGTATTTTATATTATGGACGCTTAAAAGTAAAGTTTGCTTTCCATTTAACTAAATCGACCCAAATGCAGTGTGTGGTGTGCTGTCATATTGATTGAATAAATTGGATCACTCATTGAATATTTTTTAAAATACGGAATGATTTCCCCAACTTCGTCATTTTAATACTGTTAAATATTTGTTGTTTTGTAAATAGTAGTTTAAACAACTGTTAGACTTGAACATATTTGCAGT
>JBMYQA010000206.1:0-11149 GCA_049600855.1 Flammeovirgaceae bacterium | reverse complement strand
ATGATTCAAGAGGCGGAAAAAGAGGTGACATTTTTGCATCATAAACCATGCGTGAGAAACACTAATAAATCAAATGCCTTTGGGTAAGTCGCTTGCCTCTACATCTCCTTGGGCGACCAGCGCTGCTAAGTTGGCGGTCATATCATTTTCCACATAGTGATCGCCAAGTACTTTTTTCATTTTATCCTCACAAATCTTCATCGCCAACTCAAAGAGTATCATCACTTGTTCTTCATCTTTCAACTGTTCTTGCGGAATAGCCGCTAAATAAATGGAAGCCCAAATCAACTGATCTTTTACCAATGAATATTGGATCATAAACATGTAATATACATATACCTCTTGGATGCTGAATGTGCTACGCTCAGGCTGAAAAAGAGTGATGTCCCACTTCCCTTCTAGCAATTGATCAAGCTCTTCTATTTTCCCGTCATCAATCATCAACAAATAGAACGGAATTACGCCTAAAATAAAATCAGGGAAACGCTCATAAATGGCTATTCGAAGCTCAATGGCCTTTTGCTCATCACCTAAACGATCGTAAATTGAAGCCAAAAAATTATGCAGGATAGGCTCTTCAGGATAGGTTTCAATGGCTTTTTCGATTAAAGGAATAGCACCTTGAGGGTCTTCCTTTTTTAGCTGAGCCAAATCATTTAAGGTATCAATGAGCTCATCTTCCATGTGTTTGGTTGAGGGACCTTCTGTAATGTAATAGTCCATCTCTTCCGTAAAGCGCGCTTCGGCTTCTTTAATTTCTTCAGGGAAGTGTTTTTCATAAGCTTGATCTACCGCTTCAAAGATTTGTAACAAGTTTTTTACAGGATCTTCAAAATCCGCATCGCCGTATTCATCCTCATCGCTTTCTATGGGATCGCCAAACTCATCTAAAAATACCACATCGTAGTTTAACGGCCCCACCGTACGATTGAGTATCGCCATTTCTCGATCTCTGGGCTGATTGTGATTGACCACCAACTGCGGCATGCCATTATATCCAAAGGTCAATGGAATAAACTCGACATCGTCATCATCTTCCAATAAATGTTCGGTAATGGCAAAATCTTTATGGGGAGCTAAGCCCAAGTCTTCGGCGTATTCCAATCCGCCGATAATGACATTATGCGCTAAGGCATACGCACAAGGCACTAAGCCATCTTCCCTCATTTGAGCAATTCGATCTCTAAACTCGTATTGGGTAATGTTAAAATCAAAAAAAGTATCTTTGATGCCTAAACAATAGGTATCTACTAAATAAATGCCGTAGGTAATATTTCCAGTAGTATGTACACGACTCACAATCACATTTGCCAATCCCATCTGTTCCCAATCTTCCGTAATGAAACACTCGCCTAATGGAAGCTTTTTAGCTTGTGTTTGCACATACTTTTTGGGAGATAACTGCCCCGAACTCCCTTGATTTTTTTTCTTTGGTTTGATTCGTTTAGCCATAACAAGCAGCATTAAGTGTTTAATGATCAACGAAGATAGGTAAATCAGACTTGAAGTAAAGAGAATTTCGTGCAATCTTGAGTGAATTGCCGATTTCTGTTAGATTTGGCGAACTCTTTTGTCAATTGTCTTTTTTAGTAGATGATGACTGCTTGGTTTTCCTATCAAAAAGAAAGCCCCATTTCAATCTTGAATCGCCAGTTTATGAAAAAACTATTCGCTCTTTTAGTCCTTATCTGCTGTGTTTCGAGCCCACTTTTGCTGGCACAGACGTATGAGTTAGGACTGACACCTAGCAAGCTCAAATGGTATCAACTCAAAACCGATAAAGTGCAGGTGGTCTTTCCCAAAGGCTTAGATGCACAAGCACAGCGTATTGCCAATTTAGTTCATTTTTTGGCTGATACAAGCAATACCCAATCCATTGGCAACATTAGTGAACCTGTGAGTATTTTCTTACAAAACCAGACGACTATTCCCAATGGTTTTGTGGCTATTTCGCCCTTTCGCTCAGAGTTTTTCACTACGCCACCACAATTCAACTTTGCGGGTTCATCCAATTGGATGGATTTATTAACCATTCATGAATACCGACACGTACAGCAAAATCAAAATGCCAAAATCGGCATCACCAAATTTATGAGTGTGCTTTTTGGGCAAAACGGTTGGGGTTTTATGACAGGCATGGCGATACCAAGGTGGTATTCGGAGGGCGATGCGATTATAGCTGAAACTTCCTTCACGCATTCTGGCAGAGGCAGAACGCCTGATTTCGACAAAGAATACCGGTCGTTGCGTTTAGAAGGGAGAAGGTACAATTATGAAAAAGCTTCAGCAGGTTCTTTTAAAGACTTTGTTCCCAATCATTACCAACTCGGTTATTACATGGTATCTCATGCCCGTAATCATTTTGGGAAAGACGTTTGGGCCAACGTATTAAACGGAGCAGGTAAATACAAAGGCATTTTCTATCCATTTTCACATACGTTGAAAAAGGAAACGAGCTTAGGTACCAAACAATTGTACAAAGAAACCATGACTTACCTAGATAGCCTCTACACGGCAGATTTGGCTAAACTAGAACTGACCAAAGCAACGAAAATCAATCGCACCGAAAAAGTAAAATATACGGATTATCGCCATCCTCAATTTCTCGATAATGATCGAATTATTGTAGAAAAAAGTGGATTCGATGAAATCCGTACCTATTACATTGTAGAAGCTGATGGTTCGGAAACGGAGCTTTATCCATCTGGTTTTAACATTGATCTCAATGCTTCTTTGTCGGTTAAAAACAATACCTTAGTCTGGTCAGAAATCACCTTTCATCCCCGTTGGTACAACAAAGATTTCTCTATTCTTAAGCGCGCTCCTGCCATTCCAAGTAGCAAAAAGCAAAAGCTTACGCACCGCACCAAATACTTTGCCCCTGATTTGAGTTTTGATGAGTCAAAAATCATTGCGGTACAAACTAGTGAGCAAGTGACTTATAACCTTGTGATTGTAAATCCGAATACGGGGGAACTAATGGAAACATTGGAGAATCCAGAAAACTATTTCTTCGCTTTCCCTCGTTGGATGAGCGACAATAAACACATTGTGGTGACCATTGCCAAAGACAACCAAAACGCACTTGTCAAAATCAATTCAGAAAGTGGAGAAATGACTTTATTGACGGAGTTCACCAATGAGCAAATCGCCAATCCATATCCAGGTAAAGATCATGTATTTTTTACCGCTAGTTACACTGGTATCAACAACATTTATGCGGTAAAAACGGATGGTTCTAAAAGCATTTATCAAGTTACCTCTACTAAATTAGGAGCCTTCCAACCTGCTGTTTCTCCTGATGGAAAAACCTTGGCTTATAGCGAATTCAGTTCCTTAGGCTACGATTTGATGACGATGCCCATCCATCCGAACGAATGGAAGGTGTTAGCTGCTCAACCTGATAACATTCTACAAATACACCGAAAAGCAGAGGAGGAAGAAGGGGGAGCCATTTTTGAGAAAATACCGACTGAAAAACATGAGGTAAAGCGCTATAGTAAATTTAATGGAGCGCTACAATTACACAGTTGGAATCCTATTGTGAGTGATCCTTTTGAGGCTGAGGGTGGTATTGAGTTAGAGATTGATAATAAGCTAAGCACCATTTCGGCTACAGGTGGCTACATTTATAATGGCAATGAAAATAATGGCCGATTTTATGGGGAATTGGCTTATGGACAATTTTGGCCGATTCTTCGAGTGGGCTACACAGGTAAAAATGAACGAGATCGAAGTTATCCTTACGTATACGCCACTTACGAAGAAGGCGTTGATACCTTACTGTCCGCATCAATTTTTCGAGTATGGGATGAAGAAAGTGTAAACTTTGGTGTTACCCTCCCTTTTAACCTTACGCAAGGTAACATTTTCTCTAACTTAGAATTATCAGCAGATTACGAGCGAATCAAATTAGATTACACTTCGGTATCGCTCAGAACACGGACGAATCATAATAGTTTCGAAAATATTGATGGTATTTCCAACCTTCAAGCAGATGAAACCATTGGCGTTTTAGATTTGAACTTGATATTTAGTGGCAATCAGCAGCGCGCAAGACAAAACATCTATCCTAAATTTGGGTATTTCTTTGGTGTTAGACACCGACGAGTGTTGGGCAACTCTGTTGGGCAAGGCGAGACTACTTTACTGAGAACACGTTTTTTCCTTCCAGGATTATTTAGAAATCACGGTACGATGCTAATTGGGCAATACCAATTTGCTAGTCGTTTTGATACCTACGGCTTTAGAAATCAATTTGCTGGATCGCGCGGTTATGGAGCTGTGAATAATGATGGAGCATATCGCTTATCTGCGAATTACACCTTTCCAATTGCCTATCCTGATCTTGCCTTAGGGTCTTTTGCCTTCATTCAACGACTTAAGGGCACGCTCTTTTTTGATGCTGCTTCGTATCAACTCGATGGGGTATCTGCCCCACTCTTCGGGCGAGAGCGTGGCTTAAACGATTTCCAATTAAATCTCACTTCTGTTGGTTTTGAACTTACCACCGATTTCAGAGCTTTCCGTTTGCTCGATGTCGATTTAGGCGCGCGCTACAGTTATAAAATCGATTATGAACTGATAGGTGATTCCTCTCCCCATAGCATTGAGTTTTTATTGGTACGGATTTCTCCATGATCCTTGCACGTATCGCTTTTATGCAAAAAAACAGGAGCCACGCTATATTGAGTGACTCCTGTTTTTTTGAATAAAAGCAATGGGCTATTCTTTCCACTTGATGGTACAACCAATTGCTTTGGTATGTGTTTTCTTCACTTCCTTGCCTTTTAATAATGCGTTAATGGCATCGCTTACAAAAAATTCAGAAGCATCATCGGCATTACGTGGGTTGTCGTCAATAGCACCAATGTATTTCACTTTTAGCTCTTTTCCATCCTTATGCAGGATATATACATGAGGTGTTCGCGTAGCGCCATAGGCAGTAGCGATTTCTTGCGTTTCATCGTATAAATAGGCAAAAGGGAACCCTTTTTCTTTTGCTCTTTTCTTCATATTCTCGAAAGAATCTTCTGGCTGTTTAGTCACATCATTTGGGTTAATTGCGACTACAGGATACCCTTTACTTGCATATTTATTGTGCAATTCGATGAGGCGATCTTCATACAATTTGGCATATGGACAGTGATTACACGTAAATGTAACGATAAAGCCTTTTGCTTTCTTATAGCTAGCCAATGATACCATTTTGCCATCAATATTCTTTAAGGAGAAATCTTCCACTACATCGCCCACGCTATACCCATCACCTCCACCTTTTGGAGCAACCCAAGAGGCTGCAGTCAGAAGTGTTAAGCCACATAATAATGCTGGTATAAAGAACCACTTAGTTTTCATATTGGAAAAGTTTTGTAGGGTTAAAATAATTTTTTGGTTGTTGAGTAAGTATTAGTGTTTATTTTAAATATCGAGCAATCGTGGCATCCAACTCTTCAAACTCCATAGCGGCTTTCACAAAATAGCGGATGCCTTTTTTCTTGTTCACAAACAATGTGACGGGAATTTCACCTTCCCAATCGTCATCCACTTTGCCAATCCACGTGTCGTATTTGACGTTATCTAGCAAAATGACATCTGATTTAATCTTTTTTCGATTGACAAAAGGGATCACTTTATTCTCCAAATCTTCTTTGAAATCTAAACTTACTAAAGTGAATTTCACTCCTTTTGCCGCATACTTTTCTCGTGCTTTTTCAAAACTTGGCATTTCTTTTACACATGGCCCACACCAAGTTGCCCAAAAGTTGATGACCTGCAAATCGCCAGAGTCATCATCCATTAAGCGTTGAATTTCTTTAAACTTTACCGCTTTAATCTCTTGGCCTTCAGTGGTGGCCTCATTCCCCGTATAATCAAAGCTTGTTGCTATAAAAAATAGCAGTGCAACTACTAAAAAGTTCTTCATCGTTTTCATCATAATATTATTCTTGACCGAAATCCAACAATTTTTGTTCATAAAATGTGCCGCCAATTACAGAATCTTGACCAAAACAAGGATCATCAAAGTCATCACAAAATCGGAAAATCTCATTTTTCTTGTAAATGAGGCCAATGTCTTTTGCGAATACCTCCACCCGATAGTCTCGATTCAGAATACTCACCGTATCAGCTTTTTGAATCACTGTGACACTATGATCGAACAATTCATCGTCTAATTGAAATGATTGTTGCAAGTCTTGTACCACATAAGTTTGTTCCGCTAAGTTATTGAACAAATTACCGTCCCAAGAGTTTTCCTCAACCAATGGACAAATGAGTTTTACAAAAGGAACATTACTCTCCACCTTGACCAAACGGAGTCCTTCATCGCGCACCGCCCAGATGGAGTCGAGTTGCCAATCTGCACTGGCATCCGCTCGGCTGAAACGCTCCAAACGATAAGCCCGTTGAGCTGAGAGATCGGTAAAGGTATCTGCAAGTACTTCCTTAATTTGATACTTCAACGTGTCATCTTCGCCCAATTCACTGTGTTGGATTTCAGTGACTTCATATGAGATGAAATAACCAAGGTTTAATGGATAAAAGCCAGAAGCATCGCAACTCGTATCGGTTGGTTCTAGGCTTTCATTACATGAATACATTCCAAGAAGAAGAATAAAATAACAAAATGGGAAAAGTTTCCGCATCATAATCATAAATTTTGGCAGTACAAGTGCGTGCTGTTAACAACTTCAATACGATTTAAGAACATGAATTATTGAGCACTTACCAACTTAAATTCTTTCAGAATGTAGACAATTCAAGCAACGCATTAGCTAAATCATCACCATCAAAAATAAGGAGCAATTGGCGTGATTCTAAGCTTAATACTAGCCTTAACAGTCAAATAACAAATTGCTGCAATCTATTTTTGGATGGATTTCCCCTGAAAATGAACAAATTTAAGTAGTAAATTTGGCGATCAGTGCTGTCCTATTTGACGCAAACTGAGAAGTTGAAGTTTCGGCTACTTCCTGATTTCTAATCACTCGTTCAAATCGATGCTCCACTCAGTTACTGCGATTATTCGCTACACGAACTGCCACAACGAATCATTGAAAAACTTGCGTTTATCCCTAAAATGTTCCACAACCCTAAAGCCTGTTTCTTGCGCCATGGCTTCAATTTGTTGCAAGTCAAATTTTCGTGAAATTTCTGTGTGGATGAGTTCCCACTCGTTAAAGGAGATGGTTTTCTCTAAGGCATCAAAGTACACGTCCTGATTTTTTAAGCTGATCAAGTAACTTCGTGCTTCACCACTGATGGGTTCATAAATGGCATAATGGTCAAAAGCCGCTAGCTCAAAGTTTGCCCCTAGTTCACGATTCATGCGTTCCAGTAAGTTGAGGTTAAACGCCTTCGTCACGCCTTTTGCATCGTCATAAGCATTTAAAATTGCCCGTGGATCTTTTTTAAGGTCATACCCAATAAACAACATATCGGCTTTTTGCAATCGGCTTTTAATTTGCTGAATGAGGTCAATAGACTCCTTATGGGTGTAATTCCCAATATTTGCTCCTAAAAACATCACGATCTTACGCTTATCTGATTGTTCCTCCAACACATCTAAGGCATGGAAGTAATCCATAATCAGCGGATTGACCTTCATATTTGGGTAACGAGCTTTCAGGTTACTCACTAAGGATTGCATGGCCTCTTCGGAAATGTCAATTGGCGAATATTCAAAATCTGCTTGCTGCTCGTACAAAGCGCTCAATAGCAACTGCGTTTTCAAACCATTGCCCGCTCCCAATTCAATCAAGTTGATTCCATCGCCCCCTGCTAAAAATGCTTGCGTAATTTGTTCTCTTTGCAAGTTAAAGATTTCATATTCACAATCGGTGAGGTAATACTCATCTAAATTCATAATCTCGGCAAATAATTGACTGCCTCGATCATCGTAAAAGTACTTGGAAGAAATTATTTTAGGCTGCTGAGAAAACCCTTCTTGAATATCATCTGCAAATTGTTGGTGGTAACTTATGTCAGTTTCTGCCATTATAGTTTGGAGTTTGAAATATGGGAGTATGCCAATATGCGGCATACTACAAGTATAATTGTATTGAGAACAGGTATGATTAACCCATTTTTGTGAAAAGTGAGTGATCTACTTATATAAAGAGTTTACAACAACAAAAGTTCAGTTTTTGAAGTAGTTTATGTACCTCATCAACGAGCTAGGCGAATGCCTGAGAATTGCCAACGTGCGTTAGTTGGGAAGAAGTTTCGGTAAGTTGGGCGAATGTGATCAGCAGGAGTTGCACAAGATCCACCACGCAGTACCATCTGATTAATCATAAATTTACCATTGTATTCCCCTAAAGCACCATTGGGTTTTTGGTAATTCGGATACGGAAGGTAAGCGCTATTTGTCCATTCCCAACAATCGCCAAAAAACTGATTACTCCCAGCCGCCACAGGTTGGTATTGCCCTTGATCGAGGTAATTATTGGAAGGATGATCGAGTTGACCAAACTTTTTACAAGCGACTTCCCATTCGGCTTCAGAAGGTAAACGATAGCCTTTCCAACCCGCATAGGCATCGGCTTCAAAGAAGGAAACGTGGGTGACTGGTGCGTCTAAATCCAACGGTTCTAGCCCTGACATGGTAAAAAAGTGCCATTTCCCATCAATCTGATGCCAATACATGGGTGCTTTAATTTCTTCTTCCTGAATCCATCCCCACGCTTCACTCAGCCACAAATCAAAGCGTTCGTAAGCTCCAGACTCCACAAATTCCAAAAACTCGCCATTGGTTACGAGGCGATTAGAGATGGTAAATTCATCTAAATAAACCGTATGTACGCCCTTTTCATTGTCCCAATGAAAGTCATTTCCTGTATAGCCAATCTCATACAGCCCTTTCTCTACCGTAAACCAATCTTGTTTGCTGGGTGTTGGAGCAACGTGTCCATTCTTACGGTAAACGGGGAACAGCGGATTATTTCCTAAAATGTATTTGATATCAGTTACAAGCAGTTCTTGATGTTGCTGCTCATGATGCAAGCCTACGATTAATAACGATTTCACTTCTTCACTCACCTCACCAGTTAGTAATTCGCTCATGGCCTGATCGACATGTTTGCGGTAGGCCCTGATTTCATCCGTGGTAGGTCGGCTCAAGTTTCCGCGATTTGCGCGAATGACGCGCTCGCCCACTGATTCATAATAAGAATTGAATATGAAACTGAAACTTGGGTGAAACACTTGATACGCTGGTGCATGTGGGAGCAGAATAAATGTTTCAAAAAACCATGTCGTATGCCCTAAATGCCACTTTGGTGGACTTACATCTTCCATCGGTTGTACTACGAAATCTTCAGGGCATAAAGGTTCACAAATGAGTTCGGTTTGGTTTCTTACTTTTGTGTAGCGTTGTTTCAGTTGCATAGTTTGTTGATTACTTTTGGTTATAAGCTCCACTTTAGCAGTTAAGTAGTTTAACTGCTAAAGTCAAGACAAGTTTATTGATCTAGAAATTGGCTAAAAATCTGCTAAATAGCGGTGAACAAAGCTAATTGCCATTGCCCCTTCTCCTGTGGCGGAAGCCACCCGATTCATGGCACCAGAACGCACATCTCCCGCAGCAAACACACCTGGCTGGCACGTTTCCAACAAATAGGGATCACGTTCTTCTTTCCACACTTTTTTGAATGCCTCATAGTTGGTTAAATCGCGTCCAGTTACGATGTAGCCTCTAGGGTCTTTAATCACGCCTAAATCCAGCCAATCTGTATAGGGTTTTGCGCCTATAAAGATAAATAAACCCCCTGCTTCTGCCTCCCGCGTATTTGTGCCATCCTTATTTTCTAATCGGACTGCTGCCAAACGATCAACGCCTTTGGCTTCAATGACTTGGGTATTACACACTACTTCAATGTTTTCAATGGCATCAATCTGATCAATGAGGTAAGCCGACATGCTCGCCGTTAAATCGGGCCTGCGAATGACGATATGCACTTTTTCAGCAAATTGGGAAATGTAGACTGCCGCTTGTCCTGCGGAATTTCCGCCACCTACAATATAAACTTGTTTCCCTTTCATGGGCCCTGCTTCCGTTGAAGCGGCTCCATAATAAATCCCTGCACCTGTAAAATCATGAATGCCCGTTGCGGGGTGTTTTCGGTAATCTACCCCTGTGGTCACTACCACACTTTTTGCTTTCACCGTCGTTCCATCCCCTAACTTGAGCAGCTTGTACCCATCCTGTACCTCAATATTTTGTACCTCTTGGGGAGAAAGAAACTCTACCCCAAATCGCATGGCTTGTGTAATGGCTCTTCTGGAAAGTTCGGCACCACTCAGCCCTTTGGGAAAGCCTAAATAATTCTCAATTCTTGACGAAGTTCCCGCTTGTCCACCAGGAGCCTTTTTTTCAATCAATAGCGTTTTTAGTCCTTCGGAGCCACCATATACCGCAGCGGCTAATCCAGCAGGGCCAGCCCCTACAATAACCACGTCATAGAGGTCATCTTTTGCTTGGGGAGAAAGTCCTACTTTTTCGGCTAGCTCGATATTACTTGGATTAATCAACACGCTCGCATCGGGAAATACGACAATGGGCAAGAATTTTTTCTCAATAGCATGTAGCTGAATCAGCTCTTCTGCCTTGGCATTCGTTTCGATGTCTAGCCATTGGTAAGGAATCAGGTTAGAAGCCAAAAAGTCTTTGATATCGTGAGAGCGAGGCGCAAATTGGTAACCAACAACTCGAATTCCATCAAATGCTGGTTTAAATTGAGCTTGCCATTCGTCTAACAAATCATTGAGTGCGGGAAATAACTTCTCTTCAGGTGGGTCCCACGGCTTTAGGAAATAGTAGTCCAACTGCACTTCGTTAATGGCTTTAATTGCCGCATCTGTATCCGAATAGGCCGTGAGCAACACGCGTTTGGCCTCTGGATAAAATTGCTTGGCCTTTTCCAAATATTCCACTCCCAACATCTCAGGCATTCGCTGGTCAGAAACGAATAGCCCAACAACTTCTCCCTTTTTTTTCAGCTCTTCTAAGGTTTGAAGCGCTTCATGGGCAGAGGTTGTATTGAGAATTCGATATTGTTTTTTATAAATGCTTCTTAAATCTCTGACAATCGCTTTTAGTACTTGAGCATCGTCATCTACAGCTAATATAATTGGCTTTTTCATGCAA
>JBMYQA010000205.1:0-11151 GCA_049600855.1 Flammeovirgaceae bacterium | reverse complement strand
CAATTAAACCAAATAATCCTTAAAAGTATCCTATAACAAAACCAAATTCTTTTTTCTTCTTTGTATCTATTTCAAATATACGCCAAAGATGCTTACGTGATTTTTTTATTCGATGAACGAGAACTTTTCTTCGATTAATAAAGAAATAGCTAGACAAAGCATTTTTTCAGCGAATAATTGCCATTTTTCGTTGAAAAAATAATGACGTATGAAGTAAAAGCGAACAGTTTAAACTGTGAGTTTATACTTTAGATAACTTCCATAATATTGTAACCGATTCTACTACCAAAAAATATCATGCGCTTGGGTAAACAGTATATAAAACTTCTAAATCATAAACGGTTTGGTATTGGCCTCTCCATTATGGTTGGTATCTTCCTACTTAGCATCAATTACCTCACGCATTTTCACATCGGGATTAATGATTATTGGGGCTTTTTACTGTTGGCGGAGCACTTAGACACGGTTTGGCCAAAGAGCTTGTATAATGGTTTATTCCCGATTGGTTACATGGCCTTGCTGCGTTTAGGGCTTCGCATTACACAAGCACAGATCATCCAACTTTCCTTCTTGATCAATTTACTATTAGCCAGTTTACTGATTTATTATTTATGGAAACTATTGAAAAAACAGCTAAAAGGAGCTTGGTTACTGCTAGCCCTTATCACCTATTTCATTCCAAGTGAAGCATTTTACATGCTCCAGCAACCTGGCCCTTATGTCATTTTCAACCTTTTCTGCCTGCTTGGAATGCTCAAGTATTATGCTTCCACAAAGTCGAAACACGATTTATTTAGTGTAGGTATATTATTTGGGTTCGCATCTTTGTTTAGAGTCCATGCTTTTTTGCCACTTACCTGTATTATCCTAAGCGATTTACTAGTACAAGGCGTATTTTCAATCAAGATTAAATCAAATCAGGTCAAGTCCATCCTGTTAGTAGTTTTTGGTTATTTACTCATTGGACAAGTACAATTTTGGATCAATCACTATGCAGGTCAAGCGGTATGGAGTACCAATCATTCTTTGACCAATCAGGGCATCAATTGGGATCATTTTTCCCCAAGTGATGCCCAACAGCATCTACTTGCACCCATACTTAATAATCCAATCCATTTCTTCAAGTTATATGCATACCATTTACTCCAAGCTTTGCCTTGGTTAACGCCTTCTTTCTTACTGCTGATTACCCATTTTTATTTTAGGAAATTACCCCCAATTTGGTTGCGTTTATCCATTTGTTGCCTGCTGTTTACCTTAATCATTCGCCTTCACACCACCCATCGTTGGCTATTGCCAATTTTGCCTTTAATTGTGCTTCAGCTTGGCTATGTTTTTCAGCTCATTTGGGAAAGCCTGAGACTGGCGTATCTGAAAGTTTTCACATTGGGCTGTGCAGGTATCCTTACCTACTTCACCCTCTCTTATGTGAGAACACATCATTATGCTTTTCTAAAAAACAATTATGTAAATCATCAGCATTATACCGCTTTGGAAGCCTTGATGTTTGCGCATCAAAACAAAGTCCTGACGCCTTTTCAATACTTTTCGAACTCCTATGCCATTTATTTACCTCACTCCTACCCGTTTAAAGTATATGGCAACGGGGGATGGCTCCGCGGCATTGATTGGTTTTATGCTGAAGTAGCGCCCAACCTATCTTTAGAAAGCCTAGAATCATTTATAGCAGATTGCCATACGGATCAGACACCGATTTCTCATTTAATATTAGATGCGCAGGCCAAACAACTCAGTCCATTTTTGGGTGAAATTTATGAAGGAAAGCACCCCCGTTTGGTAAAACTTTTAGGGGAGGTGAATCAAATTAGAATATTTGAAATCGTTGGGCTTGAAAAGCATGATGAACTATGATTCTACACGCAATCGTTCTAATAAATCGTGAATCTGTTTTTTGTGGCGGTCGAAATGCGCTTGTAAAAAATTAAGGCCTTGATAAACACTTAAACGCCCTACCATGGGGTGCTTATACAATGCTAAATCAAGCACATCTTTAGGTAGACTGTGTAAAAATGCTTCCATTTCCTTACGCAGCGCAATCCAATTTATGGCAATACCATCCATGGTTAAGTCGGGAGGAAATGCCGCTAACCGATGTGGTGCTTTTGCCTTTAAGGATGAGCGTAAAAACCCTTGTAAAGCCAAACTTCGCAGTAGCTCCAAAAAACCAACTTTCGGAGGTCGGCGCTCATGGAGGTAGCGTAGTTTTTTTTTCATATAAGCCAAAGAAGCACGCTCCGATGACTTTACATGATATAATATTTGCAAAACAGACCACTCTTCTTTTTCAACCACCTGATTCAATTCTTGTTCAGAACTTTGTGAAAGTTCTTTCAACAATTGATCAAGTGATTCTTGTAACTGCTTAAACTGAAATTCGAGTTGTGTATCCATCATGAATACGATTAGGATTTGAGAAAATTAACTACTCATTTTCGGTAAAAGTGCTCAGTCAAAAATAACCTTAATAAATTTTGGTGGCTTTTTTGCCCCAAATTCGTTGAAAAAACATTCCGTAGCGCTGCTATGCAACGTTTTTTTCGCCTTTTTGAAACAAAAAATTCACTCAAAATTAAATCAAGTTTATTTGTGTCTAAGCACTTACTCTACCAGTTTAATGCCTTTCTGGTCTATCTCAATAATGCGTTGCTTGTACAGTATTCCGATCAGTTTTTTAAAGGATTTTTTACTCATTTCAAACTCACTTCGAATTTCTTCAGGTGATGAGCGGTCGTTAAAAGGCAAAAATCCTTTTGGAGATTTTTTGAGTCGATCGACAATGCTTGCTTCTTGTCCCTCTAAACCTTTAAAACCTAGCGGTCGTTCCGATAAATCAATCTTATTATCCTCCCGTAACTTCTTCACGTATCCCGTTAACTTACTGCCTATCTCCAACTTCGAAAACACCTCATTTCGGTATAGCATCCCTGCATATGTTTCATTAACTAGACACATAAAACCTAAATCTGTCAACTCATACACCATCAAATCTACCTCCTGCCCTTCTTCCAGGTCAATATTTTCTTTTTCTAAAAAGGCTCCGATTTTACTTACCCCAATCATTCTACCTGTTCGTGGGTCCAACATCACTTTTACCAAATAGGTTTTCCCTTCTTGCATTCTTCGGTGCTGTTCTTTTAGCGGAACAAAAAGGTCTTTTGCGAGTCCAATATCCAAAAAAGCGCCGATATCAGTGACATCCTTAACTTTCAATGCCGCAAAATCTCCTACTTTGGCAAATGGTTGTTCCCTAACAGCCACCAACCTTCCCTCCGAATCATGATATACGAATACCTCAACTTCGCTCCCTTCCTTTAACTCATCGCTAATGTACCGGTTCGGCAGCAAAACTTCCCCTTCATCGTACGAAAGGTATAAACCAAAATCACTGGAACGATTTACCTTTAAGTTATTATAATCTCCAACCTTTAGTGTTGACATATTTACTTTTTTGAAAAAATTCTCCCTGCAACTGGTTCACAACTACATCATCAGTGAATCAAAGGGATTTGAAAATAAAAAGGCAAGATAGGGGTTATCTTTTTAGAAGGCGATATTGGATTAGAAAAATATTGGTGATTTACGATAAACGAATTCCCATCACACAAATATCATCGATTTGTTCATGAAGTCCCATCCAATCGCTTAGTGTGAGTTTAAGCGCTTTACGCTGCTCTTGTAACTCCTTACCTTGTAAATCTACAATTAAGCGCTTAAACCTGCGTGTCATAAATTTCTTATTATCAGGACCTCCAAACTGATCTGGATAGCCATCAGAATACATGTAAATGGTATCTCCCTTCGTATAATTGATGGTATGACGTGAAAATTGTTTTGCCTCATCAATAAAATGGCCAATAGGCTGTTTATCCGATTTAATTTGAAATAAATGGTAACCATCATCAGAAAGTGAAGGTTCTAAGCCCATATTATTGATTAAAAGCACTCCTTTTTCCTGTTTTCTGACAAGTAATAAGGGGTGATAAGCTCCTGCAAATTGAATTTCACTTTTCTGTTCATCAATGACGCATAAGGAAATGTTTAACCCATCTTTTGGCGTATTGTTTCCCCTTTTTTGAAATACATTGATGATTCGCGTTCGCAACGCATCTAAAGCCTTTTCAGGAGAAATGATTTTTCGATCTTTAATCACATCTTCTAACAACGTGATGCCTAACATCGACATGAATGCGCCAGGCACACCATGACCCGTGCAATCTGCTACTGCAACAATTTTGTATTGATTCACTTGTGTGAACCAGAAAAAATCTCCACTCACAATGTCGCGAGGCGAGAATAAGCAAAAAGATTCGGGGAAAAGCTCAGCGAATTGCTCTAGTGAAGGGAAAATCCCTTTCTGAATTCTCCGCGCATAGTTGATGCTATCGGTGAGTTTACGATTGGTGAGTGTGATTTCCTCATTGGCATCTGTCAACTGTTCATTCATCGTCATGAGTTCCTCTTCACTTGCTTTGAGCTCTTCATTTTTTTCAATCAACTCTTTCGTTCGGTCGATTACAATTTCTTCTAAGTCTTCATTTTGCTGCTCCAATTGATGGACAAGATCACGGTTAGACGCAAAGATGTTCGATACAATTTGAAACCAAGCTTGCCAAGCAGCAGGAATTTTGGCATCAGAAACCATCGTTAGATTTTGATCTTCATGCTGAATGTGCTCTACTAAAAGTTGAGCAGGAACAATAAATTGCTTCTCTGTAGTTCGGTTGGCAATGTATAATACCGCAGCAATGGAAAGGATTAAAAATAAAAGTGCGGCTCCAATTTCCCGAAAAACCCGCCAATACGTATTGGATACTTTGTCGATAAACACCATTTTCCAAGGCGTATCGGGTATATTTTCGAAGTAAACATAATGCCCTGCCACTTTATGAGGAATTTCGGGTTCCCAACCACTTAAATCTCCAACTACTTGATAAATCTCATTAGAAAGTAACTTGTCTAAATTGGTAATTGAAGTATCTGCTGCCGACACTTGAGGATGTGCCAAAATCTGTTCACTTGGATTCACGATGAACAAAGTTCCATCATCGCGTTGCGCGTGCAAAATAATGGAGTTTAACGAATCTAATGTCAAATCCAGTGAAACACTTCCCTTAAATGTGCTTCCTTCATAAATTGGTGCTGCACAGGTAACCATTAATCCTTTTCCCGCTTCATCAATATATGCAGTCGTCCAAAACAATTCGCCCCTTGGGTTATTTGCAGGCAGGGCATTCTGGTAAAAGTCATGGTAAAACAACTCATCTGTAAACCGAAACTGGCTTGATTGCACATGGGGATAGATGTTGATAAAATCTTCGGAGGTGTAATACACCCATGCCATGTTGGGGATATTTCGGGCAGTGGCTTTAAACAAGTGATTGAGCGAAAGCGCCATATTAATCTCCCGTTTTTTAGCTGTGCTCAAATCTTTTAGGCTTCCTTTACCTGTTAAACTTCCTGTAAAGTCATTTTTTGGAGCAATGGGCAAACTATCTAGGTGATAGTAGTTTTCTGTACTATTATCAGATAAATAGTCAAATAAGGGCTGTGTTCGCTCTAAATGAGGCATATTCAAATAATCCTCGGCACGAATCTTCAAAGCGCGTACATGCTCTACACAAGCTTCAATAATTAACTCTAAGTCTGCATTACTTTGCTGAAACTGTTTTTTTATGAGGGTATGTTCGTGCTCTAAGCCACGAATAAATTGAAGGGCACTTAACAAAAGGGCAGCAATAAGAATAACCAATGAAGTGGCTCTTATGGTTTTGTAATAAACTTTAAAAAATTTAGTTTCGTTCATTGTTATTGCCCAACTAAATGGTAATAGGTTCTCCTTAGTTAGTCGTGTTGTAAACTGATTTGCACCGCATGAGATTTACCTCATTGTGCTGTACATACAATTTATGAAAGCCCATTTTGTTTGTTGTTGGTACAATTGTTAAAGTAATTTGCCTTTGTTGACTGAAACACAGCAAATTCTATCCCAACTTTTCACTTTAAATCATATATCTCCAAAAAAAGCTGAATTGATTATTTGTTTTTTTGATGTAAGTTTTTCTCAAAAAAAATAAAAAGTAATATAAATGTGACATACTGGTAATTAACACGCAATAGACAAACGCGCATCTCAATGCATTTTTGCATTATGACTTTATTTAGGATGTTTCAGACATTGCGGGGAAAACTTGTATTTTCATTTAGCCTATTTCTTGCCTTATTATTGGCAGTAATAGCTATTGATGCATGGTCTAGAAATTGGCGTTCGAAAATTTATGATGCGGAACAAAACCTGAATAAAATCCGAATTAACCTGTCTGCTGCTAAACAACTTGAAGGATTATTTTTTAAGGATGAAACCTTCAATCCCAGTTTTTACGATCAAGGATACAGCCAATACTTAGAAGATCGAAGTCTTTTGATGAATCAGCTGGTGAATGATTTAAAAATGCTGCAAAGTGCAGGTTTTGCAACTGTTATGGAGCACGATGAGCTGATTGAAGAAACCATTCAACAATTTGCAGACTATGAAACTAATTTTGCACAATTGGTGGAATTGGTGAAGCAACGTGGTTTCAAAGATTGGGGAATTGAAGGGGAGATGCGAAATGCCATTCATGCCGTGGAAGTGGAAAAATCATTAGACCTTGCTAAAGTGCTCATGCTCAGAAGGCATGAAAAGGATTTCATCATTCGTAAAGACACCAAGTATGTAAAGAAACTACATTTTGCGGTAAGTAAGCTGAAAGATGATATCATTAGAAACACTTCTACAGATTCAGATCGTGTTCGACTGCTTTCTTTAGTTGATTCGTACCAAGATAAATTTAATCAACTTGTGCGGCTCGATCAACAAATTGGTTTTGACAACCAAAGTGGTCTTCGGAATGACCTGCAACAACTTTCAGGAAGAATTCATCGCAATATTATCAAGATCAATCGAGGTGTATTAGATGAAATCCATCACTTGAATACAAATACCAGAGTATGGTCTGTTGGACTCACGGCATTTTTAGTATTATTTGGGGTATTTATGACATTTTCCATGTCAAAGTCCTTAGGCAAACCCATTACTGATTTATCGAATAGCATCCGAGAAGCTGTTCAGTCTGGATTTGATCAAGACTTGCCAATTCCTAAACTAAATACCAATGATGAAATCACCCGACTTTCTAATGATTTCATCTATATGCAAGAACAGTTAAAGACTTATTTATTAGAAATTAAAGCGAAGTCTGAGAAAATTGAAACGAAACAAAAACAATTAATAGATAGCTTAAGGTATGCCGAACAAATTCAGGAAGCTATTCTTCCTACCACAGAAGATTTGAATAGTTATTTTGAAAATCATTTCGTTATTTATAGGCCTTCTCAAGTAGTTTCGGGGGATTTTTATTGGGTAACACGACGAAAGAGTAAGATTTTTATAGGAGTAGCTGATTGTACAGGACATGGCGTACCCGGTGCATTTATGTCCATGATTGGGCATAGCTTACTCAATAAAATTGTGGTGCAATCAAAAGTATTAGATCCAGCGGTTATTTTAGATGTATTGCATTTGGAAGTTCAAGCGGCCTTGCAACAAGGCAAGGGGAAAATGAATGAGGATGGTATGGATGTCGCTATTTGCAGCATTGAACTGGGTAGCACCAACCAAATGCGAAAAATCACCTTTGCTGGTGCTCGGCAAGGTTTGGCCTACACGGATGATAATACCATGACCTACATCCCAGGTACTAAGCGTTCGATAGGTGGTAAAAGAAGTGCCAGATCAACAAAAGCATTCGAAACGCATCATTTTGAAATTAAACAAGGTGAAAAGCTTTACCTGTTTAGCGATGGTTTTGCAGATCAGCACAATTTGCAAGGCGAAAAATATGGCAAAAAGACGGTTTTAAAGCTATTAACTCATGTGTCTGCCGCACCTTTTGATTCCCAAAAGAATTTTTTGTTAGAAGAATTAGAAACCCACCAGCAAACGCAAGAACAACGAGATGACATTACCGTTTTAGGGGTTAAAATCTAAGAGACTGTTTGACTTTATAATTTCGATGTAATTTCGACATTCAAATTATTCAAATCCTTTACTGAAATTCTTCTAAAAAAACCGATTACTTTCCTGAATAATTCTATTTTTGCCCCACTTCTCATGAAGCTGAAATAATTTTCTCCTTCGGCGGGATACCTTTTACCATAAGCTATTTTTTACATCTAAAGGATTAAGCCATGCGGCAGCGTACATCTCACATTATGATGATTCGCCCTGCTTTCTTTGGTTACAATGAGCAGACTGCGAAATCAAATGCATTTCAGAATTCACTAAATAATTTAGAAGATGCTAATATTCAAGCAATTGCTACTCAAGAGTTTGAACAATTGGCATCGGAAATAAAAAATCATGGGGTTACGGTTAACATCATAGATGATTCGTTAGAGCCTAAAAAACCAGATGCAATCTTTTGCAATAACTGGGTAAGCTTTCATGATGACGGTACTGTAATTCTATATCCTGTGTGTACCCCCAATAGGCGTTGGGAAAGAAGGCGTAGTGTCCTAGATATGATTGGTCAAGGGTACCACATCACGAATGAAATTGACTTCTCCCATTACGAAGAAGATGGAAAGTTTTTGGAGAGCACAGGCAGCATGATTTTAGATCGACAACACAAGGTATGTTATGCTTGTTTAGCCATTCGAACAGATAAAGACTTACTCCAAAAGTTCAGCGAAAAAATGGGCTATGAATTAGTGGTGTTTGATTCAGTAGACGAAAATGGGATTCCCATCTATCATACAAATGTGATGATGGGATTAGCAATGAATTATGTTGTCATTTGCATGGAAAGCATCAAAGATGAAGCACAACGCAATCAGTTGATTCAAAAGTTTAAGGATACCAACAAGGAAATTGTAGACATTAGCCTAGATCAAGTAAAGCAATTTTGTGGCAATGTCATTGAATTAGAAAATAAAGCTGGTGCTAGTTTACTAATTATGTCTGATCGGGCTCGTCATGCATTTACTCCCGAACATAAAGCCATCATTGAACGCCATTCAACCATTGTGAGTGCCCCCATCAATACCATTGAAAAAATAGGTGGCGGTGGTGCAAGGTGCATGGTTGCGGAAGTCTTCTTACCCCCACTCTAAGCCCTTATCACTCTACATTTGTTTAGGATGCCCCAAGCATCCTATTTTTTTTCGTATTGAACTTGTCTAGCTAACCCAGATTGATAAATTCTAGATAAATAGTCATACACAACCATTTCTTGCAAACGCTGTTGACTTCTAAAAATACGATTACAAATCATGTGTATATGGCTGGCGAGTAAATCAGCAATGCTAATCGTTAATTGATTTTCTTGTTGATAGATGACTTGAACAGTGTCGTGAATTTGTTGACTTCTAGTATCCACTAAATTAAATAGCTGTGATAGTTCAGTAGCCTGATGGGAGTGGGGATCAAGTATGCTGAATAATTGATCTTTCAATTTTCTGAACCTTTCGTCTAATTGCTTCTTCAGCATGCGATTCATGCCAAATTCTTTACCAAAGTCCTTTGCTAGCGTGGTCATCAAAGCATTTTTTTCAGCTAAACTAAAGTTGAAATCTTCCAAGAACTGATCAATAGACTTGATGGCAAATTGCCAACGAATATCTTCTCCTTGATCTCCTTCCATCATATCTATCATTTGCAACGTACAATTGCTGTCTGCACAAAATATGCTTTCCGATTCTGCTATTATCGTGGAGTCATAACGCTCTAGTTCACGCACATAAGTATCTGTTTGGAGTTTCCAGAGTAAACCTTGCGTTTGAAAGCTGGTCAACGCATGATGCATTTCATTCAGAAGTGAGCCGAGGTGTTCAATGGCTGTCAAATGGAAGCGAATGCGTAGATGTGGATCAGGATCGGCATAGCGAATAAAGAACCATTGATCTATCCAACCCATTGTTTTCACTTCATTGAGCAGAGGTAAAATAGCTTCTTTTAATATTAAATCAGCGGTTTTTGTACCTGAGTAAAGCTTGAAATAGATCCATTCAGACCCTGGTAAGAAAGTACGTTGAGGAGAATGCTGAGGTACTTTAATACCCGTTGAGGAATTGGTAGTGGTATTAAAATTTGCAGTTTTGATAAAGGTAGCTATAAATTCATTGGTATGCGCATTACCATTTGCATCTTGAACCATGGCATCCTGTTCACCATATAAATATTCTTTTAATATAATATTTTGCTTACTTGCTATTTCAATGAGTAGTTGTGTGCTTTTTGAATCCGTTAAGTCAATCAATAATTCATGATCATAGGAGGTTAACATCACAAGATCAGGTAAGCGCCAAGCAGATTTCCAGGCTAGCAAGGTTGTTGTAAAATTTTTATTCTCTAAATTTTTAAAGCAGTTGAAGTCTTCTTGCTGAAAGCGCCATGTAGCTACTTCTACAATCACTTGATCGACCATTACACGAGGTAAAAACTTAAAATCTTCTTGTAGAGGTCCCCAATCAAAATATAAAGCACTCTTTTTTTGATAATGTTGGAAATCGCAAAGAAAATGATAGACGGGCAATGCATTTACTGAATAATGATGTGCATTGGCCATACGAGGAATGATTGTTCGATTTAATTGCTTTGATTTCAGTTTTAATTTTCCATCTTCAATATAGACATAAATATCTTGCAAAGAGATTTGTTGGGCAGTAGGCCGAGAAGACATAGACAAATATGGTATTTCATAAGCGCGAAAGCTTGGTCTAATTAACACATTTCCTATCCGATTTTCTGGTAAATGTACAATTTCTGCTAGAATAGCCTCCGCATGCAAAGCGGCTTCTTGTTGCGCAGTACTTTTAATGATCTGATGAATGAATGAATTCCCTGAAGCGAAACGTCCTAGTAATCGGCTATTGCTTGGGCCTGTCGCATTTTTGAACATCAGATGAGCACCACCTTTCCCCCTCTTGAGTACACTAAAGAGCACACTCAAACTATCAGGCATATGCTCCCAATCTTGTTGAAAATCTTTCAACGCTGTTAATGACAAATTGATACTATAGGAAACCGCAAAACTCCGATTTTGTACGAAATTTCTGTACCCACTGGTTCATCTCTATATTTTGTGTAAGCTT
>JBMYQA010000204.1:0-11239 GCA_049600855.1 Flammeovirgaceae bacterium | reverse complement strand
TTTGTTTTACCTGAATCAAGAACGTTCAGAAGTGGGGTATTTAAAAGGCAGTCCGCAAGCAATTGGCGGAATGAAACAGAAGATACAACATTATCACGAGCGAGAGATTTTCCTCAAAAAAGGCGATATTATTTATTTGACCTCAGATGGCTTAATGGCACAAGGCGATGCAAATGTTGGTAAAATAGGCACCAATGGATTTAAAAAGTTTGTAAAAGAACACGCAGATAAGCCCTTATTAGAACAGAAAGAAGCGCTGCAAGTGTTGTTAAAGGAATATCAATCCGATCAGGCACAGCGCGATGATATCTTGGTTTTTGCCATTAAATTATAATCAGTTGTAGCGAGTTAGCTGGCAATTAACCAGCTAATTTTTCCCAATCGGCTTCTGTTACAGGAGTACCATTTACATCATCAGTATCCCAATCTTGGGCAATTTTCCAAACTCCTTTTACTTTTCTGAGTACAACATGAAAGCGGCCATAATGCACCTTAGCTTCCTCATTTTCTGAATAGTTGATAACTTTGTAATAGCCTACTTCATAAGCTACATCTTCTTTATAATGTCGTTGTTCAAATCGCAAATCGATGGTTCTTTTCTCAGTACGAGTATTGAACCATTTTAGGTTATTTTCTTTATACTCATCTCCTTTTCGAATACCACTCTTAGTTATTCTCAGTACATCATCTGTGTGCAGTGCATTGAACTGCTCTGCATTACGCGCAGCATAAGCCTTCTTAAACGGTTTCCATACCTGTTTATCGACTTGTTTTGAAAAGTCTAACTTATTTTTTTCTTGTGCTTGGCTAGTAGCTGCCAGCACAAAAAATGCTAAAAAAAGGAATAAGGTTCTCTGCATGAGTTTGATTATCTTGATTAACATGAAACGACACAATCATATTCTAACTTTTAATCAATAGTAGGAATATACGTCACATTATGTACCCAACTTAAGCTTTGTAAGTATTGTAAAGTAATTTCTCGAATACCTGAATCGATTTCAATGGAGAGGCAAGCCATTTCATGTTTTCCTTTTCTGGATACATTCATCGTGGCAATGTTACAATCTTCATGAGCCAAAATGCTGGAAATAAACGAGATACTTCCAATTTTGTCGTCTGCATTAACAATCAGTGTATGTGCAGCAGCACTGAAGTTAGCAGCGAATCCATCTACGCTAATGATACTAATGACTCCACCTCCCTGACTTACGCCAATTACCTCAATTTCCCGCTCATCAGATTGACATTTAATTTTGACCGTATTGGGATGGTAAGTAGAGGCATTTCCGACAGGATGAAAACTATATTCAAAGCCAACTTTTTCTGCTTCTTCGAATGAAGTTTTAATGCGTTTGTCATCTGTTTTATAACCCAGGAGCCCTGCGATAATTGCCCGATCACTTCCATGGCCTTCATAAGTTCTGGCAAAAGAATTATAAAATGTAATTTTTGCCTTTGTTGGCACCACTCCTAATATGCGATGAGCCACTTTCCCAATTCGCACAACGCCAGCAGTATGGGAACTTGAAGGACCAATCATTACGGGCCCAATCATATCAAAGATGCTACTTTTTTCAGCCATTTGTTTATTCCTAAAGTGTTGATTATTGGATAAACAAATCTAAACATATTTCGCAGAAGCGAAAGGCTAAAAATGTAAAGTTCCCAACTCAAATACTAGATTTGAATTGGGAACTTCTTTTTATAAAATGAGTAACGGCTATTTCTGGTTGTATTTCTTTTTATACTTCTCGTATAGTTTTACTTGTTTGTTGGTTAACTCGAGCTGCCTACCTTGAATGAATGCATGGGTGAGGTGATTGGTTTTCATATCTAAGATGTCGCCTTCAGAAACAATAATATTTGCGTCGAGTCCTGTTTTGATCATACCCGTACGATTGCCTATTCCCAATATATCGGCTGCGTCTTTAGTCATTGCCTGAAGTGCTTCTTCTTTGCTCAAGCCGTAAGCAGTAGCTGTACCTGCAAAAAAGGGCAAGTTACGCGAACTCGCTACACTACTAAAGTATCCAAAGCAAAATTTAATGCCTTCTTTTTTGAGCAAAGCGGGTAATTTGTAAGGTAAGTTAATATTATCTCCTTCCCGCTCAGGTAAGCCATGAATGTCTTCTAAGATGACAGAAATATTATTTTCTTTGAGGAATTCTTTGACCATTAATAGTTCACTATTGCCAACAACCACAATGCGTTTTACCCCTAAGCTTTGAACGGTTTGTACACTCGAAACCACATTTTTTATACTTCCTGGATTGATGATCAATGTTTTAGAACCATCAAAGAGTCCTTTCATGGCTTCTAGTTTTATATTTACGGTTTCGGGAGTTGATTTGCTGTAGGCCGCAGCATCTTCAAACGCTTTTTTAATTTCTCGTACTTGTTTGTCATAATTGGGATTAGGTCTCATTTCACTTTCACCAAGCCACCAACGCGGGCCAAAAAAGCGTCTGGGCCAACCCATTACTAAAGCATCGTCTTGTTGATAAATGGCATCTTCCCAATTCCAAGCATCGAGTTGTACAATTGAGGTTGTACCAGCCATGCCAGTTCCGCCACTTGGAGTGATTTGTGCTAGTAGAATGCCATTATACCTTAAAGTTCCAATGAGCTCTGAATCCGTGTTGTAGGCAATAATTGATCGGATATTCGGATTAAAAGCCCCTCTTTCATAGTTATCTCTTGAGGCTTTAACCGCTTCAATTTCTACCAAGCCTAAGGTGGAAATTGGTAAAATCAGACCGGGGTAGAGGTGTTTCTTTTCAGCATCGATGAGTTTGTATTTGTTGATGTCCACATTTTCTGAGCCGCCTTCAACGACAGAAATGATTTTTCCTTTTTCAAAATACACAATCCCTTTTTCAATAATGGTTCCATCTCCAACATGGATGGTTGCATTGGCGATGGCGATCGGTTTATCTTGACTACGAGCAGGGGTAAAGGTTTGCCCAAAAATGGTTGATGCTGAAAGTAAGAGTAAGGTAAAGGTACCTAAGATTGATTTAAACAAATTCATTTCTGTTTTAATTAAGTAATGTCTACTCATGTATTTGACGTTTCTGATTTTTTCGTTGTAAAGCTAATTAAAAATGAAGAAGGCTTCGAATTTAATTTTTACCATTCGTGTTTATCACGAATGGTAAATCGCAAACTCACAAAAATGCTTACCGAACAATATCATTGATATTAGGCTGGACAATCACTTCATAAGTATCTAGGTTTAAACAAATCAGATTGCCGTAGTTTTCATTAAAACCTCCATTTGAAAATACACATCCATTATCTAGTGGGATAACGGAATAATGATTTTGAATACACTCCATAATTACACTTTTATAAGAAGGCGTATGACCATGTAAAATGGATTTACTTCCAACCCAGTCAGGATCAGCTGTATAATCCCGGATCCAGAGCATTTCCTCAAAATCTTCAAATGGATTGGCCGCTTTAAAGTTAAAACCCGCATGTACAATGTAAAAATCCTTTAACTCGTAGTAATAAGGCAAACATTCAAAAAAACTACGATAGGGCTCTTTAATTTTTTGACCATCTAATAGATTCGTTAAGCGTTCTCGTTTGGCGTATGATTCAATCATATAAGCATTTTTTTTAGAGATATCGAGAAACATCTGTTCATGATTGCCCCGAATAGGATAGAGCATCATGTTATTCTCATCTAATTCACTGATGAAATCTAATACGCCTTTGCTATCAAGTCCTTTATCAATGTAATCGCCAATTAAGAATAATTGATCGTCTTCAGTTAATGCGATTTTTTCAACTAATTCCCTGAACGTATTGGAGCAACCATGGATATCTGGAATGACAAAACGCCTTCCGTGGCACTCTGGCACAGGAAAGGTTCCTTTTCGATCGCTTTGAGCAAGCGATTCTTGTAATCTGGCGATAAGTTTTTTCAAAACTTGGTTGTTAGAATCTAGTTTATGAACGCTTTATTGTTCGATATCAATACGTTTAACACCATCAAACTCTAAAATAAAATCAGCTCCAAAGGCTAAAGATGGCGTATAAAAACCTGGTGGTAATGGTGATTTTAGCAGCTTTTGTGCACTCCTTAAACAAGTTAACGCTGTCAATTTATAAGCTTCTGGAGTTTCCAGTCTTGCTTCTACGGTTTGTTGGCTTTGCCCATCTTTTGCTTTTCCCCAAACATAACTTTTTGTCTGCTCTCGCGTCTGTTGCGAAGGGCCTTTAACCTTTTTGCGTACTTGTCCTTTCAGAAAACTTTGGATAGGAGCAGTTCCCATTAACCAACCTATGTATCGCGATGATTTAATGAAAAGTTTAGTGGTGCTATCCACAGCAAAATATACCATAATATTTGGAATCTGCGTGCTGTGATAGGCTGTGGATACATCTCCCCAAGGAATGGTAACTGCTGATGCTATGCGCTCACCAAAGTTAATTTCTTTTGTTTGATAAGCTGCTGGAACAGGAGTCAGGGTGCCATTTCTACGGATCATTCCTCCTTGGCTAATATTTTCAACCATGGTTAAAGCTGTACCCCTCGAAATCTCTCCTGCGCCCATAAACGCAAGCTCCAAATGGGATGCAGTTGGTAAACGCTTTTTAAGATATGCGGCAAGGCAGTCAGTGGGTACCACATCAAAACCAGTACCGGGTATGGCAACAATACCAGCCTCTTTAAGGGCTTGTTGTTGACTGGCTAACCATTCAAACACTTCAAGTTCTCCTGTAATATCTAAATAATGTGTTTTTTGACGCATGCATGCAGCCAACATGGTTTTGGTGGTGTGTGCATAAGGCCCTGCAATATGGAGTACAATATCTACGGTAGCGAGCGCCTGATTGAGCTGTTCAGATTGATCCAAAGAAAATGCGATGTGTTTGAGTTTTAGACGATCTGCCTGAGCTTTAAGCAGTTGCTCATTACGCCCAGCTAAGATTGGCTTTAAGCCCTCAGCCACAGCTAGTTCTGCAATTAAATTACCCGTATAACCATAAGAACCATAGATTAATATGGGTGAATAATCTGTTTCCATATTTTGATTGTATTATGCTTGTATTACTGAATTCTTGGTGTATATTAGGGTTTTATTGCTATGAATTTAATACTATTTTTTGGTATAAGTCAATACTTATTTTTAGAAGGCTAATAGAATTATTGATTAATGATGATTTTTCAATGTTAATGATACTATTCATTAAAACAAAATTGTGCAATGAGGTGATCTGCATGATTTATTGGGCAAACCAGTGAATGAATGCTGCTGTACAGACGATAAATTAACTGCATAAAAGCATGGATTATTTATGCCTATTTTTGAATTAGACGAGAATAAACTATACTTTCCACCAGCCTATTTAGCCGATGGGTCAGGCATTTTGGCTATTGGAGGAGATTTAACCCCTCAACGCTTGTTATTGGCTTATCAGAAAGGAATTTTTCCTTGGTTCAATCCTGCTGAACCGATTCTATGGTGGTCGCCTGACCCTAGATGCGTGATCTATCCGAATGCTATTAAGGTGTCTAAAAGTATGCGCCAAGTGCTGCGAAAACAAGAGTTTGAAATTACGTTCGATCAAGCTTTTTTAGAGGTGATTTATGGATGTAAAAGTATTTACCGACCAGGGCAGCAAGGAACTTGGATTTCCGAGGAAATGATTGATGCTTATTTAGAATTACATCATCAGGGTTTTATACATTCGGTAGAAGTTTGGAAAAAAGGCGAACTTGTTGGCGGTTTATACGGAGGCAATCTTGGGAAATGCTTTTTTGGCGAATCCATGTTTTCGAAAGTAAGTAATGCGTCAAAAGTAGCTTTGATTTATTTAGCTAAAAATCTGCAAGAGCAAAATTACCATTTCATTGATTGCCAAGTACATACGCCACATTTAGAAAGCCTTGGCGCGGTGATGGTACCTCGGCTTCAATTTTTAGATGATCTTAAAAAGTATGGAACTGGAATAGATCATCGAAATTGGAATGAGGTCTTTCATCTAAATTTCGACTTTTAATTATGGAAAATACGCCAAATAAATTAACACGAGCATTAAAAAGAGTAGAAGCCTATCCTAAGTTTATGCAGGCATGGCTCATTGATAAAGCTATCGGAAATGCGGTGAAACTGGTGGGAACTAGTCAAATTCACTTCGAAGAGCTAGGCCATGCAAAGTTAGTGGCTTCTTTAAAAAATCGAAAAAAGATTAGAAATCACATCGGCCAGATACACGCAGCAGCTATGATCTTATTAGCTGAAACCGCAACAGGCATTTTAGTAGGAATGAATATTCCTGATTCGAAAGTCCCCTTGATTAAAACACTAAATACCAATTTTGTTCGAAGAACGCTTGGTGATATGAAGGCTGTAGCCACATTAACAAACGCCCAAATCGAACAAATTCACACAACGGATAAGGGCGAAACTTGGGTGGCAGTTACTGTAACTGATGAAACGGGGGAAGAAGTGATAGAATGTAAAGCTTTGTGGGCTTGGAGACTGAAAGATAAACGCTAATTAGCGTAATGCTGCCTTAATCATGCGGTGCATTTGCTCTTCGTTCACGCGTTGTAATATATTAATTTGTGGCCCAGATTTTTCATAAGAAAATTGCTTTATAGAGCCAAAAACACTGTTTTTTACATCAATGCAATCCTTTCGGCTGTTGTATGCCCAAGTGCCTTCATGCTTTTGTCCATTAATTAAAATTACACAATTCGCTTTATCTATGAATTCAATCTCAAAGTGCGTTGTAGCAGGCAAATTTACCCCTTGCCAATCGACATGAGTCACCTTTAATGTTTTTCCAATAATCGCATCAAAAGTGGTATTGGCAACTACTTCATCGTTTCCACCAGCAAATGCGGTGAAAGGAATGAAAATGAATAATCCTAAAATGGTAATGAGTTGTTTGTATTGATTGCTCATGATGGTAACGTTTGAGGTGGTAGTATGAATTGATTGCATAACAAAATTAGGACTTTTAAAGGAAAGTATGGTAATTAAGTAATAAAGCCTGCTTTTTTAAGATTTTTATTCATTTTCAATATTTTAGCAGATGTATGGTTTTGAGATGAAATTGTTTACTTTTTTTGTAGAGATTTACGTTGAAGTGATGATATGTCAGTGATTTTCTGGATATCATCATTTTCATTTGTAAAAGTTGCTAGGCTAGTCGAAAAACTTAGCTGCAAGAAAAAAAGGAAAATGTAATAAACTGAAGAGACGCAAGATTTTGAGGGCAAGCAATAAATTTTGCTTTTGAATAAAAAATGAAGAAAAACTCATATAAAAATGCAAAAACCATCTGAACAACTCGTTGGTCGTTTTCCTTTTAAGGCTACGAAAAGCCAGGCCAAGCTTTTTCATCTACTCGATACGTTCTTATTAGACCAAAATACACCGCGCAAGACCTTTGTATTGAAAGGGTATGCAGGTACTGGTAAAACTTCTGTAGTGAGTGCCTTGGTGAAAGTGTTGCCTAAATTAGATTATAAATTTGTGCTCTTAGCACCAACGGGGCGTGCCGCTAAAGTGATGTCTGTCTATGCACTTCGAAAGGCGTTTACCATTCACAAGATTATTTTTTCAGCAAAAGAAGACCCCAAATCTGGAAGAATGGTATTTAAACGATTGAAGAACAAATCGAAAAATACCATTTATTTAGTGGATGAAGCTTCCATGATTAACAATTCATCTGAATTTGGGCGAGTGGGGTTATTAACGAGTTTGATCGATTATGTTTTTGAAGAACACTTTTCTGGAAATAAATTAATTCTGATTGGAGATACGGCTCAATTACCTCCTGTCCATCAAGACATTAGCCCAGCTTTAAACATCGATCACTTGAGAAAAGATCACGATTTACAGGTAACGGACCATTTGTTGACAGAAGTAGTACGGCAAGGAAGTAAATCTGGAATTTTATTGAATGCAACAACACTCAGGGATCAGATTGCGAAAGCAAAGGTAGCAGTCAAACTCACTACAAAGTCGTATACCGACGTATTCAGTATGCAGGGTAACCGGATGGAAGATGGTTTGCGCTATGCGTACGATAAATTTGGTGTTGAAAATACCTGTGTGATTACTCGTTCTAATAAATCTGCTACGATGTATAACAAGTTTATTCGTCAGCAAATTCATTTTAGAGAGAATGAAATTGAGGCAGGTGATTACCTGATGATTGTAAAAAACAATTACGATTGGTTGCCTTTAGATTCCAAAGCTGGCTTTTTAGCCAATGGTGAATATGTAGAGGTGATGCGCGTGAATAATTTTGATGAGAAATATGGGCTGCGTTTTGCCGACTTAACTTTACGCTTAGTTGATTATCCAGATCATGACCATTTTGAGGCAAAAGTGATGTTGGATACGCTTCATTCTTATACGCCAGCCTTAACTCAAGATGAATTTCGGGAATTACAGAATCAGGTGTTGCTGGAGTATATCGAATGTGATACCAAAGAGGAACAAATGGCTATGGTAAGGGCAGATGAGCATTTGAATGCACTACAAGTAAAGTATGCTTATGCGCTCACTTGCCATAAATCACAAGGTGGGCAATGGAATGCCGTATTTGTGGATCAAGGATATGTGAATAATGATATGGTGAATGTAGAATGGATGCGTTGGCTGTATACAGCGATGACCCGTGCAACTGATGAGTTGTTTTTAGTGAACTTTCACAGCCGATTTTTCTAATTAGATATGCTCCAATGCTCACCATTCTACAAGAAAAGTCCATAGAAAAACCCCATTAAAAAATGGGGCCTTTCTTATTAAGTTTGAGACACTTATCTAAACCTGAGCGAGTCCATTCTCATAGACTTTCTCAAATTTTCATTCATCATCCGCATTGTGTGATAGTTTCCATTACGGATATTTTGAGAGCTTAAAACTCAATTTTTTAGCATTTCTTGTTATAATCATTAGCCTAAATAGGTATTGTACTGCACATCGTTTGTCAAATTAGATAAGTCCAAGTTAGATGCTAACTTGAAGCAAGGATCGTTGTCGGTTGTGCCTATCTTCCTATTGGGGAAAAGCCATCGCATGGAGAAAGCGCAAACGCCGTAGTGTCGTTTTTAGAGCAAAAAACGGCATCAGCTTAATCCAGACTTTTGTGTAGGGTAAATCTTGAATCATCAATTTCATAGAGTATGAAACCAACCATTCAAGTTCATGTTGCTAAAAAGTAGTCATTTAGTCAGTCTGCTAAGCGAAAAGGGATTACTACTATTCTGTTCCATTTCGCTTAACTTTTTAATGGAGTTTTGATGTTCACACATCGAGAAGTTTTTGGTAAGTGTCTCTTCATACAAAGACAGTCGTAATTTTCGGAAAGACAAAAGTATTAGTCCATTTTTTGATAAGTGGTGAATTACCGATTGTGTGAGCTAGCTGTACTTTAAGTGTAAAGAATTAATAATCAATGTATTGTGTTAATATGAAAAGAACTGCTGGTTTAATTTAAAACTATATAAATGGATAGGTGTTTTAGTCGTAAAAATTCAAAAAGTTATTCGTTTGTTTAAAAGTATTCAAAATTCTACTTGGCAAATTGAACGTATTGGTTGTAAGGGTAGTCTAAATGAAAGGAAGAGCATGGGATATAGATAGGTTTTTCGATTGCTTTTGACGTATTTTGCTTTCATCAAAAAAAGCCTTCATTCAATATAAAAAATAACGTATGGATTTTAGTTCTGCCGAAGAAAACTACTTGAAAGCAATCTATAAATTATCTGAAAAATCAGAAGTTGTTTCCACAAATGCTATTGCTGAACTGTTAAAAACTTCTCCTGCTTCAGTCACAGATATGCTCAAAAAGTTAGATGGCAAACATGCGGTAAACTATATCAAATATAAAGGGGCTCAACTTTCTGAATCGGGCAAAAAGTCAGCATTGTGGCTCATCAGAAAACACCGTTTATGGGAAGTGTTTTTGGTGGAGAAACTCAATTTCAAATGGGATGAAGTTCACGAGGTTGCCGAACAACTAGAGCACATCCGATCAAAGCGGATGATTGAGCGGCTAGATGAGTTTTTAGGCTATCCAACAGTAGATCCTCACGGAGACCCAATTCCTGATGCTGAGGGAAAGTTTCATTCGCAACCAGCTATTTGTTTAAGTAATGCAGCATTGCATGTTTCATTAACGGTGGTGGCCGTGAAAGATAGCAGTCAAGCTTTTTTGAAATATTTAGATAAAATTGAGGTTGGAATAGGAACTGAGATGCAAGTAATTGAGCGGATCGAATTTGATGAATCGTTAGAATTAAAATTGGATAATGGGCGGCAGTTGTTGGTATCGCATCAAGTTTCTGAGAATATCATGGTGATTGGGAATAAATCTTGATTTTACCTTAAAGTTATCGCTTTAATGCTGGCGAATGCTTAAATGCGGATAATTCAAATCCATTTTTATTGAAAAAATGCTAGATTTATAACATCTTGCTAACAACAGTTAAACGAAGTCGATAAATTGGGCATTCAAATAGTAATCACTAACAGCTAGTCTCCTCCTTAAATGCTGAATTATTACAGGTTAATAGGCCTTTTGATGCTTATTTTAGGATCAATTCCATTAAGTTATGGACAAGTGGTGTTGTCTGATGACTTGAAAGAAGTGGATGTGATTCCAAAATTAGAGGTATTTAAAGATTCATCTCTTTTACTATCTTTTAAAGATGTAAAAGAAGGAGATTTTTTTAAGCCTAACAATGGAGCCATTTATTTAGAATATCATGAACGAGCGATATTGTGGTTAAGAATCATTGTAAAGAATGAATGCCTTGAAAATGAGACTTTTCTGTTAGATACACGTAATGCCACAATTAACGATATTCGCTTTTTTGAGCCCCAAAGTGATCATACCTATAAAGAATTTCAAACGGGCGACGCCTTTCCCTATCATTACAGAGAAGTAGAAACAAGAGGCTTTACCTTTACCCTAAACATTAAAGAAGGCGAAACCAAGGTCTATTATGTTCGCATAGATTCTGAGGGAGATGCCATCAATCTTCCATTAAAAATATGGCAGCCCATTGAGTTTTTGAATAAAACAGCAAATGAAAAGTATGTTTTTGGGCTGTATTATGGCTCAATCATCTTCATTATCATCTTCGGCATGAAATTGAAGTCCATTATTGGTCTTGTTTTTATCATGAAATTGTAAGTTTTTAGGAGGTTGAGCATTTGATACTTTCTTTTTATGCTTAACAGTGAATGCTAATATT